>CALGOO010000322.1 GCA_937960715.1 uncultured Candidatus Competibacteraceae bacterium
GACAGCCAGAGCGCGGTCAGCTCTTCGGGCGTGGGTTGCAGCGACAGCCACACGGCCGGCCGTCAGTCGAGCGCGGTGAACCCGTACTGGCGGAACACGTTCGCCGCCGCCGGGGTGCGCAGGAAATCCAGGAACCCTTGCGCCGCCGGCTTGGCGCCTTGCACCAGCGCGACCGGATAGAGCACGGGCGAGTGGGTATCGGCGGGAAAGACGCCGAGCACCTCGACCTTGTCGGACACCTTGGCGTCGGTTTCGTAGACGATGCCGACCGCGCACTCGCCGCGCTCGACGAAGGCCAGCGCCGAGCGCACGTCCGCCGCCGCCGCCAGGCGCGGTTCCAGCGCCGCCCACCAACCCAGCGCGGTCAAGGCCTGTTGGCTATACCGACCGATAGGAACATCGGGACCGCAGGAACACCAGCGGCCCTGAAACGCGCCGGGCAGATCGAAGCCTTTTTCCAGCTTCACCGGAAACGCTTTGCCTTTGGGCGCGACCAGCACCAGCCGATTGCCGAGCAGGTCGCGGCGGCTGGCCTTGACGATCTTATTTTGGCTCTCTAACAAATCCATCCAGCGCAAATCCGCCGAAATGAACACGTCCGCCGGCGCGCCCTGCTCGATTTGTTTGGCTAGGGCGGAAGCGGCGGCGAAAGACGTAGCGACCTTGACGCCTTTCTCCTTTTCGTACAGCGCGGCGAGGTCTTGAATCACGTTGGTGGTGCTGGCGGCGGCGAATACTAAAATCCCCCCGGCTTCGCCACCCCCCTTTGACAAAGGGGGGGAGGGGGGATTTTCCGCGGCCTGAGAGGGAACAGCCACCCCGGTCGCCAGCCAAAGCAGGCCGATTCCCAGCCAGCGAAGCAAGGTTCTACGGAACATCGAAAATCTCCTTCAGTGAGCCGCGACTACAGCGCCACGCCCAGAATGACGCTGGACGATTTGATTACCGCCACCGCCGGATCGCCTTCCTTGAGCGCCAGCCCGTCGATGCTGGCGTTGGTGATGGTGGCGGTGACGGTTTTGCCGCCCGCCAACTGGAGGGTGACCTCGCCGTTGACCGCGCCCTTCTTGCAATCCAAAACTGTGCCGCGCAAGAGATTGCGAGCGCTGAGTTTCAGTTTCTCGGGGCCGGTCATGATGATCACCGAGGACGCTTTCACGAGAGCGTAAACCTCGCTGCCTTCCTGGAGTCCCAGATTTTCGACGCTGCCCCGAGTGATCAGGGCGGTGATGTGATCGCCGCCGCCGATGTCTACCCCGACCTCGGCGTTGATCGGGCCGACGTTCAGGCCGGTTACCCGACCCAGGAATTGGTTTCTCGCGCTGGTCTGCATCATCAATCTCCGCATGAAGTTCGTTAACTCGTCCACGTCGTGGACTTTTTCGCCCAACCGGCTCAGAAACCGTCGGTATTCCCCTTCCACCGTGTCGTACAGTTGGATTTGCCGCAGTCCGTACTCCGTCAGCCGGCTGCCGCCGCCGTGCTTGCCGCCGGCCATGCCGACCACCAGCGGTTGCTCGGCCATGTTGTTCATGGCGTTTACCGCATCCCAGGCGGCCTTGTAGCTCAGCTTGACCGCCCGAGCGGCCTGGGTGATCGAACCGGTGGCGGCGATTTCGCGCAGCAGCGCCATCTGGCGCTGGCCCAGCAAGGGCCGTTCCCGCGCCACATTCGGCGGTATCAGCCCTAGCAGTCCGACCGCCTCGTTTCGATTACCTACCATAGTCATATCATTCCATCCGAACCCATCGTTATAAAGTTTAGTATATAACGCTAGTTGCAATCCATGCTTTCGGAAACGCTGAAAAAAACCTTGATTTCTGTCCCTCTCCGCGCGGGAGAGGGGGGTTAACATGCGAGCTTTTCGGCTGTTTACGCCGCCAGCGGCAGCGCTTCATGGGTAAAGCACGCCTTGGGACAGACCCGCGAGCAGGCTTCGCAGCCGATGCAGTCCATCGGATTGGAAAGCGTCATGAAGGAATTATCGCTGTCGTCATCGTCGTCATCGTCATCGTCCAGATCGACGTCATCGATGGCCCGTTGCACGATGGTCAATACATCGCGTGGGCAGACCTTGAAGCAGCGACCGCAGCCGATGCACTTTTCCTCGTTCAGCGCGGTTACGAACTGGGGGGTCCAGATTGTGCCGCCGCGGGTGATACCGGTGATGATCGGTTCAGCGCCCATACTGTTTTTACCTCGCTCTTATGAATAGCCCCGACGCCGGACGCAACACCAGACCGGGAGCCGTAAAAAAACCGTCGTTTGTTCCTATTCCCGCCAACCTTCCGCTTCCATCATGGCAAAGCGTTCGTCGCTGCTTTCGATCTGGTGCTGGCGGGCGATGGCCCGGTTGAGCCAGACCGGCGCCTGGCCGCCGCGCAGGGCCGCTTGGATCTCGGCGAGCAGGGGCGCGATAGCCGTGCCGGCGTCCACCCGAATCGGCTGAATTCCCAGAGCCAGCAACTGCTGGATGGCGGAACCGCCGACCGCCTGGCAATAAACCACCGCGCAGCCCTGCAACAGCGCTAGCTTGGCGGCGAGTTTGTCCTCATGGCCGTCACGGTCGAGGTCGCCAAACTGAGCGAATTCCACCACGGTCGCTTGGTTCGGGGTCACGGCATAGATGAGCAAGGCGCTGGCGGCGCCAAAATGCTGGTCCACCTTGTGACGGTCGCTGGTGGCGAAGGCCGCTTTGATACTGGGAGTCATGGGCCGTTCCTTAATGCCACCGGCCAGAATTCGCAAATGCCTGCGGAGCGCCATGACTCGCCTCCTGCCGTGAATCGGCTTTGCGGGAGTAAATGGAATGGTAGGGAGCGATGCCGTGGTCGGCCTGTTCGAGCAGCGCGTTGGCCAGATCGAACAGCAGTTGCCGCCCGCCGCCGTAGCCGATCCAGGCGCGCTGATAACCGCCGATCCGGTCGTACTGGGGGATGCCCGCGCGCAGCAGCGGTATGCCCAGCCGATCCGCCGTTTCGGCAGCGTGGGAATTGCTGATGACCAGTTCCGCCCCGTGCGCGCGGGCCAAATCCTCCAAATCCTCCAGATCGCCGATCCGCACTTGGGACAAAGGCGTCCGAGCCAGCACCGGCGCACGGCTGGAAGCCACCGCCGCCACGACTTCCGCGCCGGTTTCGGCCAGCAACTCGCTGAAGGCGTGCAGCAGATCCGGATCGGCGCCCACGGCGATCCGGGCTTGTCCCAGCATGAAATGGGTATCGAGCAAGGCGTCTTGCAATTGCGCCCGCTGCCGTTCCAGCCGGGCCGGCACCTTGCGGCCGGAGATGCCCGCCAAGGTCATGACCAAACGGTCGTTGGCTTCCAGCCCCAGCAAATGGTCGAAGCGATGCACCGGCACGCCCGTCCGGCTTGCCAGCAATTCGGCGGCGGGAAAGAGCGAAGCGCCGATGACCAGCGTCGCGGCGGCGTCGCCCAGGGTGGCAAAGGCGGACAACGGCGTGCCACCGATGGTGACCGGCGAGAAATCCTCGGCGTCGAGATGACCGTCCAGCGAATCCGACAGATCGGGAATCAGTACCGGATGCAGCCCGAAGCGTTCGATCAGTTCGCGCAACGCTTCCAGGTCGCCGGGCGTCAACAGCGAGCCGCACAGCACGTTGACTTGATGCGGGCGGCGACCCGGATACGTGTTGGCCTCATCGGCCATTGGAACCCACTCGGCGATCATGGCCTGCACCGCCGCCGCGAAACCGCTTTCCAGGCAACCGTTGAAATCGGGGGTGTTGACCGGCACGATCCGCACGTTCTGAAATTCGGGATGCCG
>CALGOO010000323.1 GCA_937960715.1 uncultured Candidatus Competibacteraceae bacterium
GGTCTGAAGCCATACCCCTGCTTCCAGTGGATTAGCCGGGATGGCCAATCGAATCAGCCAAAAGCTGATTATCAGCAGGACCGCGAACAGGATGCCGGCAATGGCGGCGGCGCGCGGCGCCCGCAAGCGCGCAGCGGCCAAGGGGGTTTCCAGTTGCATCGCGTCCTCCGCGAGGTTGTTCGAATTTGCAGGATTGTTTGGCGCTCGGTGACGGTGTACCTATCGTTCGAACCGGCGTGACAGACCCAGGCCCTGCCGGTCTTCCTGCAACGCCATCACCTGATCCTCGGCATCAAGCACCGAGTGTTCCACCACCAGGTTCAAGTGGTGGAGATACCGCCGCACCACCGCCTTGCGAATGTGGCGGTGAACAGGCCGAGCGCATGAAACAGCACCGGGTCGCGACCAAACCAGGAGACCAGGCGGGGGGAATAGGCGACGGCGCTGAACTGCATCATCACAAAGGCCAGCGCGAACACGATGCCGGTCAACGCCATCATGCCGGAAGCGATGGCGGACAGCGTCGCCTGGGCCGACGCGACCGACATGCCATGGCTGTAGGCAGCGAGGTATTCCTGCTCGATTCGCGGGAAAGCCAAGCCGCAAACGACGGTCACGCCCACATAGAGCAGCGGAATAAGCCAGAGCGGCAGCGTCGGCGAACGTGGTTTCAAGAATTCGGGCATGTTCTTCGCTTGTTCGGCGAAGGCTCCAGTCGATCACACGATCATTAGCTCACCGCCTCAGCCGGTAGCTTACGCAATCCCCAGTGAGCTTCCTTAGCAATTTTTAGATACTCGGATACTTGCTCGGATGTTGGTGCCTTATCGGTACCAGCGAGGTCCGCAGCGACGTCCAAGGGCTCGGCATGATAGAAAATTACCTGTTCTTCCAGAGAACCTTCTTGGACTTCATTTTGCAATCCCTTAACCAATTCGACAACCTTTTCGTCTTGCACTCCGAATACTTTTTTCAAGGTTTCACCCACAAGTATCCAATAAGCATCTATTCTCGGATAACTTTGATCGAGTGTGATAGTGGCCATATTTCAACCCTCATGGAAAAAAGCGTGTAACATTATTATCATTTTTATCTGGAATAATATTACGTACTCTCTGAAGCGAACGAAGCAAGTTCGGTGTGTGAAAGCTAATCTGGTCGCAGTCCTTGATTATAAGTCGCTGCGGCCAAAGAGAAACCGGCCCGGCGACCACATCGTATTTGCCCCCTGTTGGTTTGTGCTGTACAGGCGCAACGGTCCGGCAATGGGTGACGAAATCCCAGTAATCACTATTGGAATTCTCGATGATAAAAAACAGAATTTCCTGTCGCGCGATAAGGTCTCGATCGATATCAAATTGGATCACCGTCGAAATACCACCGGTTGCCTGACTACCAGTTCCTCCTCCACGGATCTTGATTCTATTGCAGCGTTGGTTGGCCCAATTCTTTGCCTGCTTCAAACTCGTAGTCGTGTAGAAGCCTTGGCCAAAATCGGTCAACACTTTACACAAAGCGAGATTTATCCCATTTTTGACGATATTGTTCGCTGATTGATCATCACAACCGTGATAAACGGTTAGAGGTCCGTTACTCCAAGGCATAATGCTATTTCTCCTCTCAACTAGTTGATTTCTATCCTGCAATCAAACTTTTCAGGATACGCTCGGCAGGAATTTTACGGCTGTCATCGGAACCGATATGTTTTTTCACTTCCTCGTTTTCAATGACTTCTCGAAGCCGCTTCTTTTGCTCATCATTGAGTTTTTCGACCAAATTTTCCGATATTCTCAATGCCATGCTTTGCTCGAAAGCTGACCTTGAATCTTGAATCGATGCCGTTATCGAGTCAAAAAGCGCAATGTCGGGGCAAGCCTGAAGTATCGCCAACACCAGAATCCTATTTCCTGTAGAGTTCGATTTGAACAATCGGTCCAGTTCCTGTGATGAGTAATCAGCCACCGATGCCAAGGCGCGAATCTCGGCGATAGTCTGGCTCATTTTATACGTCCGCTGCTGGCCTGGTGGTTCCTTGCGAATTTCTTGATATCGTTTCGCTAACTCCTCACACCGCTTTCGAGCAGCCGCCTTGTCAGGTATTTGCGCTGCGATTTCTCTTTCTGCTTCACGCCGCGCTTCATTGATGATTTCTCTTGCCTTATTAATATTTTTATCGTCAACTTGATCACCGATATCGTTGATTACGCCAAGTAGCCTCGCCACCAGATCGATCAATCCCGGAGTATTGACCTCGCCAACTTCAGTTTTGATTCCGCCGCCTACCAGAGAAAGAATTTTGAGCAAGAAAGGTAGCCATATTAAGGAGAGGAGAATCAAAGTAGTGACTGAAAATGCGAGTTTCCAACCATCGGAACGAATTTCGATCAGACTCAGGAGTGCAGCGATCAGGATGACCTTCACCCACCAATCGGATAATTTTGGCGTTAACGATTTGTTGATTACGTCAAGCAATGAAGACACCAAAATATTGGTATTTTGATCTTTGTGACTCACTTGCATCGGGTGCAACTCCTGTTTCTCGCCCATAAGTCCGGCGGCGGATCCGCTTGTCGGAATAGAAATGCCAGTTCATTACTCGAAACACGGAATAAGGAACTAATCGACAATGCGAATCCGATCCGGCGCTGGCCGATAGTTTATCACCGCCGTTCCACCGGCGCATCCTCGCTAGTGAGGATGAACACGTCGTCCACTTCGGTGATGCGGAAGATTTGCGGCTTGCGGGCGGCTTGCAGTTCGCTTTCGCTCATGCCGGAGGCTTGCAGCATGTACTGGCGCATGGCCGGATCGTTCAACGCCTTCTGGTCGTCCTCCAGCCATTCCCGAACCTTCGGGTCTTGCGGCTGGAAAATATGCACCTCGTGGTGGCCGCGCCCCAGCATCGCGTAGACCGGTGGATCGCCGACCTGCATGTACTTGGCGTAGCCCATTCCTTCGTATCGCCGCGCCGTCGCGGCCACGCTGGATGAAGCTTTGCTCTGGCTCTCGTAAGCCGGGCCACGCTCGATCCGATTGCCTTTTTCCAGCAGGTAACCCTTCAGGGATTTGATGACGGCGGCTAGATCGGTGCTCGGCTTGGTTTTATCACTCATCGGGAATTCTCCTAAAAACGGTTCGATGTGACCGGATTGGAATGAATGCGGGCGACCCTCATCGGATCGATTGCAGTAGCCGATGGGCCTCCTTGAAGAAATCGGGTTGCGGCAGCAGTTCGCCGCTGGGGAACCGGACGAACAGCGCGGTGACCCGGCGGTCTTTGCCCATCACGATGTCCTGGAAACTCATCGAATTGGCGACCCGGGGCGAATCGGCGGGGACCTTGGTGTTGGTGTGGTCCAGGGTAAGCGAAACCGATTCCCGTCGCAGATATTTTTCCGGCTCGCTCAGGGTGGCGGCGACCTTGGCGAGATGCTTGTCGAGCGTGGCGGTGTCCGCGCGCAGTTGGTTCAATTCGGTTTCGATTTCTTCGAGCTGCCGTTCGAGGGCCGCCAAATCGACCGGTTTCGAGGTGGCCGACCCCGCCAGGGATTCGAAACCGACCTGGGCCTTCTTCAGCAGGTTGGCCTTTTGCAGGAGCAGCTTGCGCTGCTGCTGTTCCAGTTGGGTCTTTTGCACGCGGCTGGCGGTCAGGCGTTGCAAGGCGGTTTCGATCAGGTAATCGGCCGCGCGCCGCATCAGTTCCCGGCGGGTGTCCTGCTCGTTGTCGTTCAGGAAGACCAGCCGGTGGTCACAGAAATTGACGACGGTTTGCGGCACGTCCCGCCGCAGGATTTCCCCATCCATCTCGATGCCGAGCACGTTCTTTTCGATCCGAACCGCGCCAAGACCAGCGTACAGTTCGGCCGGCAGAGGAGTGGGTGCTTGTTTCAGGTAATTGCGGGTGCCGTCGCTGAAACTCAGCGTTTCCCGCAAGCTGTCGGGCGAGGCGAACAGGGCGCGCAAGCGGGGATCGGTCATGTAGCCCTGGCGGTCAGCCACGATGGCGGGCGGCAGATCGTTGACGAACTTCACCACGAAGTCGATGGCCCGCTCCACCGGCTCCCACAGCTTGCGTCGGTAGTGGCTCACCGCCCGCAGGCGGGGATCGGTGCCGTCCACCACCCGCTCGATGCCTCTCAGCATCAACTCCTTGTCGAATTTACCGGGTTGGCTGGCGCCAGAAAAAATGGATTGCAGAAGACGAAACGCCATGATCGTTCTCCTTCCAAGCGGGTTCGACAGGATCAAACTCCCTTTCCCTTCGGGAGAGAGTTTGAGGGGGCTAAGCCATTGACAATAAACCCTCACCCCCGCTTTTCCTCCCGACGGAAGAAGGGAGTTCAAGCCATGATGTTCACGCCGCCGTCCACGTACACCGTGCTGCCGGTCAGGCGGCGGGCGTAGGGCGTGGCCAGAAAGGCGCAGGTGAAACCCACGTCCATGATGTCCACCAGTTCGCCGATGGGCGCCCGCTCCACCGCTTCGTTGAGCAGCAGATCGAAGTCCTTGAGCCCCGACGCCGCCCGGGTCTTGAGCGGTCCCGGCGAAATGGCGTGGACCCGGATGCCCTGCCGGCCCAGCTCGTAGGCCAGATAGCGGCAAGACGATTCCAGAGCGGCCTTGACCGGCCCCATCACGTTGTAGTTCGGCACCACCTCGGTGGCACCGTGATAGCTCATGGCGAACATGGTGCCGCCCTCGGCCATCAGCGGCGCGGCCAGCCTGGCCATGCGGATGAAGGAATGGCAGGAAATGTCGATCGCCTTGGCG
>CALGOO010000324.1 GCA_937960715.1 uncultured Candidatus Competibacteraceae bacterium
CGCCGACCAGGGTGAACGGCGGCAAATCCAGCTTGATCGACCGCGCCGCCGGCCCCTCGCCGATCAGGATGTCGATCTGGTAATCCTCCATCGCCGGATACAGCACTTCCTCGACGACCGGACTGAGCCGGTGGATCTCGTCGATGAACAGCACGTCGCGCGGTTCCAGGTTGGTCAGCAGCGCCGCGACATCGCCCGGCCGCTCCAGCACCGGCCCCGAGGTTTGCCGCAGGTTGACGCCCATCTCGACCGCGATGATGTGCGCCAGGGTGGTTTTGCCCAGCCCCGGCGGGCCGAACAGCAGCACATGATCAAGCGCCTCTTTCCGGGCGCGGGCGGCGTGAACGAAAATCTCCAGTTGTTCGCGCATGGCCTGCTGGCCGATGTATTCGGCCAGCCGTCGAGGGCGCACCGCCCGGTCCAGCGTGGCGTCTTCGGCGCTGGCGGCGGGAGCAATCAGACGATCGGGCGCGTTCATGCAAGTGGCAGCGTAATTTTAGTGGTTTTCAATCAGTGTGCGGACGGAACCCTGAAGTTTCGCTTAACGCCGCACGCTGGCCTGCAACGCCAGCCGGATGATCGCTTCGCTGGTCAGACCGTCGATGTCGAGCGACTGGACCATGCGCGCGGCTTCCGGTAGTTTGTAACCCAGCGCCACCAGGGCGCTGATGGCGTCGTCCACCGGATTGATGGCCGGCGCGACCGCGCGGCCGCCTGGCAACACGACCGCCGTGGGGTCCAGGCCCAGCTCACCGATTCGGTCGCGCAGCTCGATGATCAGCCGCTCGGCGGTCTTCTTGCCGATGCCGGGCAACCGGGTCAACGCGGCGGAATCTCCCTCGCGCACGCAGCGCCCGAACAGTTCCACGTTCATTCCCGACAGGATCAGCAGCGCCAGCCGAGGGCCGATGCCGGTCACCCGGATCAGATTGCGAAACAGGCTCCGTTCCGCTGGGCTGGCGAAACCGTACAGGGTATGGGCGTCCTCGCGCACCGCCAGGTGGGTGAGCAGCGTCACCTCCGCGCCGATCTCCGGCAGAGTCTGGAACGTGGTCAGCGAGGCTTCCAGTTCGTAGCCGACGCCGTGGGCGTCGATCAGCAGATACGGCGGTTGCTTCCAGGCCAGCAAGCCGCGCAGGCGACCGATCATCGCCGTCTCCCGGCCAGCACGGCGGCCGCGCCAAGGCGTTGCAGGGTTTGGCGGGTATGGCCGTGGCAGATGGCCACCGCCAGCGCGTCGGCCGCGTCGGCCTGAGGAAGAGTCGGCAGGTTCAGCAACAGGGCCACCATGCGCTGCACTTGAGACTTGTCCGCCGCCCCGCCGCCGACCACCGCCTGCTTGATGGCGCGCGGCGCGTATTCGCTGACCGGCAGCCCCGCCATGACCACCGCGCACAGCGCCGCGCCGCGGGCCTGGCCCAGCTTGAGCGCCGAATCCGGGTTGCGGTGCATGAACACCTGCTCGGCCGCCGCTTCGGCCGGCTGGTAGGTTTGAATCACGGCGGTGATGCCTTCGAAAATGGTTTTCAGCCGTTCCGGCAGCGGTCGGCCGCTGTCGGTCTGGATACAACCGCTGGCGACGTAACGGCCGCGTGGTCCATCCATGTCCAGGATGCCGTAGCCGGTCACGCGCGAGCCGGGATCGATGCCGAGCAATCGAATCGTCGCCACGCTCAAAGTTTCGCCAGGATGGCGTCGGGGATGTCGGCGTTGGAGTAGACGTTCTGGGTATCGTCCAAATCCTCCAGCAGATCCAGCAGCTTGACCATTCTCTGGGCATCCTCGAAATTCAGGGTGACCGAGGAGGCGGCGCGTTGGGTCACTTCGGCTTCCTCCGGGGTCAAGCCCGCGGCGATCATCGCTTCCTTGACGCCTGGGAACGACGAGGGGTCGGTGAGCACGTCCACCGATCCGTCGTCGTTGCTCACTACATCATCGGCGCCGGCTTCGATGGCGACTTCCATGATGCGATCCTCGTCGCGGCCGGCCGGATAGCTCAACACGCCCCGCTCGGTGAACTGGAACGCCACCGAGCCACTGGCGCCGAGATTGCCGCCGCATTTGGTAAACGCATGGCGGACTTCCGCCACCGTGCGGTTGCGGTTGTCGGTCATGGTGTCCACCATCACCGCCACGCCGCTGGGACCATAACCCTCGTAGCGGATTTCCTCGTATTCCACCCCGTCCAGCGTGCCGGCGCCGCGCTTGATGGCCCGGTCGATGGTGTCTCGGGGCATGTTGGCGGTCAATGCCTTGTCCATGACCAGCCGCAGCCGGGGATTGGCGCCGGGATCACCGCCGCCCATGCGGGCCGCCACCGTGATTTCCCGGATCAGTCGGGTGAACAATTTACCGCGTTTGGCGTCCTGGGCGTTCTTTCGGTGTTGAATGTTCGCCCATTTGCTATGTCCAGCCATGCGAAGCCTCGTGCCTGAATGAATACCGCGCGGATAGGGAAAAACGTTCGGTCTAGCATCTAGCCATCCCGTCGCGGATGGCGAAACCGGCCGGTGGCGAAGAACGCGCAGGCTTGGGAGACCGCGGTCGGATCCACCAGCATCTGCATGTGGGAAACCGGCAGGCAGATGTGGTCGGTCATGCCTGGCAACTGGGTTTCGACCACGGCGATCATGCCGTCCGCCGGAGCTGGCATGCCGGGAAACAGCAATCCCAATCCCAGGTTGAGGGTGCCGGCGATCGAACCCAGTTGATGGGAATTGACCCAGGCCGGAGCATCGCCCAGCAGGCCGGCTTCCAGTCCCTGGCCGACAAAATAGCCCAGTCCCATGTTGTGCATGACCCGAGCGCCGTAGCTGCCCTGATGCGGCGTTCCCAGCGTCACTACCCGACCTGGCCGCTGCTTGGGGTATCGGTGGAACAGATGACGCACCACCAGCCCGCCCATGCTATGGGCCAGGAAATGCACGACCGGCGTATCCACGTGCTCCAGCGCCGCGTGCAAATCCTCGGCGTTTTCCGCGGGGGTGCGGGTCATGGAGGGGTAGGAGTAATTCACCGTATGGTAGCCGGCCCCCTCCAACCAGTATTCAAGCAGTTGCATCCACAGTCCATGCACGTACAAACCATGCACCAGCACCACCGTTTCCCGCTGGGCCGTCATATGCTCTGTTCTCCTCGGTTAGTTTGCGACGCTGGATTTTAGCCAAATTCACCGTCGCCCGGGCAGATTCCGCCAAAATCCTGGGCGAGGAGTGGCGCCAGCCGTACGCCGCCCTCCGCCGGTCTAGCCGCCGCGGGCTTCGTCGAACAGCGTGATGACGGCGTGACGGTTCAGTTTTCCCGCGCCGGTGAGAGGCAATTCGGCGACCGGTCGGATGTGCTTGGGAACCTTGTAATCGGCCAGATAGTCCCGGCAAAAGGCCTTGAGTTCGTCTTCCCCGGCGCTCCGGCCGGCATGAAAAACCACCAGCGCGACCGGCGCCTGTCCCCATTTGGGATCGGGAACACCGGCGCAAATCGCCCCGGCGACGGCGGGATGCTTCATCAAGGCTTGTTCGATCTCCTCCGGGGAGATGTTTTCTCCACCGGAGATGAACATGTTGTCGGCCCGCCCCTTGATGAAAACCAGGCCGTCCTGGTCTTGCATGGCCAAGTCTCCCGTATAAATCCAGCCGTCCCGGTCGATGATTTTTTCGGTCCGCGCCGGATCGTCGAGGTAGCCGTCGAAATTATGCGGGCTGCGCAGGCATAGAACGCCGGTTGCGCCGGGCTTGACTTCGCGTCCGGATTCCCGGTCGACGATCTTGGCGTCGCAATGGAACATGGAGGTACCGATGCTGGCCGAATGGGTCAGCAACTCCTCCAAGGAGTCGGAGCGGGCGATATAGGCGAAATTGGAGGGGCCGGCCTCCGTCATCCCGTAGCTCTGGCTGATGGGAATGCCTTTGTCCAGGAAGGTTTTCATCACCGCCTTCGAGCAGGGAGCGGCGGCTGTGGTGATCGCTTTCAATCTGGAGAAATCGGTTTCCCCGAATTTTGGATGAGCGATCAGGAATTGCAGCATGGCTTCCACCGCGCCAAAGTTCTCGACCCGCCCTGCGTGGATCAGTTCGAGAATCAGGCCGGGATTGAATTCGCGCAGCAGGACGCTGGTGATGCCCGCATGGAACAGCGGGGTGAAGGTGTTCCAGCCACCGATGTGAAAGAACGGGAAGGTGATGAGGACGTTTTGGTAGGACCCCGCGAGGCCGGTGGCGAGAATATCCACCGAATTCCACACCATTTGCCGATAAGAGACGATGCAGATTTTCGGCACGGCGGTCGTGCCGCCGGTGTGGACGTACAGGCAGCGATCGTTCAACGTCAGCGGAATGTTGATCTCCCTGGGATCGGTCTTCAGGATGACCGTTTCAAAGATTTTTTGGTCGTCGTCGATGTTGATCGCCGATTGAACCGAGGGAGGAGCCGATAACGACGAGACCAATTCGGCGAATGCGTTTTCGTAAAAAAGGACGCGGGGCTGGAGACGAGCCATCAGGTCGTCCAGTTCCGGTTTTTTCAGGCGCTGACTCAACGGGGCCAAGATAATCCCCAGTTTGCCGCAGGCCAGATAAATGTCGATGGGTTCGATCCGATTGCGGCAGATCAGCGCGATGACATCGCCCTTGCGCAGGCCCAGCGCGTCGGTCAGATAGGTTCCCACCCGGCAAGCCCGGTCGTTCATTTCCTGAAAGGTGTAAGCCTCTTGGGTGAATGAGTCGTAAAGGGCGGCTCGATGGGGCGTCAAGGCAGCGCGGCGCCCCGCCCAATCGCCAACCCAGTTCATGGGCAGATCGTCGTAGTTTTGAATGAAATTCATTGGAGTCTCCTCCGATCAAGTAGGGGAAAACACGGATCAGGGACGTTCCGTGCGCCACGCCGTTGGACCGTGGAGCACTGCGTTGCAGGCTGCCGGCAGTCGATCCGCCGAGGGGGGTTCGGGTTTCCGGTAGGGCCTGGGCGACAACGCCGCCTGCACGATGTCCCGGACCCAATGGTTCAAGTCGGTGTCGCAGCCGTCGCCGGGTGGAAACGGCTTCTGTGGCTTGCACTGCTCGTCCCCCGGTGGGCAGGCCAGTCGGACGTGGAAATGGGCGTCGTGGCCCCACCAGGGGCGCACCCTTTCCAGCCAGCTCCGCTCGGTTTCGCTGTTGCACAGCGCCTGCTTGATGATCGGATTGACGAAAATCCGTTCCACCTCCGGCGCCAGCGCCGCCTGCTTGAGCGCGTCCCGGTAACGCGGCGACCAGCGGGAATCATTCAACATGCCCTCGGTGGGTCGAATCATCGAGGGCATGTCGATGCGCTCGACGTCGGCCCGCGACAACAGCCGGTCGCGCGGCTGTTGCAGGAACCAGACATCCACGTCCAACCCGCTTTGGTGGCTGCGGTGGCCGTTCGGCATCGGCCCGCCGCGCGGCTGTCCCAGATCGCCGATCAGCAACCGCCCGCCGTTGGCCGCCGTTCGCCGGCCCAGTCGCTCCACGAACGTGATCAGGATCGGATGCCCGTAATAACGGTTGCGGCTGGGGCGCATGACCTGATAACCCTCGCCGGCCAGTGGCAGCGCCACCGCGCCGGCGATGCAGCCGGCGGCGTAGGAGCCGATCACTTGCGGCGGCCCGGCCAGCGGATACCCGACCGTGCTCCAACCATTGTCGGCCCAAGCCGGCATGACGCTGACCCAGAACAGCAGGAATAACAAAATCGGGAGTCGAACAGTCATGGCATTTCCACCCCTGCGCGGTTGATGAGCACAAAGCTTAGCGAAGGAGCCGGCTTTTGGGCAGTGCCGACCCGTTCGGGCAAGCCGGGGCGCGTGCGCGTGGCTATGCTGAAATCACTGGTACGTTTGGAGAGAATCCGCCCATGTTGCCCGACTATTTCGAATTTTCCCTGCCGACCCGCGTGATTTACGGGATCGGCGTCATCGACCAGTTGAACGACGCCGTGGCGTGTTATGGCGCCCGACGAGCGTTGTTGGTCACCGATGCCATTCTGATTCAGGCCGGCTTGGCGGAGCGGGTCAAGGCGGGTTTCCGTAACACCGCCATCGACATCGTGGCGACGTTCGACCAGGTGCCGCCCAATTCCACGATCAAAACCGTCGAGAACTGCGCGGCGCTGGGCCGCGAACATGGCTGCGATCTGATCGTCGGTTTGGGCGGCGGCAGCGTGCTGGATACCGCCAAGGTCGCCAACCTCCTGCTGGTCAGGGGTGGACGAGTACAGGAACACATGGGCGCGTATCTGCTCGGTCAAACCCGCCTGCTGCCGCTGCTCCTGATTCCGACCACCGCCGGCACCGGGTCGGAAGTGACCAAGGTGGCGGTGATCGCCGACCCCGACCACGACGTGAAACTGCCGTTCGCCGAAAACCAGTTCCTGCCCGATCTGGCGATTCTCGATCCCGAACTGACCCGCACCATGCCGCCGAAATTGACCGCCATGACCGGCATGGACGCGCTGACCCACGCCATCGAAGCCTATGTGGACAAGGAGTGGTCGCCGGCGGCCGATGGGCTGGCGCTGCAAGCCATCCGCTTGATTCGCGACCATTTGCTGCTGGCCTGCGCCCAGCCGGAAAATCTGTCGGCGCGCGGGGCGATGCTGGTGGCCAGTTGCCTGGCGGGCATTGCCTTCTCGCACTCGATGGTGGGGATGACGCACGGCATCTCCCACGCCCTGGGCGGGGTCTACCACATCCCGCATGGACTGGCGAACGCGCTGGTCTTGCCGGAAGTGATGGCATACAACCTGGAATCGCGGCTGGACCGTTACGCCGACATCGCCGAGGCGCTGGGGGTGGTGTTCCCGCGTCCCGGCGCGGCGATTGGGAACTGGTTGCGTTACAGCGGACTTGGATTCGCCGCGCCGCTGGCCAGGCTGTTGACTGGACTGGACCGCTGGTTCCGGCGCAAGGCGGCGAAAGCGGGCATTACCTACATCCGCACCCTGAACCGGCAACTGGCGCACCTGACCGGAATGCCGCTGAACCTGCGCGACGCGGGCGTCAAGGACGGGCTGGCGAAGCTGGAGCAGGTGGCCGATACCGCGATGACCGACGGCTCGATGTTGTACAACCCACGCGAGCCGGAACGGGAGGCGGTGGTCCGCATCGTCCGCGCCCTGTACGAGACCACCGTGACGCCGCTGCCGGTAACGCCAACGGATTTGCGGCCAGCGGGGGAAACGGCGGAAGCGAGGGAGCTGCGTAATGTTTTCCCGGACGCCGATACGCTTTATCGAGTGCTGGGCGGCTTTTTCGAGCGGCTGAAAACCGACCCGCAAATCGGCGGACCATTGAAAGCTTCCGGGCTGTGCGTTCAGTTCGCCTTCGATCCACCGGCGGCCACGATGACCATCGACGCGCGGGGCGACGAAGTGAAGATTTACCGGGGCGCGGAATTCAGCGGTCAGCCGGAAGTGACCATGCGCATGAGCGCCGATTTCGCCCATGCGTTCTGGCACGGCCAGGTCAATCTGGTGTCGGCCCTGACCCGCCGGCAGGTGGTCGCCAAGGGCAACGTGCCCAAGACGTTGAAATTGCTCCCGATCCTGAAGCCCGCCTATGCCTTGTATCCGCAATATCTGGCCGAGGCTGGAATGGCGGATAAAATCATAAGCTCATGATTTTAATAGCCAAGCCCTTCAGCTTGCGACCAGCAGCCGCGCCGCCATGAGCGCCACCACGAGCAGGAACACCGGGCGAATGAACGGCGCGCCGTAGCGAATCGCGCCGTGCGCCCCGGCGAACGCGCCCACCATCAGCAGCGCCCCCATGCTTAGGCCGATGATGTAGTCGATGTTGCCGAACACCATGAAGGTCAGCAGGGCGGCGAGGTTGCTGATGAAGTTCATGAACCGGGCTACCCCGGCGGCGGCGACCAGGTCCAGCCGGAACAACTTCATCGCCGCCGCCATCCAGAACGCCCCCGTGCCAGGGCCGATGAAGCCGTCGTAGAAGCCGATCAGTCCCCCCGTGACCAGCTTGATCCCGCGCCGGACGGAATGGGGCGGCAACGGGGGTTCCGGCGGGGCGGCGGACGGTCGGGCGCGGCGCGGCCAGATCAGATAGGCCGCCGCCAGCAGAATCGCCAGCGGCAGCAGCTTTTTCAGTACCCCGGCGCTCATCAGATAGATCAGCACCGCTCCAACCAGCGCGCCCACGAAGGTGCCGAAGCTCATCGCCCACCACAGCGTGGGCTGAAACAGTCCCTTGCGGATGAAGGTGACCGAGGCGGTCAGGGTGCCGAAGGTGCCGACCAGCTTGTTGGTGCCCACCACCAGATGCGGCGGCATTCCGGTGCTCAGCAGCGCCGGCATCACCAGCATCCCGCCGCCGCCGGCGATGGCGTCGATGAAGCCGGCCAGCAAGGCGGCTCCGCCCAGCAGCAGGACGGTGGTGAAATCCAGGGCGATCAATGCCCTGTTTCCATGCCGGGGCCGCGCGTTCGCGGTCGAGCCGGCGTCATCGGACCCGTCATCGACTGGCCAGGCGGTCGATGGTGGCGATGTCCTCGGCTCTCAATTTCAACTCCGTCGCCCGCAGGCTGTCGCGGACGCTGGCGACCTTGCTGGCGCCGGGGATCGGCAGAATGTGTCGGCCCTTGTGCAGCAGCCAGGCCAGGGCGATGCGGTGTGGCGAGGACTGGTATTGGGCGGCGAGCTGTTGCAGCAGGGGTTCCTGGCCGAGGCGCAAGTGGCCGTGATGCCCGCCCACCGGGCTGTAGGGAATGTAAGTGATCCGCCGCGCCTGGCAGAAGTCGATCAGGCCATTGTGGAAATCCTGCGGGTCGAACAAGTTGCAGCGATTTTGCACCGAGGCGATCACGGTGAAGTCGAGCGCCTGTTCCAGTTGGGCGGGACTGACGTTGGACAGGCCAAGATGGCGGACCTT
Source organism: uncultured Candidatus Competibacteraceae bacterium (assembly GCA_937960715.1). Lineage (GTDB taxonomy): Bacteria > Pseudomonadota > Gammaproteobacteria > Competibacterales > Competibacteraceae > Contendibacter. Next base: position 8,900 of record CALGOO010000324.1, read on the forward strand.
GCCTTCCTCCTTCAGCCGGACCAGGGTTTCCAGCGAGCGCCGAAAATCCACCTTGGGATCGACGGCGTGCAGTTGGTACAGGCCGATGCAATCGGTTTGCAGCGCGCGCAGGCTGTCCTCGCAGGATTGGCGCAACCAGCCAGGATCGCCATCCACCACCCAGGCGCCGCCGGGCCGGCGCAGCCCGCCCTTGGTGGCGACCATCACTCGGCCGGTCACGCCGAGCGAGTCCAGCGCCCGCTGGATCAGCCGTTCGTTATGACCGATGTCGTCGTCGTCCAGGCAGTAGACGTTGGCGGTGTCGATGAAATTACCCCCGTCGGCGACGAACGCCTCGATGACCGCGAGCGCCTGGGTTTCGTCCGGTCGCCCGCTGATGGACAGCGGCATGGCGCCCAGCCCGATGGCCTTCAACATCAATCCCGTGTTGCCGAGTTCGCGTTGTTTCATGAGGTCTTCTCCGATGGGAGTGGTGGCGTGGACGTTCTATGGGGTAAGCAGTCGGCTGAGTATGCCTTGATAAATTCGACTGAGGCGCTCAAGGTCGGCGATGGCCACGCATTCGTCAACCTTGTGAATGGTGGCGTTGACGGGGCCCAATTCGATGACCTCGGCGCCAGTGGGGGCGATGAAGCGGCCGTCCGAAGTGCCGCCGGTGGTGGAGAGTTGCGGTTCCAGCCCGGTTTCGGCGCGAATCGCGGCGGCGGCGGCGGCCACTAGCGCGCCGGGCGGGGTGAAGTAGGGGGGACCGGACAACCGCCATTCCAGGATGTATTGGAAGACCTGGCCGGTTTTGACTTCTTCGTTCAGCAGGGCGGTTTCGACGAGCAGCCGGGTGCGTTCCTGGAGTTGGTCGACCGTCACCGCCGGCGAGAAGCGGAAATTGAACAACATCTCCAGATCGCCGGGAATGACGTTGTCCGCGCCGGTCCCGGAGCGCAGGTTGGAAATCTGGAACGAGGTGGGTGGGAAAAACTCGTGGCCTTGATCCCAGATTTCATCGGTCAGGGTCGTGAGCAAGGCGCCGACCGCGTGGATGGGATTTTGCGCCAGGTGCGGATAGGCGACGTGGCCTTGCACGCCGCGCAGGATCAGCCGGCCATTCAGCGAGCCACGCCGGCCGTTCTTGATCGTATCGCCCACGTGCGTGGCGCTGGACGGTTCGCCCACCAGACACCAGCGGATTTTCTCGCCGCGCGCCTCCAGCCGTTCCACGACCTTGACCGTGCCATCGATCGCCACGCCTTCCTCGTCGCTAGTAATCAGGAAGGCGATAGAGCCTCGTGGCTGGGGATGGTCGGCGAGAAAGCGTTCGCAGGCGATGATCATCGCCGCCAGACTGCCTTTCATGTCCGCCGCGCCGCGCCCGTACAGGAATCCGTCGCGGATTTCCGGCGCGAACGGCGGCGATTGCCATTGTGCCAATGGGCCGGGCGGCACCACGTCGGTATGACCGGCGAAGGCGAACAACGGTTCGTCCTCGCCCAGGCGTGCCCAGAAGTTATCCACCGCGCCGAAGCGCAGTCGTTTCACCCGAAAGCCGAGCGCTTGCAGTCGGGCGATCAAGGTTTCCTGGCAACCGGCGTCCTCGGGTGTGATCGAGAGCCGGCGGAGGAGATCAATGGCAAGGTCCAGGGTGGTGGACATGGGCGCGAAACTCCACTGTGGCCGCTTCGGTAAGCGCGGCTTGAAGGCTTTCAGGATTTTCCTACCAATATCTTTGATTTCATGGTGTTGCCCTCTTGGGTTTGCCGCTGAACAATCCGCGTCTCCGCTTCCTACCACCTAATTGTGGGACATCCGCTCGACTATGGAAGTGGAGCACTGGCAAAAAACGTGCATCCCGAAGCGACCGCCGCCAGCCAGTTCAAGCCGCCCGGCGCCAAGCTCTCGTGTGGCGCAAGAGACCTTGCAGTCGTGCGCCTTGCGCCACAGCGTTACGGTAATGATGGAAATTGCGATGCAAAAGAATGCGATAAGGAACCACCGAAGTACACGGTGCTCCGCGTTTGTGCCTGCTCGCAAGGATTGCATGGTGGGCTCCTGGGATGTTCCATCCGTGGGAAATCCACAACTAACCGTTTAACTTCTTTAGAAAATCGAGTAAATCCATGGCCGCTTCCCGTAGCGAACAAGTACCGACATCGATTCGATGACTCGCCACGGTATATATCATTTTTCTATTCGGCGAATACTCCACCGCGGTAAAGTCCATGACCGAACGACCCACCCAAGGACTGCCAGGTCTAGCCTGAATTTTCTTTAAAGTATTTTCCGGGGTGTCGAAAACGAGTACTGTTTTTTGATTTCTAAAAAAGCCAATGGCCCGCTTACTTTGAAGACTTCCAGCGCCGACATCGACGATCAGGAATTGCCGTTCGTCGTCCGTCTGGTTATCTTGGATACAACACATTGAGGCATCCCAAAATTTTTCCCAATCCTGATGCGCCAGAAAATAGGTCGCCGGAAACGACTTTTTTATTTCCCTGTCTAAATCCAAGATTTTTATGTCGTCGGAACACTGAAGGACTTCTTGCGCAAGTTTTGTTTTACCAACACCGGACGGACCAATTAGAAATATCGTTTTCATGACCTCGGTGGCTCGACGAATGAAAGGAAGCTCATCCGTCCGCGCCCAGCATCAACCTCGAAAACACGACGCAGCTTGCGGGCGCGGGTCGGGTGGAGCGCAATGTTGGGCATGGTTTCTCACGATTGATGCGGTTCGTTCCTCACCCCTCACCGCATCCTACGGTTGTAATCGTTTATCCCCAGTCTTCTTCTCCAGCCGCGAGAATCCCTCGGGGCGCCGCCGCCGCCCCCCTGGGAAGGTTGTCTCGTTGACCCCAGTTGTGGTCGAACTGTCCGTCCGTGCGGGTGTACGGCACTTCTCGGCTCGCGGCCTTCTTCGAGTTTTCCAGTTCGTTGTGGTCGAATACGACTCCATACATGTCCTCGACCGGCGCGTGGACGATGAGCTTGGTGTAATTTTCCGTACCTGCCCTTTCGAAGTAGTTATCTGCCCAAGGTTGCACATAAGCGTTATGCGGCCATGGGTCGGCGACATACCACTGTGAGGTTCCGTGCCGGACGACGACGTAATGATGGTCTCCGCTCCAGGCTACCTTGAGAGCCTCCGTCCCCGGTGGGGCTATCGTGGACAGGATGCCCAGGACCACCGAGGAGAATTTCTCGCAGACTCCGCCCTCCATTTTGATGGTGCTGGCCGCCATCAGCGACAACGCCCGGACCAACCCATCGGGCAGCTTCGCCATATGGGTTTGGTCGAACAGTCGATTCGGATCGCCCGGTTTCTCTTCGAGCAGGTCCATACCGTCTTGCCAGATGAAGTCCCCCCGCCCGTCCTCGGTCAGGGGGTGTTCGGCGCGATTACGAATATTCTCCGGAAGGCCGGCCCGGTTGTTATAGGGGCCTTTCGGTAACAGGCTCCGCGCCTGCCGAACTGCCGTCAATGCGAGGTCTCGGGCAATCGCTTCGTCATCAGGATCGCCTGGGCCCCGGTCTTCCGGAACCCCCTTTGAAAATTGGAATTCCAAATACAGCTCTTGCGAGCCGTTGGCCTTCGGTGGTCCCCAGACTGCGGCATGATTGCCTTGCTCATTCACGTAGTGGGCATAGGGACCGGGCTTGGGAACCGGTGCGGGTGGCGGTAGGATTGGCAAAGATTGCGGACAGACCGTCACCGGGCCTACCACGGTGGGTTGGTTGAGAGCTGCCTGGATTGCGTCCGCAGGCGGTGGTGTGGCGGGTGGCGGCTGCGGTACCGGCCGGGTGGGCCTAGGCGGCTCTAGCTGTGGTACCGGCCGGGTGGGCCTAGGCGGCTCTAGCTGTGGTACCGGCCGGGTGGGCCTGGGCGGCTCTAGCTGCGGGACCGGTCGAGTGGGCTTGGGCGGCTCTCCCTCCGCCGCTGGCCACGGCGGCAGCGGCAGCGGGACCGGCCGGGGGGGTTTGGGCGGATCATCCTGCGAAGGCGGTTGCGGGACCGGCCGGGTGGGTTTGGGCGGATCACCATTAGGCATGATTGCCTCCTTCGTGGGATGCGGCGATCCATCGTTCGAGCACCTCCAGCGTCGCAACCTGGAGCGCGTCCGGCCCAATTTTCACCGATTCCGCAAACGTCGGAAATTGTGGGTCGCGGTCGAAACCGGTTCCGAACAGGAACATCAACGCGATTACGAGGAGCTGCCCCCGCCGGTTGTTCATGCGATGCTCGCTGGCTCGAACGAGTCCCTCCTGGATGAGCGTCGCTATCTTGTGAGTTTCATACTTTCGCGGCCAGAGGCGGCGGAGCATCACCCTGACATGGGTCCGGCCATCGGTAATGGTCCGATCCTCCAGCAGTCCAGCCAGTTCTTTGCGGGCCGTCATCAGGGCAGCCAGGAACTGGTTGTAGTCCGAGCCTTGGACCCTCACGACATGGCTTAATGCTTGTGAAGCCAAGTGATTGATCCGCAGGCTCTGGTCCTTGTCCATGAGGATTTGGCCGGCCCACGGGATCTGTGCGTCCTCGTCGAACCAACTGCCAAGCAGCGGCAGCAGGGTGAGATACAGGCAAACATCGCGGCGAGTCTTGAAGTCGTACCGCGCGGCTCGTTCGTGGCCGTGTTCGATCACCTTAGCCGTTGTCTCCGGTCCCCAAGCCCGGGTGTGCCAAGGAAAGAAGTCGCGGTAGTGCGCGACCATGGCCAGTTGGGACGAATGGCTTGACTCTCGTTCGAAGGCGTCCATGGAATGTTTACTGATTTGGAGCACTGAGTAACCCCTCTTCGTGGGCGGTTGAGTGCCGCAATTCCTGACGTATTTCCATCAGGATTTTTCCGAGCATATTCTTGCCGCTCCCGTCCGCGCCACATCCCCAATAGTAATCGCCTGGCGCGTTCTCAATCAATTCCTCATCATCGGTATCGAGTAAGATCTGGCGGATGTCTTTGTGTGTGCGGAATTTTTGGCGGACAGCATCACGCATAATGTCGTCTTTGATTTGCTCCCAATCTTCGCGTAATGGGCGCTTACGATCACGTCCCATTTCGGCTGCTTGCTTCGGAGTTTTGGCGCGTCGAATAGTCTCTTCGTGCGGTGTACCAGTAAACTTCTGTGCTTGAAAATAATGTTCGGAGGTGGGCCACCAAACACCATTGAGTTCGATGCCATGAGCGGAGAAATTCGAAAAGCAACCAAAAGCATCGCGGGTACTGTAGAAATAAATTGGCATGGTGCGATACTCCGGTAGTCAGCGATATGCCTTGAAGCTTAGGGCATCATCGAGAGAAAGCAATCAGCCGCGCGACGCAAAGAAGTGTTCCGACAGTGGCGCACGGATAGCATCTGTCCAACGCTGCCTTAACCAGCGTGGGCCACGATAGGTCAGCATCGCTGCCGACTTCACACTGCGTCCGGTTCAAGGCGTTGATACTCATTAGAGGCCTCCCCCAGTTGTTCGGGCTGGGCAGGCGCAGCTACCCTCCCATGGATTCACACCAGAAACTGGAGGAGACCTCTATGCAATTTTACACTGGGCAACATCGGTATTACTGCGGCATCGATCTGCATGCTCGGCAGATGTACGTCTGCATCGTCAATCAGGAAGGTGCCATTCTGGTTCATCGGAACATCAAAACCGATCCGACCGGCTTCCTCGAATTGATTGCCCCATACCGGGACGATCTGGCGGTCGCGGTCGAGTGTATCTTCACCTGGTATTGGCTGGCCGACCTCTGCGCCCGGGAGGGCATCCCCTTCGTGTTGGGACACGCGCTGTACATGAAGGCGATCCACGGCGGCAAGGTGAAGAACGACCGGATTGACTCGCAGAAGATCGCCTTGCTGCTGCGCGGGGGGATGCTCCCGCAAGCCTATGTCTATCCCGAGCGGATGCGCGCCACCCGTGATCTGCTGCGCCGGCGCATGCACCTCATGCGCTTCCGCGCCGATCTGCTCGCGCATATCCAGAACACCGCCAGTCAATATAACCTGCCGCCGCTGGCCGAGCAGGCGAGCAAGAAATCGGAGCGCCCCGCCATTCCGGCTCACTTCCCCGATCCGGTGGTGCGGCAAATGATCCAGCTCGACCTCGATGTCATCGCCCACCTGGACGAACAATTGCGGGTGCTGGAACAAGACCTGGCGCTCAAGGCCAAGGCCCACGACGCCTTCGCCTATCACCTGATCCGTTCCGTACCCGGTATCGGCCGCATCCTCACCTTGGTGATCCTCTACGAAATCGAACGAATCGAGCGGTTCGCCACGGTCGGTCAATTTGCCTCCTACGCCCGGTTGGTCAAGTGTGCCAAGGAATCCGCCGGCAAGCGCCACGGCTACTCCAGTAAGAAAATCGGCAACGCCTATCTGAAATGGGCGTTCAGCGAGGCGGCGGTGCTGTTCTTGCGCAACAATCCCCCGGCGCAACAGGGGTGTGATTCAAAGTGATGCATCGATGAAATGGCCGGTTCAAGCGGCTTCT
>CALGOO010000325.1 GCA_937960715.1 uncultured Candidatus Competibacteraceae bacterium
GTTCGTACCCGCCATATCGTGCCCAATCACCTGCAACGGGCGGAAAAAACCTTGGAGCAGGCATTGCCCGATCCCGCCGAACGCGCCCGCGTCGCGGACCGGGCGGTGGTGGCGCGGCGGTTGAAGGGCCTGCCGGTGGAAGCCATCGTGCGCGGCTACCTGATCGGCTCGGGCTGGAAGGATTACCAGCGCGACGGGAAGGTATGCGGCATCGCTCTGCCGGCGGGCTTGCGGCTGGCGGATCGGTTGCCGGAGCCGATTTTCACGCCCTCCACCAAGGCGGCGCTGGGCAGCCACGACGAGAACGTGAGTTTCGCGCACATCGTCCAGACTCTCGGGCGGGAACTGGCCGAACAGGTGCGGGAGATCAGTCTGCGACTGTACCGGGAAGCGGCGGACCATGCCCTGGCGCGGGGCATCATCATCGCCGACACCAAGTTCGAGTTCGGGTTGGACGAGGCGGGGCAACTGGTGCTGATGGACGAGGCCCTGACGCCGGATTCCTCGCGGTTCTGGCCGGCGGACCAGTACCAGCCCGGCGCCAATCCGCCCAGCTTCGACAAACAGTTCGTGCGCGATTATCTGGAAACGCTGGACTGGAACAAGCAGCCGCCGGGACCGGAACTGCCGCCGGACATCGTCGCCCGCACCGTCGCCAAGTACCGCGAGGCGCTGGCGCAACTGACCGAAACCCTCCTGCCATAGTCCGTTTTTCACGATACCTTCGCCATGCTCCCCGTGATCGCCCTGGTTGGCCGACCCAACGTCGGCAAATCCACCCTGTTCAATTCCCTGACCCGCACCCGCGACGCGCTGGTGGCGGACTTACCTGGCCTGACCCGCGACCGCCAGTACGGCATTGGCCGGCGCGGTCCGCATCCCTGCGTCGTGGTCGATACCGGCGGCCTGACCGGCGAGGACGAGGGGTTGAGCGGACTGGTGGCGCGGCAGGCGTGGCGGGCCATTGAGGAAGCCGACGCCGTGTTGTTACTGGTGGACGGTCGCGCCGGGCTGACGGTGGCGGACGAAGAGATCGCCGGCCAGTTGCGCCGCGCCGGTAAGCCGGTGCATCTGGTCATCAACAAGGCCGAGCATCGCGATCCGCATCTGCTCAGCGCCGACTTTCACGCCCTCGGCCTGGATCATCTGCACGTCATCGCCGCCGTCCACAACCAGGGCGTCGAAACCTTGATGGAGGAAGTTTTCGCCGCCCTGCCGGCCACGGCCGAAGTAGCCGAAGCGGCGCCAGAAGAACCGGAGGGTATTATCAAACTGGCGGTGGTGGGTCGACCCAACGTCGGCAAATCGACCCTGGTCAACCGCTTGCTGGGCGAGGAACGAATGCTGGCCTGCGATCTGCCTGGCACCACCCGCGACAGCGTGGCCGCGCCGTTCGAGCGCGACGGACAACGTTATATTCTGGTGGACACCGCCGGGGTGCGCCGCCGGTCGCGAGTCAGCGAGGTGGTGGAGAAATTCAGCGTCATCAAGGCGCTACAAGCCATCGAGCAATCCCATGTGGTCGTGCTGGTGCTGGATGCCCGCCAGGGTGTCAGCGACCAGGACGCCAGCCTGCTGGGCCTGATTCTGGACAGCGGCCGGGCGCTGGCGCTGGCGGTCAACAAGTGGGATCGCCTCGATCCCGACATCCGCGCCCAGGTGAAGCGCGACCTGGATTGGCGGCTGGGCTTTCTCGACTTCGCCAAGATCCATTTCATCTCGGCCCTGCACGGCACCGGGGTTGGGGAACTGCTCGGTTCGGTGCGGGAAGCCTACGCCGCCGCCACCCGTAAATTGTCCACGCCGGAACTGACCCGGATTCTGGAAGGCGCGTTGGCCGCCCATCAGCCGCCGCTGGTTCACGGCCACAGCATCAAGCTGCGCTACGCCCATCAGGGCGGCCAGAATCCACCCATGATTATCATTCACGGCAACCGGACCGAGCATGTGCCCGAGGCGTATCGACGCTATCTGGTCGGGGTTTACCGCAAGCGGCTGAATCTGTGGGGTACGCCGATTCGGGTCGAATTTCGCGGCGGCGAGAATCCCTATCGGCCGGCGGCGGGAGGACGCCCCCGGCCCAAACCGGACGGACGGCGGAAACCCGGTCGATGATGAAAATCGGCTTGGAAGGCGCTGGGTAAACTCCCTCCCCTCCTTGCGCCTGCAAGAGATGACAATGTGAAAGCCATGGGTGATGTCTAGATAGTGAAAGTCCAGTTCTTTTACTATACTGATGGGGCAATCGCGCTATGGGGTAACCGGGGTTGGGGTGCCGAAGAGGAGGCGTAACC
>CALGOO010000326.1 GCA_937960715.1 uncultured Candidatus Competibacteraceae bacterium
AGGGACGGTCGAAGATGCGCAAGTCGTGCAGGACGAAGCGGGTGACGCTATGCACGCCAGGGTCGTCGTCGACGATCAGCAGCTTCCACGGTGGAGCCTCATCCGGTTGATGCGCTTCGACCGGCTCGGCGGCGTCGTTCCAATCGAGCAATTCGTTGATCATGCGGGCAATTCCAAAGCGGGTCGGTCGGGGCGCCGGGAGCGGGGCCAGGGTAAGGGTGGTCTCCGCCGGGGGCGCCATGAACCCGAATAGTCCCACCGGGCCCCGATGACCGGATTATAGACAATGTACAAATTCAGGCTACTGTTATCACTGCTTGGCCTAATGACAAAATTGGGTTGAAGGCATGATCCTGTGTTTTTTCCGGGATATGAATGCTTTTTTCGGGAGATGAATCTTGCGGTCGGCGGGGTCGAGCCGCGCATGGCCGGCGTCGAATGCGGCGGCGCGAGTTGCGAATGCAAGTCACATCCGTGTCGTTCCGGGGTTATTCCGCGGCGGGCGAATGCTCCGCGCCTGGCGAGGCCGCGATCGGTGGACCGGTCTCGATGTAAAGGTGATAGGTGTTACGTCCGCTTTGCTTGGCCTGATACATGGCCTCGTCGGCTTTTTTGAGCAATTGTTCCCGGTCGATGGCTTCCCCTTGGAGCAGGGCGACGCCGATGCTGGAACCGATGCGCGCCGTCCTGCCCTGACCGATGTCGATGGGGTTGGCGACGCTCGCGATGATCTGCCGGGCGATCTTTTCGAGCACCGTGGCTTGGTCGATGCAGTCCAGCAAAATGACGAACTCGTCGCCGCCCAGTCGTCCGATCATGTCGGACTTGCGCACCGCGCGCTCCAGCAGGCGCGAGAAGTGAATCAGGACTCGATCACCGGCGTCATGACCGTAAGTGTCGTTGACCTGTTTGAAAAAGTCCAAGTCGATCAGTATCAAGGCCAACCCCTGTCTCGACCGCCGATGCCCCCTGGCGAGCAATTCGCGCAACTTCGTCTCGAACCCAAGGCGGTTGGAAAGCCCAGTCAGGGCATCGGTCATTGCGGTTTTCCGGGCGGCGACTTCGGCTGTCTTCCGCTCGGTGATGTCGTTCACCACGCCTTGCAACACCATGTCCTCGATCCTGCTGAGCGTCAGGTGGATCCAGCGGTTCGGCTGGCCGTTCCCGCCGATCAGATGAATATCCCGCTGGACGTTCCCGCTTTCCCGCAGGCAGGCTTCGATCACGCTCCGCGCCTGTGCTTCGTCGTCGTTGAAGAAAATGGCTATCCGAGAGAGGGGGTCGGTTCCCGCCTGTCCGGCCGCCCGCGCGATTTCCTGGCAGGCCGGATTGTAGGAAAGCATGTTGCCGTTTCGATCGATCAGAAAAATTCCGGTGTCGGCGTTTTCGAAAATCGAGCGGAACTTTCGCTCTTCGATCTCCCGCAGCAACCGCAAATGTCGTTCCTGGTTCAGCAGGCCGACCAGGCGATCGATCAGGCGATTGACGTACTCCACCAGTCCCCCGATCTCGTCGGTTTCGTGTCCGGCGAGGCGGGGGAGCTTTGCCCCCTGCTCGGCGGGCAGATCACGCAGGCGGTCGGAAAGCTGCCTGAGCGCGCGGGTAATCAAGCCATAGACGACCAACACCACGGCCACGCCGACCGCGACGGTTTGCACGACCAGCAGAATCCCGATGAAGTACGAAGCTTGGGTCACGTGCCGATCGATTTCGGCCCGGTCGGGTGCCAGTCGAATTTCTCCAATGATTTCGCCCGGATTGAAGGGAGAAGTGATTTTGCGAACGATCAAATCCGCTGAATCGGCCAGCATGTCGTTGGTTGTGGTCCCAGCCATCGCTGGGAGCTGGCTGGCCCGCGCCAGTTCCGTTTCCCCGGCGCGGATCTCGACCCACGCCACGATCCGGTTGCTCAGCAAGCCCTGGCCAACCTCGTTGGCCAACTGCCGGTCTTGCAGGAAACAGGCGATGCTGGCGGGACGCTCGACGGTATCCAGCAATTCCCGCAATCGAGTTTGCGTTTGGAGATTTTCCCGCTGGATCGCCAGGGTGTTGCTCAGCCATGAACTGGCCAGGCCAACCAGCGCCGCCACGCTCAGTATCCACAGGGTCGCGCGGGCGACGAGGCTGGTTTGCCGTGATTGGGTCATGGGGCAAGGGCGCGAGCGGTTATTCGGGCAGAATATGGACGATCATCACCCGTGGGTTGACCTGACCCCGTTCGAGATAGCCGATGGCGCCCTTGTTGTTTTCGACGATGTCCAGCACTTCCTCGGCGGTTTCGGCCTGCCGGGGCGGCGAACCCTGCCCGGAGAAGATCAGACGAGCCCAGTAGGAATTGATTTCGGCCAACTCCTTGCCGACCAGTCGAGCATAGAAATGCTTTTTCTCGGCGTTTTGGCTGGCCAGGTCGATGGCGAGCGCGGTCGCGCCCGATGGCAGTTTCCTTTGGCGGCCCATGAAGATGTTGATGACCTCGGCCTTGCTCAATTGCGCCACGCCGCTTTGCGGATTGACGATCACCGCCAGTTCGCTCGCGCGCGCGCCGAGACCTGGGCATGGCGCCAGACCGAGCAGCCACCAGCACACGAGCAGTCGCCGTAAGCGGAACAGCGTCAGCTTCGGGATCGCGAGGGACTGGTGGGAGAAGGATCGCGAGAGGCGAGGGCACATGCAGAATCCCTCGCCTTAAAAAATGAAATCCAGGGTGGCGCTGACGATGGTCGCCCGCCCATCCCATTCCGGATCGGGATCCGTCCACAGCAACGTCGGATTGCCGCGACTGCGGATCCGGTCCACTTGCAGCTTGAAATCGATGTCCCGAGCGAAATCGTAGCGTATTCCCAGGGAAAGGGTGTACTGATTGGCCTGGTTGGCGGACAGGGCTTCGGCGACACCGGCGTTGATCGCCTCGAAGGGTGGGGTATTGGGCAGACCGGTCTCGCGTTGATCGCTTGGCGTGGATTTGATCCTGGAATAGACGAAATAGGGAGTCCACTGCCCGATTCGATACCCGATCGACCAATAGCCGGCGGTGTTGCCTGGGTAGGAGAGGGCGTCGGACACGGCGTGGCTCAGCGCCAGTTGACTTTGCAGCGGGCCGTCGTCGTAGGCGATGCCGGCGGCGAAAAACTTAAGCTGTTTTCCAGCGAAACCGAGGTCCTGGGCGAGGGCGACCGCCGGGGGGGCGCGCGTGCTCCGCAAAGCGTCTCGCAGTCTTGCATAGGGAGGAAATTCGTTTTCCAGCCGGGATGCTCCGACTCCGGCGCGGAACAGCCAGTGGGAAGTCTGGTAGTCGAGATACCGTTGCATCAACCATGGACAAATAATCCATGAGTGATTTCCTGCTTCGCCG
>CALGOO010000327.1 GCA_937960715.1 uncultured Candidatus Competibacteraceae bacterium
GACTACACCCTTTCCCTGTCCAGCGTGGGCGATGACGGCTATCCGGACGTCTACGATGACCGGCGTAACAGCAGTCTGTCGTTCATGGGCGAAGTGCCCTTCGAATCGGGTAGCGAATTGAAACTGCAAGCTGGGTTCGCCCGGGGTGATTATGGGATTCAGGATCCCGATCCCACCTTTCCGGCGCCAGCGCGCGATTTCCCGGTCACTGACGCTTTCCAGAGCCTGCAATGGCGGAAACCCGGAACCGCCCACGATGAGTGGATATTGACCCTGTCACATAACGTCTTCCATTATGACGATCGGGGCTTTCTCAATGATCGCTTGCTCCCCGGTATTACCCTTCGGTTCGATTACGAAATTGAGGAAGAGCGGTACGAAGCCGATGTCCAGTATGTTCGGCGTTTCTCCGATCAATGGCGTGTCGTGACCGGCCTCGGTTATTACCATGAAGCGGTCTATTCCCCGCGTTATTTTGATACCGAAAAAACGCTCGACAATGCGGTCACCTGGTGGGCAGGCCATGGGGAATATCGAATCGATTCGGCCTGGGTGCTGAACGCTGGCGCCCTGCTGGAACACTCCTCACTCACTCAGCAATGGCTTTTCCTGCCCCGGCTCTCGGTCCACTACCATCTTGATGATCGGCAAACCTTGCGGATCGCCTACGCAACGGGTTCTCGCCAACCCACGCTCTACGAAAATGCGGGACGCGCCATCATTCGTGGAGTGAACGTCCCGCTGACGATTTACGGGGTGATCGCCAGTGGTGGTCTCGACCCGGAAATCAACCGTTCCCTGGAAGTGGGTTACCATTGGCAAGCGGCACGGAACCAGTTTGACCTGCGCTTGTTTCAAGAACGCTATGTCGACTACATCGGAACGTACTACCGACCCGTGCTCGATGTACCGACCATGTTGCCAGGCGTGGCCCTGGATTTTTCCAACGAAAATCCGCTGACTGTTCGTGGGCTGGAAGCGCAGTGGGACTGGCGGAATCCATCGGGCACCCGGCTGTTCGCCAGTTATGCGCTGACCGACATCGACGCCTCGGACACCCGCTTCGACGCTGGCTACGAACAGAGCGCGCCACGCCACGGGCTGGGGCTACTGGTCAGCCAAGCATTCGGTAATGGCTGGCAGGTCAGCGTGAACTATGACTATCAGTCCAACATGCAGTGGTACCGGGATCCACTGATCGACGGCTATCACCAACTAGGCGCGCGGGTCGCCAAACGGTTCAAATTCGGCTCCACCTCAGCGCTTGCCGAAGTGATCGGTGCGAATTTACTGGGACCCGTCAACGATTACTTACCCAACCTGACGTGGGACCGGAGCGTCTTTTTCCGCATCTCCTTCGATGATTGAGCGAAGGACTTGAGCGGGCATGTGGCGACGCATCTTCGGGAGCGGGTTGTTAATGGCCTGGCTCACGCTTCAAGCAGTGGCGACGGAGACGGTAACGGTTTTGTTTCTCGCCCGCGAAGCACCGCTATTCTTGGGGGTGCAGGAAGGATCCGGGCCGCTACCACCTGCGCGATCCACACCCCTGTCGATCATCACGCAGGCAGGCAAGCCGTTGAGCGGTCTCATCACGGCGAGCACGCCACGGCTCGCTTCGACGGCGAATCACGATGTGACGCTTGCCGAGCGTTGCCAACCGGATCGCACCGACGTCATCGTGGCCGCTGACCGGGAGGCGGCCCAAGCGGTCACACAAGAATGTGCCGTTCCACTGCTGGTGGTTCGGGTGTCCCGCCAACAAGTGACACCCTGGCTGGCCTTGCGGCCGCCCGATCAGGTATCGGCCCTTTACCTGGAAGCCGATCCAGTGCTGAACCTTCAATTAATACGCATCTTGCGACCCGACGTCAAAACAGTAGGGGTATGGGTGCCGACCCCCGCGCCCGCGTGGTTGCTTCCGCTCCGGGCCGAGGCGCAGCGTTTGCGGTTCACCTTGGACGAAATGGGAGTGGTTGATGATCTGGAGGCGGTGCGCGCCTTGCGCCCACGTCTGGCAAGCCTGGATGCGGTGCTATTACCCCCCGACACCACGCTGATCAACGAATGGTCGCTCAAACCGCTACTGTTGATGACCCTTCGCCAGGGCGTACCGGTATTCGGCGGGCTGACCGCCCGGTATGTCGAGGCCGGGGTATTGGCGGCCGTGGTGGCCGACGAGGCGCGCTTACCCGAGCAGATGCGGCTGTTTATTGATGAACTGGCGCACGGTCGCACGCCCGCACCCGCCTATCCGACGGCGGTGCGCGTCGTGATCAATCGCACGGTCGCGCAAACGCTGGGCATTTCGGCCGACGCCATGACGCGCGCCCAGTCATGGTTTCCGAGGGATTAATTCCATGTTTTCCTTCAAACATCGCGTATGCCCACTGAGCATCCATCGCCAGATCATGATGATCGCCCTGACCCCCGCGCTGGTCATCACCGGCTTGTTGGTGTTCGTGGTCTATCAAGGCAACGTCCAGCACAACCGGCAATTACTGGAGCAACACGGCCAGTTGCTGGCGGCCCAACTGGCCGGCGCCCTGGAATACACATTGGCCACGGGCGCGCTGGAGCAGTTACCGGCCATCGTCGAGGCCACCATCCAGCCCGCAACCGTCATTCTGGGAACCCCCGTGCAGGGGGTCACGGTCACTGACTCGGACGCGCGGGTGCTGTACCGGCTACCGGCCGCCGACTCCATGGAACCCGCATGGGAAGATCGTGCCGATGGGGTGGTCGCTCCCGCGCCGGGAGACCGCGTGCGGTTCATGGCGCCCGTGCTGCTGCGGCCGTTGGCCCTCTCTACGACCACGCGGTCACCGCGGCCGCTGGGTGACGTGGCGGTGGTGTTGTCGATTGCCGACGCACAGTCGCGCTGGCGACGACGTTTGTGGCTGGATTTGAGTCTGGTCCTGCTGACCTTCGCCGGCGCGACCGGATTGGCGCATGGGACTGGGCGTCGCCTGTCGGGCGCCATTAGCCAGATTGCGGCTGCCATCCAGCGCATTAAGAACGGAGAACTCGCTACACGCTTGCCGCAAACCGACGTCAACGAATTGGGGATCCTCCAGGAGGGTGTCAACCTCCTGGCCGACACCCTTGCGCGCGGTAAGGCGCATCTGGAGCAGGAACTCGCCAAGGTCCGCGCTGAGTATCAGCAAGCCTTGGAAGCATTGCAGGTCCAATCGCGAGCCGCCGAACAGGCCAATCAAGCAAAAAGCCTGTTCCTGGCCAAGGTCTCGCACGAAATGCGCACCCCCTTGTACTCGATTCAAGGGTTGGTGGAACAGCGGCTGAAAATCGTCCGCGATGAGGTCGAGGCGCGGACCCTGCATACCATTCTGACCGCCACCACCACCTTGTATCGGCACATCAGCGACATTCTGGACTTTACCCAACTGGAGAAAGGTAAATACACCCCGACACTGGCGCCCCTGGATGTGTGGACCGAGTTGGAAGCGATTAGCGCGCCGCTGGAACCGTTGCTGATTCAGCGGCGGCTCTATCTGGATGTGATCGTCGCACCGGACGTGCCCACCTTCCTGGAAAGCGATGGCAAGGCATTGTGGGCGATTCTGGCCAACCTGCTGGCGAACGCCGTCAAGTACACGGAAACCGGCGGGATCGTGGTGTGCGTCGATTTGGCTCGACCCGAGGATGATGCAATTTCGTTTTCTCAGTGGGTCGTGCGTTTGCAGGTCATCGATACCGGTTGTGGCATTCCGGCCCACCGCTGGGAATCGATTTTCGCGCCGTTTGAGCAAGTGGACGAGGCCCTTAATCGCCGGTATCCCGGTACCGGATTGGGCCTGTCGATCGTCAAAGGCTACTGCGATCTCCTGGGAGGGCACGTCACCGTCGCCAGCACATTGGAATGCGGCTCGACGTTTACTGTGGTGCTGCCCTTCCGGTTGCCGGATGAGGTGACCAGTGGACGTCCGCTGGTGACCG
Source organism: uncultured Candidatus Competibacteraceae bacterium (assembly GCA_937960715.1). Taxonomy (GTDB): domain Bacteria; phylum Pseudomonadota; class Gammaproteobacteria; order Competibacterales; family Competibacteraceae; genus Contendibacter. Next base: position 3,958 of record CALGOO010000327.1, read on the forward strand.
CCGGTATCCCACCCGGTCGGCGGGCGTTGGTGGTCGCTGAACGATCGTC
>CALGOO010000328.1 GCA_937960715.1 uncultured Candidatus Competibacteraceae bacterium
GCATGCTGCGGCGGCGGGCCAGCATCCAGTTGATGTTGCCGCGCAGGGTGTTGATTTCGCCGTTGTGGCAGAGGTAGCGGAACGGGTGCGCCAGCGCCCAGGTCGGGAAGGTGTTGGTGGAGAAACGCTGGTGGACCAAGGCCAGCGCCGACTCCAAACGCTCGTCGCGCAAGTCTTGATAGTACACGCCGAGGTTGCGCGCCAGGATCATGCCCTTGTAAACCAGGGTGCGCGAGGAGAACGAGGCGATGTAAAACGGCTGGCGGCTGAGTTGCTCGCGATCCCAAATCGCGTGGTGGGTCTGCTTGCGGATCACGAACAGCTTGCGCTCGAAGGCGTCGGTGTCCGGGCAGCCGGGGCCGCGCCGCACGAAGGCTTGCCGGATCACCGGCTCGGTCGGGCGCACGCTGCGGCCCAGACAAGAGTTGTCGGTGGGCACGTCGCGCCAGCCGAGAAAAATCTGACCTTCGGCGGCGACGGTGCGCTCCAGGGCGCCCTCGCATTGGGTTCGGACCTGCGCGTCGCGCGGGAGAAAGACCATGCCGACCGCGTAATCGCCCGGCGCGGGCAAATCGATGCCCCGCGCGGCGCATTCGGCGCGCAGAAAGCCGTCGGGCGTTTGGATCAAGATGCCCGCGCCGTCGCCGGCCAAAGGATCGGCTCCCACCGCGCCGCGATGGCTCAAATTAGCCAAAATTTCCAAGCCCTGACGGATGGGTTGGTGGCTTTTGCGATTCTTGATATCGACGACAAAGCCAATACCGCAGGAATCGTGTTCGTTGCGCGGGTCGTAAAGTCCTTGGGAGGGAGGGAGATGGGTCAAGCTCATGGCGATTCCTCAATAACGGCGGCTGACGCGGCTTCCGTGCCCGGACGGAACCCGATGGCGGGTCCCGCATAAAATCTAAAATGCTAGAACGTTTTATGTTACCGATCCGCAACGGGTTCGCGCAACCGTTGGGCTGGATTTCCGTTTGGCTGACACGGGGCTCGGACTTGAAAATTCGCGCGCTCGCGCGCCGGCGAGCAAGTCGCTACAGTCGATCCCGAATCTGTTCCTTAATCCGTTCCTTGGCCAAATCGATGAACGCGCGCGTCTTGGCGGGCGGGGCCAAGAAACAGCCAGAAGTCGAACGGCGGGTTTTGCATCTTCGTGGGCCGAAATCTTATACCCCGACCGAAGCGGCGAGCGTACTGGGGCAGGCCATCGGCAAACCGGATCTCCGGTATGTCCGGGCCGATCCGGCGCAAGCCAAAGCCGGCATGATGCAGCAGGGGATTTCGCCGCCAATGGCGGATTTGTTGGCGGAGATGTGCGAAGCCTTCGCCCGACCGGAATTTGCCGCCGAAAGCCTCGCGGGGCCGACGGAAATCACACCCACTTCGCTAGAGCCGTTCGGTCCGGTTTTCAAAGCCGTTTTTGAAACTGCTCCCGTGGAATGATGAACCCGACGTGTCGATCACGTGAAGCCGCCGCCGGGTTGATCGGTTCGAGCAAACCGGCGATTGGGTTTTTGAAGGGTCAAACTACGCCTTGATCGATCATGGCCTCGGCGACCTTGCGGAAGCCGGCGATGTTGGCTCCGAGCACCAGGTTGCCGGGCGCGCCGTATTCCTTGGCGGTTTCGCTGGCGGTGCGGTAGATGTTGGCCATGATCCGCTGGAGCTTGGCGTCCACTTCCTCGAAGGTCCATTGGTTCATGCTGGCGTTTTGGCTCATTTCCAACTGGCTGGTGGCGACGCCGCCGGCGTTGGCGGCCTTGGCCGGACCGTAGGCGATGCCGGAGGCCAGGAAAGCGTCGATGGCGTCCAGGGTCGAGGGCATGTTGGCCCCTTCGGCGACGCACTTGCAGCCGTTTTTCAACAGTTCCTTGGCGTCTTCGACGCCGACTTCGTTTTGGGTGGCGCTGGGGAAAGCCGCGTCGCAACGCACGCTCCAAACGCCGTTGCGGCCGGCGGGATACTCGTCGACCGGGGTATAAACCGCGCCCGGACGTTCCTCGGCGTAGCGGGTCAGGCGGGCGCGCTCGACTTCCTTGACGCGCTTGAGCAGGTTCAAGTCGATCCCGCCCTCATCGTAAATCATGCCGTTGGAGTCGCTGACCGCGACCGGCTTGGCTCCGACTTGATAGAGCTTTTCGACGGTGTAGATGGACACGTTGCCGGAGCCGGACACCGCGCAGACCTTGCCTTCCAACGAGTCGCCGCGCTCGGCCAGCATGTTTTGGGCGAAGTAGACCGCGCCGTAGCCGGTGGCCTCGGTGCGCACCAGCGATCCGCCCCAGTTCAGTCCTTTGCCGGTCAACACGCCCTCGTAACTGCCGGTTAACCGCTTGTACTGACCGTACAGGTAGCCGATCTCGCGGCCGCCGACGCCGATGTCGCCGGCCGGCACGTCGATGGTGTCGCCGATGTGGCGGAACAGCTCGGTCATGAACGACTGGCAAAAGCGCATGATTTCGCCGTCCGATTTGCCCTTGGGGTCGAAGTTGGAGCCGCCCTTGGCCCCGCCGATGGCCAGCCCGGTGAGGGCGTTTTTGAAAATCTGCTCGAAACCCAGGAATTTGATGGTGCCGGCGGTGACGTTGGGATGAAAGCGCAAGCCGCCCTTGTACGGGCCGAGCGCCGAATTGAACTGGATGCGGTAGCCTTTGTTGACCTGCACGTTGCCGCGGTCGTCGAGCCACGCGACCCGAAACAGGATCTGCCGTTCCGGTTCGACGATGCGCTGGATGATGTTGTGTTTCTGGTATTTGGGGTTGCGGTCGAGCAGGGGTTTGATGGTGGCCAGCACTTCGTGGGTGGCCTGGTAAAACTCGGCTTGCGCGGGACTGCTTTGCTTGAGGTAATCGATAGTGTCGGTAATGTAGGACGACATGCGGGGAGGTTCCTTTTTTTTGGGTCGTGTTCGCGTCGCGAACCTTCGCTCGGCCGGGCGAGGGCCCGGCGCGAAGCGTTGGAAGTTTAATCCTTGAGGCGGTGGCGCTCCATGTTTTCGTGCCATTCCTTTTCCTCGGCGTGCAAGTACAAGCCGGTGGTATCGATGCGGGCGTGGCGGGCGTTGCGTTGCAGGAACTGGATGTCGATGCCGGCGTCGGCTTGATGGGTGATGCTGGTGTGGCGAAACCAGTGCGTGGAGGCGCGGCGCAGTTTCTCCGCCTGATAAGGGTCGTCCGCCGCCAATCGCGCGGCGGCTTTCGCCACCAGGTCTTTCACGATCCGGTAAATCATGTTGTCGCCGATCCCAACGGTACCCTTGAGGTTCAGCACCAGCGGGGTGGCGTCGTCCGGGGCGGGCAGGGGCGAGAGGTTGTAAAAGCGGCGGTAGTCGCGCAGCGCTTGCAGCATATCTTGATTGACCGGGACTTGCGCTTCCTTGCGGCCCTTGCCGATCACCCGCCACCACCAACGGCCGCGAATTTGGACGAAGCTGTTCATGGCGTGGTTGGCGACTTCGCTCACGCGCGGGCCGAGCAGGTAGAGCAGGGCGAGCAGATACTTGGCCCTGGCGCGGTGCTGGCGGCCGCGCTCCTCGTCGCCAGGCAGCTCGTCCACAGTCGCCAGCAAGGCTTGCCATTGGTCGTGTTCGAGGAAGCGTTCCACTTGGCGCATGGATTGTTGGCCGCGCGCGCGGCGGCGGGCGAGCGCCAGCGGGTTACCGGCCAGATAGCCGGCCTTGACCAGGTAGCTGAACAGGGAGTTGACGATCAGCATCGCGACTTTGCGGCTGGCCGGGTTGAGCGGGCCGAGAAACGGCCGCCAGTGCGGGCTGAAGCGCGGCGCTTTGGAGCCGCACCAACACTGGCGAGGTTGCGGGTCGGCCAAGAAATTTTCGTAGAGAATACAGTCTTCGCGGGTGAGGCCGGATAAAGGTTTGCCGCGTTCCATAAGCGCCCACAGCAGCAGGCGCTCGGCTTCCTTGCGGTAGTTGCGCAGCGTCTGCGGCGAATCTTGGAATTCCGCCAGCCACGCTTGCACGGCTTCCAGATCGTTGCCGGCGGCGAGCTGGCAAACGACATCCGGGCCGGCGCGGTTGGACCCGAAGCGGCCGTCGAGATCTTCAGGCACCCGTAACCGCTCCAAAGGTAAAGGTAAGTTGGACGGTGGCGCGATGGCGGGCGAGTTCGACATCATGGTTCGGTTGTCCGATCAGGTCGTGGGGCGATTGGCGTATTGGGTTATGATTGGGATCGAAGCGAGCGCGGATCCGCGCCGCAGCGGTTGTTGCAGTATAAGAATTTTCGCCATGGGTTGCGCCGGGATCGTACGCCGCTCCATGGCTTTACGTTGCGAAGGGGGCGTAATGGCGGCGATCGACGCGCAGGTCAGCACCGGAATAGCGGGCCTGGACCGGGTTTTTCGGGGGATCATGGCGGGCGACAACATCGTCTGGCAGGTGGATAGCATCGACGATTACCGGCCGCTGGTCGAGCCGTTTTGCCAGTACGCCCGCGACAAAGGACGGAAGCTGGTCTATTTCCATTTCGCCCGCCATCCGGCGCTGGTGGCCGAAGGTCCAGGGGCGGAAGTGCGGGTGCTCGACCCCGGCGACGGCTTCGAGCCGTTTCTGAGCGAAATCCACAAAACCATCGAACGGTGCGGGCGGGGGGCTTACTACGTGTTCGATTGCCTGTCCGATCTGGTGGCGGACTGGTACAGCGACCAGATGTTGGGCAATTTTTTCATGCTGACCTGCCCCTATCTGTACGATCTTGAAACGATCGCCTATTTCGCGCTGATGCGCGGCCACCACTCTTTCCACGCCACCGCGCCGATTCTCGACACCACGCAATTGTTCAGCGATATCTACCGCCACCAAGGCGAGCTGTACGTGCGGCCCTTGAAAGTCCAACAGCGTTATGCGCCGACGATGCACCTGTTGCACGTCTGGCGGGGCGAGGAGTTCACGCCGGTCACCGACAGCATTACCATTTCCCAAATTCTGACGCGGCTGCCGTGGTCGGGCCTGAAAGCGAACGACCCTCGACTCGATATCTGGAACCGCACCTTTTTGGAAGTCGAGGAAGTGGTGACCGCCGAGCGCGAGAACGTGCCGACGGCCCATTTGAGCCGCGACCTGTTGCAGCGGACGCTGCGGATGACGGTGTCGCGGGACGAGCGGGTGATCCAGCTCGCCGAGCGCTACTTGAGCCTGAGCGATATTTTGGCGATCAAGGGCAGGATGATCGGCACCGGCTTGATCGGGGGCAAGGCGGTCGGCGTAATGCTAGCGCGAGCCATTCTCAAACGGACCGATCCGCGCTGGCGCGACTTGTTGGAAATCCACGATTCGTTCTTTGTCGGTTCCGACGTGTTTTATACCTACCTGGTGCGCAACGGGTGCTGGTGGGTGCGCGAGAAACAAAAAAATCCGGCGACGTTCCTGGATGGAGCCGAAACCGCGCGGCGACGGATCTTGCGCGGCGATTTTCCGGATTACGTCATGCAGCAGTTCTCCGACATGCTGGATTATTTCGGCCAATCGCCGTTTATCGTCCGCTCCAGCAGCCTGTTGGAGGACAATTTCGGCAACGCCTTCGCCGGCAAGTACGACAGCGTGTTTTGCGTCAACCAGGG
>CALGOO010000329.1 GCA_937960715.1 uncultured Candidatus Competibacteraceae bacterium
AACGACTTGCCCTCCCCCCAACCCCCTCCCGCCGGGAGGGGGAGTGAACGGTTACTGAACGGCTACCAAACAGATTGCTGGATGGCGCGGAATCATCCGTGCGGTCCGCGCCATCGGTGGCAATCCGTGATTCAGACATCGATGAAGATCAGGATGCGATCACGGGAAAACTTGCGGCAGGGGGAATTTTGCCAGCGAAATAGAATGGATAGCGGCATTTTTATAACCTGTCAGCACTTGTGCGATTGTTACCCAGCTTGCGGGAGTCTCACTGGATGAAGTTCTGGAAACGCCGGCGTTCCCCTGATTCCCCACCCCCTCCCAAACGACCTGAGGAACCGTTGACCCGTGCGGCGTTGACCTGGCTGCTGGCCGCGCTGGCGCTGGGGGTCGCGCCCCAAGCCACCGAATTGTCGGTCTGGTTGACCGTCCTGTTCGCCGCGCTGGTGGGCTGGCGTGGCCTGATCGTGCTCCGGAACTGGGCGCTGCCGCCGCGCTGGCTGCTGTTGCTGGTGGCCGTGCTGGCCGGGGCCGGGGTGATCGTCGACCACCGGACCCTGTTTGGCCGCGACGCCGGGGTGGCGTTGCTGACCGCGATGACCGCCTGCAAGCTGCTGGAATCACGGGGATTGCGCGACGGCGCGGTGCTGGTGTTCCTGGGCTATCTGCTGGTGATGAGCAACCTGCTCTACAGCCAGGACATTCCGCAGGTGACCTACCTGCTGGCGGTGATCCTCGTGATGTTGACCGCGCAGGTGCTCATCCATCGCCAGCACGCGGGTTTGACCGCGCTCGCCCCGCTGCGGCTGACGGTAAAGATGGCGTTGCTGGCGATTCCGGTGATGCTGATCCTGTTCGTGCTGTTTCCCCGCATTCCCGGCCCGCTATGGGGTCTGCCCAAGGACGCCTACAAGGGCCGCACCGGACTGTCCGAGCAGATGGCGCCCGGCAGCGTCAGCGATCTGAGCCAGTCTGGCGAGGTGGCGTTCCGGGTCCGGTTCGTCGACGCCATTCCGCCACCGAACCAGCGCTACTGGCGCGGACTGGTGCTGTGGCATTTCGATGGCCGGCGCTGGACCCGGCCCGAGGAACCGCCCCTCAATACCCCCATGCCCTTTACTGCGGAAGGCGCGGCGGTGGACTATGCGGTCGTGCTGGAACCGAGCAACCGAATCTGGCTGTTCGCGCTGGACCTGCCCGCCCGCCTGCCGCCGCACGCCAGGATGACGGCCTCGTTTCAATTGCTGCGCGATCAGCCGGTCAACGAGGTGTACCGTTACGAAATGCGGTCGTATCCGGCTTATCGAACCGGGGAATTGACAGCGATGGAGCGCAGCCGTGGCTTGCAATTGCCGCCACGCGGCAACCCGCGCGCCCGGGCCCTGGTGGCGGACTGGCGCCAGCGCGATCTCCAGCCCGAGGCGCTGGTGCGGTCCGCCCTGAGCCTGTTTCGGGAACAGCCGTTCTATTACACCCTGACTCCGCCGCTGCTGGGCGGCGAGATCGTGGACGATTTTCTGTTCCGTACCCGGCAGGGTTTTTGCGAACACTACGCCGGCGCCTTCGTGTTCCTGATGCGGGCGGGGGGCGTGCCGGCGCGGGTGGTGCTGGGCTATCAGGGCGGAGAAATGAACACCCTGGGTGGCTATCTGATGGTCCGCCAGTCCGACGCGCACGCCTGGGCCGAGGTTTGGCTGGAAGGGCGCGGCTGGGTGCGGGTGGACCCGACCGGCGCGGTCGCCCCCAACCGGGTCCAGCAGGGACTTTACGCCGCCTTGTCCGATGCGGGCCTCCTGCCGTTTCTGGCGCGGCGCGGCGGTGACAGTGAATGGCTGCGCCAACTGGTGCTGGGCTGGGATATTCTGAACAATTCCTGGAACGAATGGGTGCTGGCCTATGGTCCCGAGCGCCAGAAGGAATTTCTGTCCGGGCTGGGCTTCGGGTCGGCGAACTGGACCGGGATGACGGTGGCGATGCTGATTGCGCTGGGCGGGTTCGGCGCGCTGTACGCCGGCTGGCGCTGGCGGAGCCGGCTGGCCCGCGATCCGGTGGCGCGCGCCTGGCAACGGTTCTGCGCTCGATTGGCCCGGCGCGGGCTGGCGCGCGGCGCGACCGAGGGACCGCTGGATTTCGCCGGGCGGGTGGCCGCTGGCCGACCGGAGCTGGCGGTGGCGGTTTGGGAGATCGCGCGCCTGTACGCGGCGCTGCGCTACGGCCCGGTCGCGCCGCCCGATCAAGTGCGCCAGTTGCGGCGGTTGGCGCGACGGTTTCGGGCTTGAATCCATCCATCGCGCAAGCTGCGCGGAGTTAAGTTGGAGGCGGTGCGAAAACGCTGCTGGAATCACAAGGAACCATGCATGACCAGACGATATTTTTTGGCGCTGAGCGGAGCGATTGCCGTTTTTGTTCTACTGGGTATTTTGGGGAGCAAGTATTATCCCAAGCTGAACGAGTGGTTACGTCACGCGCCGACCCGCGCCATCGTGTTGAACGCCGATCCCGCGTGTAACCCCGTGGGCGTGCTTTGCACGGCCAGTGGTGGGGCGTTGACCGCAGCGATTGGACTGGGAGACAGCGTGCAACCCCTGGTGGCGTTTCCCGTGCAGGTCAGGCTAAGTGGAGAGGAAGCAACCAGGATCAAGAAAATCACGGTCAACTTCACCATGTCGAACATGGATATGGGATTTAACCAATTTACTCTCGCCCAAGGGAAGGATAAGACGTGGCAAGGACAGGCGATCTTGCCGATGTGCTCGATGGGGCGCCGGGAATGGCGGGTGGCGGTCGAGATGGTGAGCGATGTACTTTATCGGGCGGAATTCAATTTGCTGACCGGCTCCTGAATGATTGATGTACCTTATTTTTATCTGTTTGATAGACAGTTAGTTATTTTTTGATCGATGGTACCCGCGAATTTTCCGAAAATCGGACACCATGGTTTCCGGCTTGTGGGGGGGCGTGAAGATGGCGTGCAGATGGGCGTGGGGGTCGATCAAGATCACCGTGGAAGAGTGATCGATGCTGTAATTGGCTTTATTCTCCGAATCGGGTGCGCGCATGTAAATGACGCCAAACTGCCGCGCCAGCTTGTTCAGTTCCTCCGGCGCGCCGGTGGCACCCGTGAATTTCGGATTGAAATAGCGGGTGTATTCTCCGAGTCGCTGCGGCGTATCCCGTTCGGGGTCCACCGAAATCAGCATGTAGGCGGTGTCTCCGTCCAAATTATCCCGCGCAAGCTGTCGCTGTACCTTGGCGAGTTCGACCAGCGTCAGGGGACATACGTCCGGGCAATAGGTATAGCCGAAGTACAGAAAGGTCCACTTGCCCAAGAACCGGTCGCGGTGGAAAGGCTGGCCGGTTTGGTCGCTCAAGGTAAAATCTTCGATGGCCTTGGGTTCGGGAAGGAAAATACCGGAGATGGTGGGCGACTCGACCGAGGGACGAATCAGTCGTTGACCCAGCCAGAGCCCCAGACTCAGAGCCAACGCACTGGCCAGGATCAGGATGATGAGTTTTCCGCGCGTCATGATGCGACCTGCTGGTCGAGGGGGCTGGAGCCGGTGTTTCCAACCCCGGCGCCGAAAATTACGTCATTGCGCCTTGTGATCCGGGTGATGCGATTGCTGGGCGCTGTCTTCTGACTCCATTTTACGCACTTTCACCTCGACGGGTATCTCGCCGGCCTTCTCGAAGCGCAGGCGCAGAGGAAAATTCTCGCCCGCCATCAGAGGCTTTTTAAGTCCGATCAACATGATGTGCAAGCCGCCGGGCCTGAGCACGGCGGGTTCGCCGGGATTGACCTCGATGGCTTTGATCGGGCGCATTTTCATCACCCCGTCCTCCATCAGGTGAGTGTGCAACTCGACGGTGGCCGAAACCTCGCCGGACGCGCCGACCAGGCGGTCCGCTTCCTTGCCGGTGTTGACGAGAGTCATGTAGGCGGCGCCGTTGGTGACGGTGGGCGGGCTTTCGCGCGCCCAGGGTTTGTCGACCTTGATCGTGGCGGTATCGGCGGCGAAAGCGGGGGCGCTCAGGGCGAGCAACAGGCTCAGCGCGGGCAACTTGATATTCATGGATCGGGAAATCTCCGAAGGTTGGGAGGGTGGCCCAATCGGGCGGTTCATATCTTGATCGTAACGGATGAAACTGGGAAGGGTCGATTGCTGGCTGAGAAGCAAAAGGATGCGGCGAAGCAGATGGCGCTTCGGATTATCCAGCCGGCGTGACTTGCTGAAAACGGCGGGGGGTGCGACAAATTGCCGCACCCGGCGGAATCGGGCCAATCGTTACAATGGAACCCGCCTCCGGCCAGCGGGCATAATTTCCGCCCATCCATCAGGGATGGCGAGGCGCGCGGTGACGACTTTCGTTCGTTGGCGTCCTTGAAACCGTGGCCTATTGCCACACCGATCCAGCGGGCGAGAGTCGCTAACCTATTGTCGTCGCGCCCGAAGCGGCGGTGACCGAATCGGAGTTTGCTGGATGGATGACTTGCGACGTTTGTTGCTGCTCCGCTTGCTGGTGGTGTCGGGGCCGTGCGTGATGTTGCTCTGGCTGCGCTTTGGCCTGACCCCCCCGCAGCCGCTGCCGCTGTGGGCGGTCACCACGTTCCTGGGGCTGATGGCGCTGGCGTTCGCCGCTTTGCGCCTGCGGGTGCGGTGGGCGGCCCCAGTGGTGGCTTGGGAGATGTTCGCGTATTTACAGCTCGACGTGCTGGCTCTGACCGTACTGCTGTTCTTCAGCGGCGGCGCCAGCAATCCCTTCGTTTCGCTGTTGCTCCTGCCCCTGATCATCACCGCCGCGTTGCTGCCGGCCGGCTGCGTCTGGGCGATGGCGGGAGTGACGGTGGCGGTTTACACGGGGCTGATGTTCCATTACCTGCCGCTGCCGGGGATGCTCAGTGGCCACGGCCCCGGTTTTCACGCCCATCTGTGGGGCATGTGGCTGGTGTTCGTCATCAGCGCCCTGTTGATCGCCGGTTTCGTGGCGCGGTTGGCGGCGGCATTGCGCCAACGGGACCGGCAGGTCGCGCAATTGCGCGAGAAAGCGTTGCGTGACGAGCAGATCCTGGCTTTGGGCATGTTCGCGGCCGGCGCGGCCCACGAGCTGAGCACTCCGCTGTCGACCATCGCCGTGTTGGCCCGGGAACTGGAACGCGAGCACGGCGCGGATCCGCTGCTGCGCGCCGACTTGCGCACCCTGCGCCAGCAGGTGGAAACGTGCAAATCCATCCTCGGCGATTTGCTCCGCGGCGCCGATCTGGCGGCCGACCGCGAGGCGGCGCAGCCGCTGGACGTGGTGTTGGAATGCATGCGCAGCCGCTGGCAACTGCTCCGTCCCTGGGTGCCGCTGCGGGTCAACTGCGCGGGACCGTTGCCGCCGCCGGCCGTGACGGCGCCGCAGACCATCGGCCAGACCTTGATCAGCCTGCTCAACAACGCGGCCGATGTCTGTCCCGATGGCGTGGACCTGGTGGGTCGCTGGGACGCGCGCCGGGTGGTCATCGAGATTCGCGATCGGGGACCGGGCTTGTCGGCGGAGGTGGCGGAACGCGCTGGCGAAGCCTTCTTTTCCACCAAGAACGGCGGTACGGGCATCGGGCTGCTGCTGGCGAACGCCGCGCTGGAGCGGCTGGGTGGACGGGTCAGCCTCTCGCACGATCCCCAGGGAGGGACCTGCACGCGCATCGATTTGCCGGCGCGGGCCGAAGTCGCATGATGGATTCGGCCGAGTGTTCCAGCCTGTTGCTGGTGGACGACGACACGACGTTCTGCCGGGTGCTGGGGCTCGCTTTGAACCGGCGCGGTTTCGCCGTGATCACCGCGCATGGCAGCGCGGAGGCTTTGGAGCGCGCGCGAGTCGAGCCACCGGAATACGCCGTGGTGGATCTCAATCTGGCCGGCGATTCGGGACTGAGCCTGATTCCGGACCTGCTGGCGCTCGATCCCGCCACCCGCATCGTGGTCCTGACCGGCTACGCCAGCATCGCCACGGCGGTGGAAGCCATCAAACTCGGCGCGGTGAATTATCTGGCCAAGCCGGCCGATGCCGACCAGGTGCTGGCGGCTTTCGCCGCCAGTGGGGGAGATTCCGGCGTGCCGGTCAGCGCCCGCCCCCTGAGCGTGAATCGTCTGGAATGGGAGCATATTCAGCGGGTGTTGCGCGACAACGACGGCAACATTTCCGCCACCGCGCGGCAATTGGGCATGCACCGCCGCACCTTGCAGCGCAAATTGGCCAAGCGGCCGGTTCGGTCCTAGCTTTCCCGCTGACGAAACAGTGCGCTCTTCGGAAAAACACCGATGGAATCATTGGCTATTCTTCCTTGGCACTCCAAATAGCGTTTGGAATCGTGGAAGTATGGACCCGAAAGCTGATGTGCTTGGCCCCATCAAGATCAAGCTTTGCGAGCGGTTGGTCTCGGATTGGCCACTCCTGGCCGACTACTTCGGCATCGAACCCGCCGAGCGCGCTCGCTTCGACAAAGGCTGGGAACCGCAACGGGTGTGGGAGTGGTTGGACGATCGGGGCAAACTCGCCAGGCGGGCGTCGAACTCGGCGAAGCTGATTGCGCCGTCGCAGTAGGCGGCCCAGCGGGCGCGCAAGCGCCGGGTGAAATCGCGCACGTTGCGGGCCTTGACCCGCCGGTGGGTGGGATAGACGACGAAGCCGAGCCAGGGAATGCCGATTGCGACCGGGGTCACCTGCGCCGCGCCGGCGTGGACTGTCAGCCGCAACCGGGCCAGCCGGTCGACGATGGCCTGTTTCCAGCTCCACAACTCCCGCTTGCTGCCGCCGAACAACGCGAAATCATCGACGTAGCGCACGTAGGCCGGGCAAGCATTGATTCCCCCCTTTGTAAAAGGGGGGTAAGGGGGGATTTCTTGCGGCGCTGGCGCATCAGTGATGATTCCCCCCTTTGCAAAAGGGGGGTGAGGGGGGATTTCCTTACGAACACCCCTCGCCGATTTCCTTGGCCATCGCCCGATAGATTGCCTCCATCACGCCGTCAAGCTCTTGCAATACTTGGCGATTATCAAAACGCAACACGCGCAATCCCTGGCCTTCCAGGAAAGCGGTACGCCGACGGTCATGATCGATCTGCGCCGGTTCCAAGTGCTGCGAACCATCCACTTCCACCACAAGATTCGCTTTGGGCGCATAGAAATCGGCAATGTAATCGCCGATGGGTTTCTGTCGGTAGAATTGCACGCCTAGCACTTGCTTACGACGCAACCTCGACCACAGACGTTGTTCACAATCCGTCATCCCGGAACGCAAGGCGCGAGCATTATCTTTGAGTTTGGGGTTGTATTTCAGCATGTTGGGTGTTTCGCATGCTCGGAAATTCCCCCTCGCCCCCCTTTTTCAAAGGGGGGAAATACGCTTCTGCGACTCCCTTTGAAAAATCCCCCCTCGCCCCCCTTTTTATGATCTTTAAAAATTTAATCCGGTACTGCTAGCCCCACGTAGCGCAGCAGT
>CALGOO010000330.1 GCA_937960715.1 uncultured Candidatus Competibacteraceae bacterium
CGACCTACCAGATGCAGGCGTCCGCCATCGTCAAGTTCATCAAGGAAAAGGAAAAGGGCAGCCTGGCGGGCAAGAAGATCGTGTTTCTCTACCACGATTCGGCCTATGGCAAGGAACCCATCGTCGCCCTGCAAGAGGAAGCCAAGCTGAACAAGTTCGAGCTGACGGTGATTCCGGTGGCGCATCCGGGCAACGAGCAAGGCGCCCAGTGGTTGCAAATCCGCCAGGAAAAACCGGATTACGTGGTGTTCTGGGGCTGGGGGGTGATGAATCAGACCGCCCTCAAGGCCGCGCAGAAGGTGGGTTTCCCCCGCGAAAAAATGATCGGCTCCTGGTGGGCCGGGTCCGAGGAGGACACCGTACCGGCCGGCGACGCCGCCAAGGGCTACATGTCCGCGACCTGGAACGTGGCCGGCAAGAACGTGCCGCTGATCGCCGACATCGAAAAGGTGGTCTACGGCGCCGGCAAGGGCAACCTGCAAGACACCGCCAAGATCGGCACGATTCTGTACAACCGGGGCGTTTCCGTCGCCGTGTTGTCGGTGGAAGCGATCCGCAAGGCCCAGGAGAAATACGGCAAGGGCAAGGCCATGACCGGCGAGCAGGTGCGCTGGGCCATGGAAAACCTGAACATCTCCAACGCCCGCCTGAAGCAGATCGGCGCCACCGACCTGTTGCCGGAAATCAAGACCTCCTGCGATAACCACGAAGGGTCGGGCCAGGTCAAGATCCAGCAGTGGGACGGAACCAAGTGGGTGGTGGTTTCCGGCTGGATCGAGGGTAATAAGGCCTTGATCCACCCGCTGTTCAAGGCGTCCGCCAAGCAATACGCCACCGAAAAGGGCATCACCCCGCGCGATTGCGCGAAAGAATCCTGACTCTGAATTCCCTCTTCCCTTGGAAGAGGGTAAGGGTGAGGGCGCTTTCGGAAACCCTCACCCCTGGCCCCTTTTCCAGAAGGAGAGGGGGGTTTTCGCACCCGCTTTGAGTTCGCGCCCATGACCGTAGCGACCGCACCGACCGAAGCCGCTCTGGCGGCCGAGTCATATCTGACCATCAACAACATCGAGGTCATTTACGATCATGTGATCCTGGTGTTGAAGGGAGTGTCCCTCAGCGTCCCCAAGGGCCGGATCGTCGCCCTGCTGGGGGCCAACGGGGCGGGCAAAACCACGACCCTCAAGGCCATTTCCAATCTGTTGCGCGCCGAACGCGGCGACGTGACCAAAGGGTCGGTGGAATTCAAGGGCTACCGGGTCGACCAGCTTTCCCCCAACGAACTGGTCAAGCGCGGCGTCATTCAGGTCATGGAGGGGCGGCACTGCTTCGGCCATTTGACCATCGAGGAAAACCTGCTGACCGGCGCCTACACCCGTTCGATTTCGCGGAGCGCGTTGAAGGAAAGCCTGGAAAAGGTTTACCACTACTTTCCGCGGCTCAAGACCCGGCGCGGTTCCCAGGCCGGCTACACCTCCGGCGGGGAACAGCAGATGTGCGTCATTGGCCGCGCGCTGATGGCCAAGCCGGAAATGATCCTGCTCGACGAGCCGTCGATGGGGCTGGCGCCGCAGATCGTCGAGGAAATCTTCGAGATCGTGAAGGGCTTGAACAATCAAGAAAACGTCAGCTTCCTGCTGGCCGAGCAGAACACCATGATGGCGCTGCGCTACGCCGATTTCGGCTACATCCTGGAAAACGGCCGGGTGGTCATGGAAGGCGGCGCCGAAGGGTTGCGCACCAACGAGGACGTCAAGGAGTTCTACCTGGGCATTTCCTCCTCCGGGCGCAAATCCTTCAAGGACATCAAGCATTACCGCCGCCGCAAGCGCTGGCTTTCCTGAACCGGTCGGAGGCGATCATGACCTACTACGACTCCCTCGAAACCCGCGACCCGGCGGAACGCGAGCGGGACCTGATGGGCAAGCTGGCGCGGCAGTTGCGCCACGCCCGGGAACATTCACCCTATTACCGCCTGTTGCTGGCCGACATCGATCCGGCGGCGATTTCCAGCCGAGATGCCCTCGCTGCCCTGCCGCTGACCCGCAAGCGCGATTTGATCGAACTGCGAAAGAAACATCCGCCGTTCGGGGGGTTGAACGCCCTGCCTCACCGCCACGCCCGGCGGGTCTTTGCCTCGCCGGGGCCGATTTACGAGCTGCAAGGGCGGGATGTCGACCCCTGGCGCATGGCCCGCGTGTTGTACGCCGCCGGATTCCGCCAAGGCGATTTGATCCACAACTGCTTCGCTTATCACTTCACCCCCGGAGCGTACATTTTCGATGGTGGCGCTCGCCAACTGGGCTGCGCGGTGTTCCCCGGCGGGACCGGGCAGACCGAGCAACAGATTCAGGCCATGGTCGATCTGCGTCCGGACGGCTACGCCGGTACTCCGTCCTTTCTCAAGATCATCGTCGACAAGGCCGAGGAACTGGGAGCCGATATTTCCTCCCTGCGCAAGGCCGCCGTCTCGGGCGAGGCGGTCCATCCGGCGGTGCGCCAGACCTTGCGGGAACGAGGCATCTCGATCCGGCAGTGCTACGCCACGGCGGAGATCGGGGCCATCGCCTACGAAACCGACGCCGAGGAAGGCTTGGTGGTCGAGGAAGATTTGCTGCTGGAGATCGTCCGACCGGGCACCGGCGACCCGGTGGCTCCCGGCGAGGTGGGCGAAGTGGTGGTCACCACCTTCAATCTGGATTACCCATTGATTCGGTTCGCCACTGGCGACCTGTCGGCGGTGCTGGCCGGGCGTTCGCCCTGTGGCCGGACCAATGTTCGCATCCGGGGCTGGCTGGGCCGGGCCGATCAGACGACCAAGATCAAGGGTCTGTTCGTGCATCCGGAGCAGGTGGCGGAAATCGCCCGGCGCCATCCCGAGATTCAGCGGACGCGTCTGGTGGTGGACAATCCGGACGGCCAGGATCGAATGGCGTTGCACTGCGAAACCGCGTCGGGCGGCGAGGGGCTGGCTCAGGCCGTGGCGGTCAGCATTCGTGAGGTAACCCAATTGCGCGGCGAGGTGACTTTCCGCGCGCCGGGCAGTTTGCCGAACGACGGGAAAGTGATCGAGGATCGAAGGACGTATTCGTGAAGCGGTGGGTTTTCACGTCAGACCCGTGACCCGGTTCGACGACGGCAACTTCCGCGCGGCTGGCAATGCGCCGAACCGAAAGCAAGGCGGATGATTCCCGCTCGATAAGGATTCGCAAGGATTCGCAAGGATTCGCTCGGTCGAGCGATCACCCTCGTTCGATCCCATTCCCGCCACCGCGCGCGGCGCGCGCGGCGGCCCTCGGCCAATCCCGCCGTGGGGGCGACGACCAGGATGTCGTCGTCGCCCAGACCCGAGAGGATTTCCGTCCG
>CALGOO010000331.1 GCA_937960715.1 uncultured Candidatus Competibacteraceae bacterium
AAAGAAGCCGCTTGAACCGGCCATTTCATCGATGCATCACTTTGAATCACACCCACCGGGACCTGGAAGCGCTCGCCGATCACGATCAATTCGTCACCCTCAACCACCCCATAAGTGGCGGTGACGGTGTCGTACTGACCCTTGGCGTGATGGCGCGCGCCCTGGTCAGCGGCCTGGGCAGCGCCGGCAGCCAGACAGGCCAGAGCCAGGACCGAGCCGGCGGTTTTGATGCCCCTCGCGAGGGGCGATTTCGAGAACGATGTTTTCTTGAGTGGCATGGGCGATGCTCTCCTCGGTTAGGTGGGGTGGTCATAAGCTGGCGGCATTCGACGGGATCGGGTTGCGGCCGTCATCGCGACCTCGCGGGTTCGATCACCGCCTCGATGGTCGCCAGCAGCGCGGTGCCGCGAAACGGTTTGGCCAGATAAGCCGCCGCGCCGCGTCGCGCCGCCTCCTCACTCAAACCCGGCGCGTCATGGGCCGTGATCACGATCACCGGCGGTCTCCCGTCGGGCGTGCGCCGGGCAGCCAATAGGTCGAAACCGGACATCCCCGGCAATTTCAGGTCGCAGACCACGCATGCGGCGTCTCCGGCGGCGGGGTCCACCAGCAGCGCTTCCACCGAGGTGTAGGCCGTGGTCCGCCAGCCGGTGGTGTTTAACAGGCGTTCGAGCGCTGGTCGCAGGCTATCGTCATCCTCAACAACAAGTATTAGTTTGTCGGCTACCATCGCGGACCTCCTCATCGACAGGCAAGCCGATCAATGCGAGAGCAAACCCCACTCCGGTGTTGGAGGCGACCGGAGAGGGCTTGTCACGGGGATTCGCTTACTTGCCGGTCATGCCCTGCCAGTCCTTTTGGGTCATGGGCGAGTCGTAAGGCTTGTCCTTGTACTTCTGGTTGGCTTCGCTAAAAAAGCTCTTCAGGGCCGACTCGGCGCTGGTGCCCGGTTTCGCTTTTGTCGCTGCGGCAGTGACGCCCGGGTGTGCTTGCGCTTCCGCCATGCTGACTTGGCCGTCCTTATTGGTATCGACTTGATCGAAAGGAGGGAAACTTTCATCTTTCCAGCCGCCCGCCAGCGCGACGCCAGCACCCATCAGCAAAGCCAAACTGCTCGTCGCGATCATGGATTTCTTCATGTCATCTCTCCGAATTGAATGTCGTTGTCGTACCGTCGGGCCAAACCGCCGGCGGCCCATCGAACAGGCGGCCGGTTCTTCACCAACGAATGGTAATGTCCGACCGATCCGCATGTCTTATTGTTTATCATCCCACCGGCACGGCAACGAAACTATTGGACGAAAGGGCAATGGAGCTTGCCCGAAAGGGCAAAGGCAGACGTGGCCGCGAGCACGGCCGGGGTCAATCCGGCAGGTGTTGCAGCCGCTCGGCCAGCCGGCCGAGCTCGGCCGCCGAGTTCGCGCCCAGCTTCGCCATAAGCTGCGCGCGTTGTAGTTTGACGGTGCGCTCCGCGATCCCCATTGCGTCGGCGATCTGTTTGTTGATCTGGCCGGCGACGATGCCATCGAAAACCGCGCGCTCGCGGGGGGTCAGCGCGGCGAAGGCCGCGCGCAGCCGCTCCGCCTCCGCGCGGGCCGCGCGCTGGGCCGCATCGCGGGCGAGCGCGCGCTGGAGCGCCTCGAACAAAGTCTCGCGCTCGACCGGCTTGGTCAGAAAGTCCACCGCGCCGGCTTTCATCGCCCGCACGCTGGCGGCCACGTCAGCGTAGCCGGTCAGAAAGATCACCGGCAACGGGTTGCCATGGCGCCGCAAAGCCGCTTGCAGGTCGAGACCCGACGGCCCCGGCATCCGCATGTCCAGCAGCACGCAGCCGGGGCGATCCGGCGGTGACTGCAACAGAAAATCGCCCGTCGAAGCGTAGCCGCGCGTCTCGAAACCGGCTGCGCCAAGCAACCGCAACAGCGCGGTCCGCAGCGATTCGTCGTCGTCGACGACGTGGATCAACGGAAGAGGAGTACTCATGCCGACCTCAGCGAATCCGCGCCGCCAACCGTCGGCCATTCGACCCGAAACACCGCGCCCTGGCCGGAACCGGGCTCGGCCCAGATGCGGCCGCCGTGGGCCTCAACCAGGGTGCGGGCAATCGACAACCCCAGCCCCATGCCCTGACGCTTGGTACTGAAGAACGAATCGAAGAGCTTCGGCAGATGCTCGGGGGCGATGCCGTGACCACGATCGCGCACCACGAGGGTCACGCGGTCCGCGTCGTGTTCGACGGACGCAACGACCGTGCGCCGGGCCTCGGGCAGGCCATTGACCGCGTCCATGGCATTGAGCACCAGATTGAGGAGCACTTGCTGGATCTGGACTCGGTCGCCGATCAACACGGCGGGGGTCTCGGCGGTTTGAACTTCGAGGGCAAGCCCACGCCGCCGCGCTTCAGCCCGCAGTACCGATTCCACCTCGCCGACCGCACTGTTCAGATCGAAGGGTTGCCGTTCGACCGGTTGCTTGGCGAGCAACGCTCGCAGCCGGTGGATGACCTCGCTGGCCCGTAGGTCGTCCCGGCGAATGTCGGCGAGAATCTGGCGCAGTTCGTCGCGCCGATCCGCGCCAGACGCGAGCAGAAGTTCGGCGGCATCGGCATTACTCAAAATCGCCCCGAGCGGCTGGTTGATCTCGTGGGCGATCGCGCCCGTCAACTCCCCGGCGACCGCCAACCGCGCCGCATGGGCGAGCTCGAAGCGCTGTTGCTGCACGGCCAGCTCCATTCGGCGGCGGCGGCGGCGTTCGAGCAACAGTCCGGCGATCAGCCCGGCCTGCAACAGGAATACGGTGGCGGCGGCAACCGTTTCGGTCGGATGCGCCTCCAAAAGTGTCGGGGTCTTGAACCACACGATGGCGTCGCCCGGAACCGCACTCGGGTCGATACCCCACCGTCGGATCTGTCGCCAGTCGACGTTCACGATTGGGAGCATGATCTCCGGCAAACGCAGTGCGGCGGGCGCGACCCCGTCGGTTAGATCGTTCACGACGCGTCCCGCCTGCTGCCCCATGGCCGCGAAATTCGGCATGGAGCCGCCAACAATACCCGTGCCGATGAAGGTATCAAACGGTCCGTACACCGGTGCGGCGGCGGTCGCGGCCATGAGTTGGGCGGCTTTGCGAGGGGAGGACTGGCGACCCACACCGTCTTCGAAATAGCCGGGCGTGAACACCACGGTGTCGCTGCCCAACTCGCTCAGCCGTTTCAACACCGCATCAGTCGGCAAGCCAGCGAGAAACTCGATGGTTACCCGACCCTGGAATCGCAAGACTTCGCCGCGCAACTCGGCTTCCCAGGCGTGATCCCGCGCGGAGGACCCCGTCACCACCACCAGCCGCCGAGCCTGTGGATGAAAGCGTAGCGCCAAGTCGATGGTGCCCGGAAAATCGTATTCGATCGGGACGCCGACCACATCGGCGGGCAGCGGCAAAAGCGATGACAGAAACGACCGGGCCACGGCGGCGTGGACCACCGGGGTCCGCGGAAATAGCTCGGCGCGATGGCGGAGCAGGAAATCAAATGCCTCTCCACCCCCGACGACCAGCACGGCCGGCGGTCGCAGAGCGTACTTCTCGCGTAGGAACGTAGCCAGGGCGTGAATGTAGGACTCGCCGTCGAAGCGGGGATAGTCGAGAAACTCGGCACTCAACTCGGTCGAACTGGCCATCGTCTCGCGCAGGCCGGCTTCAAATTCGAGGTTCGCCGGCAACAGCCGATGGTTGGAATACAGCACGAGGACGTGCCGGGTCTCCCCGGCCAGGGCGGGTGACACCAGCAAGAAGCAACACGCGACCACAAATCCCATGAGGCAGGATCGAGCGTTGGAGCCAGCCGCGAGCATCGTTGCCGTCATTCGACCAAAAAGCGCTATGAGGTATCGTGACAATTCTAACCGATCCACGCGCGGTTGCTTCCCCGGCTCGCTCTCCTAGCCGGTCGTTGAGGGACGTATTGATATGGCAGGAAATCCGTTCTGAGGATAGGCTCTAATCCCCGTTGCCATCCCCACCCAAGACAGCGCCTCGAGTGCGAATCACCTCCGCGTAAAACCGGCCGCTGGCCTTGATGGTACGTCGCTGGCTGGCGTAATCCACATGGACCAGGCCGAAGCGTTTCGAATAGCCATGCGCCCATTCGAAATTGTCCAGCAGCGACCAAGCGAAATAACCCCGCAGATCCACGCTGTTACGCATCGCGGCCAACGCCGCGCGCAGGTGGTCACGCAGATAGCGCCGCCGCAGCGGATCGTCCACTCCACCGTCCGCTTGGGGCGGATCGTAGAACGCCGCGCCGTTTTCGGTGATGTACAGCGGCAACGGCCCATAGCGGCTGGCGACCCATTCCAGAATATCGGTCAGCCCTTGGGGATACACTTCCCAATCCAGCGCGGTGTGCGTTTGCCGGTCCTGGCGAATCCCCGCTGTCTCCAGCGGCCAGACCCCCGGCGCGTGCCGCACCACTTGTCGGCTGTAATAGTTGACGCCGAGAAAATCCAACGGCTGGCGGATGAAATCAAAATCGGCGTCAGGAAACGTGGGCCAGGTCTGGCCGAAAATCTCTGCTAGTTCAAACGGATAGGCACCCAGAAATACTGGATCGAGGTAGTAACGGTTGATGTAGGCGTCGGCCCGCATGGTGGCGTTCAGATCTTCGGCGGTTTCCCGGGCCGGGTACTTCGGCTCCAGATTGACCACTAGCCCAATCCGATGCCGACCCTCGGCCCGGTAGGCTTGCACGGCGGCGGCGTGCGCTCGCAGCAGATGATGAGCGGCGACGGGCGCGGCGTGGAGATTGCGCTGGCCTGGCGCCAGCGTGCCATGCAGATAGCCGCCGTCCACCACCACCCACGGCTCGTTCAGGGTCACCCAGAGTTTCACCCGGTCGTCCAGCGCCTGGAACAGAATTCGCGCGTAGTCGGCGAACCAGTCGGCGCTGGCGGGATTCAACCAGCCGCCGAGGCGATCCAGCGCCGCCGGCAAATCCCAGTGGTACAAAGTCAGCATGGGCTGGATACCGTGTTCCAGCAGCGCATCCACCAGCCGTTCGTAGAAACCCAATCCCCGTGGGTTGATTCGACCGCGCCCCTCCGGCAACACCCGACTCCAGGACACGCTGAAGCGGTAGGCATTCAGACCCAATTCCCGCATTCGCTCGATGTCCTCCCCGTAACGATGGTAGTGGTCGCACGCCACGTCGCCGGTCTCGTTCGCGTGAACTCGGCCCGGCGTGTGCGCGAATTCATGCCAGATGCTCGGTCCGGCGCCATCGGCCAGTGGCGATCCTTCGATCTGATAGGCCGAGGTGGCGGCGCCCCAGAGAAAATCGGCGGGGAATGGCGAAATGTCCGACATGAGATGAAAACTCCAAGTCAGGGGTCGTATAGTGCATGGGATCGGAATAGCAGACCTGCGTGGAAACCGAAAGCGCTTTTTGCAGTCTCCGTTACCCTTGCCCCAAGGAACAGCCGATGTCGTCTCTCCCTCCGTCAAACTCGACCGATCCCGCTGAAACTTCCCCTCCAGTCAGCGGTTATTACTCCGCGCTGAAGACCGGTTTTCAGGAAACGACCCGGCGCGTGCAGGAAATGCATCGCGCCATTGCCGACCTGTCCTTTCAGGCGGCGCGGTGGATGCCGCCGGGTTTGGCCGGGCCGGCGCGACTGGTGAAGAACGCGCACGACACGATTACCGACGGGGTCTACGCCGCGATCCGCCAGAGTGGCGGCGGGTTGCTCGCGGCCGCCGCCTTGCTCGAACAGCGCGCCGCCGCCAACGCGCTCGCCCCGACCGCGCCGCCCAGCCGTCTGGCTATCGGCCTGCGCAGCGCCATCAATGCCGCCGTTGGCGATCACCTGGCCAGCAGTACCAACCCACTTGCCATTACCATGGGTTTCTACGCCGCCGGTCACCATCCCATCCCGCTCACGGCCGCCGGCCTGCGCGCGCACCTGCCCGATCCCGGCGACCACCTGTGTATTTTCATCCACGGCCTCGGCTGTGACGAGCAGAGCTGGCAATCGGTCGCCAAAACCGCCGGGGATGCGCCAAGTCCGCCCTACGGTGCGCGGTTGCAAGCCGATCTGGGCTATACCCCGCTCTACCTGCGCTACAACACTGGCCTGCCGATTGCGGACAACAGCCACCAACTGGCGCGGCTGTTGTGCGACCTTCTCGCCGCCTGGCCGCGGCCATTGCGGGAACTGGTGCTGATCGGTCACAGCATGGGTGGGTTGGTGGCGCGCGGTGCCTGCGACGAAGCCGCCGCTAAGAGCCTGCCTTGGTTGAAACCGACCCGCATGGTGATTTGTCTGGGTTCGCCGCATCGCGGCGCTCCCTTGGCGAAACTGGGCCACCTGGCCACGGCTGCCTTGCATCTCTCCAAGGTGACCGCGCCATTGGCTAAAATCGCCGCCGCCCACAGCGCCGGCGCCAAGGATTTGCGCCACGGCTTGCGTGCGCAGGAGGAACGCACGCAAGCGGCGGCGATGGCATCCAGCGTGGCCTATCGATTTATCAGCGCCAACCTGACCGAGGACCCCGATCATCCGCTGGGCCATATCCTGGGCGATGGTCTGGTCACGCTCGGCAGTGCCACGCCGCCTAAACTGGCGGATGATGTGGATTCGGTTCGTCTGGGCGGTCTGGGCCACATGGCCCTGTTGAACGAGCCTCGGGCGTATGAGTGGATCAGGCAATGGCTAGGCGTGCCTGGCGAGAGGGACCGGTGATGAACCCGCCTTACCACCACACCCTCGGTTCCGGGCCGGACGTGCTGTTGCTGCACGGCTGGGGCATGCACTCTGGTGTCTGGGAAAACGTGGTTGAGGGGCTACGCGATGATTACCGGATCACGATGCTTGACCTGCCGGGTCACGGTTACAGCCACGCATCGGAATCAGCCCCTACCCTGGAGGCTTTAACGGCGGCGGTGCTGGCTGTCGCGCCGCCTCGCGCGGCCTGGGTCGGCTGGTCGCTGGGCGGACTGGCAGCCCAGCGAGCGGCGACCATCGCGCCGGAACGCGTTAGCCGCTTGGTGCTGGTCAACAGCACACCCTGTTTCGCCCAGCGACCCGGCTGGCCGCACGGCATCCCCTTAGCGGTATTACAGGGCTTCGCGCGGGAACTGCGCCAAGATTATCGCGCCGTGCTCAAACGCTTCATCGCCCTGGAAGTCCACGGCAGCGAGCACGCCAGCGCCCAGTTGCGTCGGCTCAAGGCGATGTTGTTTCAGCGTGGCGAGCCGGACGTGACGGCGTTGGAGGACGGGCTGGCGATTTTGGAACAAGCCGACCTGCGCGCCCAACTGCCGCGCATCGTCTGCCCGACCCTGCTGCTCATGGGCCAGCGTGATCAATTGACGCCGGCGGCGGCCGGGGAAGCCATGCGCGACCTGCTGCCGGATGCCCGGCTCCACGTTTTCCCTCGCGCCGGCCACGCGCCCTTTTTCTCTCACTTGGCGGAATTTGTGACCCGATTGCGAGCGTTTCTCAATGTGTGACGACAACCAGGGATTGCCGTTCGAGCTGGACCGGGCCCGACTGCGGCGAGCGTTCGAGCGGGCGGCCGCCACCTACGACCGGGCGGCGTTTCTGCATCGCGAAGTGGGCCAACGCCTGCTGGAGCGGCTGGATTTGATCAAGTTGCGGCCGGAAACGATTCTTGACGTGGGCTGCGGCGTCGGCTCGATCACAGCGGCGCTGATGAAAAAATATCGTGGGGCGCGCGTGATCGGCCTGGAGCGGGCAGCGGCGATGGTGGCGCTGGCCCGCCGGCGCGCGCCGTGGTTGCGCACCCTCCATGGCGCGGTCGCCGAACCGGAAGCACTGCCATTGCCCGCGGCCAGTTGCGACCTCATCTTCTCCAATCTGGCCCTGCCCTGGACGCTGGATCTGGATCGCGTCTTCGCCGAATTTCGGCGGGTGCTCAAACCGGGCGGGGCACTGTTCTTCACCACGCTGGGACCGGATACGCTGAGCGAATTGCGGTGTGGCTGGGCGGCGGCTGACGGTTATAACCACGTCAACGCCTTTCTCGATATGCACGATATCGGCGACGCCTTGCTGCGGGCGCGGCTGGCCGAGCCGGTGATGGATGTCGAGCGGTTGACCCTGCCCTACCCGGACGTGGACGGCCTGATGCGCGATCTCAGGGCGCTTGGCGCGGGCAACGTGACCTTCGGCCGCCCGCGCGGCCTGACGGGCAAGGGCCGGTTATCGGCCATGCGGGTCGCCTACGAGCGCTACCGCCGCGCCGACGGTCTACTGTCGGTGAGTTGCGAGCTGGTATATGGACATGCCTGGGGGCCGAGCCAGAATCCGTCCCGCCCACATGGAAGCGACGCAGCGGTTTTTTTCCCCTTGGAGCGGTTGCGCGAACGCAACCGGGACGGTCACTGAGTCCGTAATCTCCCCTTTGGCCGACTTTTTATAAGAAATAAATCCCTAGCGATGGGGAAGGGTATTGACAAGATTTCCATATCACGTTACTTGTTAATTAAGAAAGCAAAGCGGGGGCTTCCAGGTCATGGTTGCGGTCGAGTATGACACAAAAGAGTGCCAATTTTGTTATGTACTGCGCCCGAACCGCTCACTATCGTGGCGGCAAAATCTGGCGGTGTTCGCCGGTTTGTGCGTGGCGACGCTGGTCTGCGTGATTCCACTGGTGGTCATGGGATTTTGGCCGGTGTTGCCGTTTGCCGGTCTGGAATTGCTGGTGGTGGGAATCGGGCTGTACTATGCGACCTGTCGCTGCCACGAGTGCGAGGTGATCTGTGTCGCGGCCGACAGCATCCGTATCGAACGGGGTCGGCGACGCCCCCAACAACGCTGGGTGTTGCCACGGACCTGGGCGCGGGTGATCCTGAACGGCTGCTCGCGCCAATGGTATCCGAGTCGATTGCTGATTCGGGCCCATGGCCGAACGGTGGAGGTTGGCCGGTTTCTGGTCGAGGAAGAACGGCTTCGGCTTGCTCGGGATTTGACCTGTTGTCTCCGTGTTAGTGCGTAAATTCAAACGATTGTGGAAGTGAAAAGCCGGAGACCGAATCCGGCTGTTTTATGCGTCCAATCTTAGCGCCACCGGTCGACGGCACGGGGCGCGTTCAACCATGGGGAGAGAGGGATATGGCAAGCAATCGCATCCCGCGCAGCGGCGGCATCGCCCTGAGTGGCGCACTACTGGCGGCGTGGAGCGTGGGCGTGCATGCCGAATTCGCGCTGAACATGCCGCGGGGCGTCACCGCCATCAGTCATGACGTTTACAACCTGCACATGCTGATCTTCTGGATTTGCGTGGCGATCGGCGTGGTGGTGTTCGGCGCCATGTTCTGGTCGATCTACCATCACCGCAAGTCGCGTGGGGCGATACCCGCTCAATTCCATGAAAGCACCCTGGTCGAGATCGTCTGGACGGTGATCCCAATGCTGATTCTCATCGGCATGGCGATTCCCGCCACCAAGACGTTGGTCCGCATGGCCGATACCCGAGATGCCGAACTGACCGTCAAGGTGACCGGCTATCAGTGGCGCTGGCAGTACGATTATCTGAACGAAGGCGTCCAGTTCTTCAGCACCCTTTCCACTCCCCAGGCGCAGATCCGCAATCTTGCGTCCAAGGGCGAGCACTATCTGCTGGAGGTAGACAACCCGCTGGTGGTGCCGGTCGGCAAGAAGGTCCGTATCCTGACCACCGCCGCCGACGTGATCCATTCCTGGTGGGTGCCGGACCTGGGTTGGAAGAAGGACGCCATTCCCGGCTTTATCAACGAAAGCTGGACGCTGATCGAAAAGCCCGGCGTCTATCGTGGTCAGTGCGCCGAACTGTGCGGCAAGGATCACGGTTTCATGCCGGTCGTGGTCAAAGCCTTGCCCGAGGCGGAGTTCAAGCAATGGCTCGCGCAGATGCAGGCCCAAAACAAGCCGGGCCCAAAAACCGCCCAGAATGATTCCAACCCTCAAACCGTTCCTGGAGGCCAACCGCTATGAGCACGGCATCGCCCGCCCTTGATCATGATCACGACCACGAGCACGGACCGGCGCGCGGTTTGAGCCGCTGGCTGCTAACCACCAATCACAAGGACATCGGCACGCTGTATCTTCTGTTCGCCCTGCTGATGTTCTTCGTCGGCGGCGCCATGGCCTTGATCATCCGCGCCGAACTGTTCATGCCAGGCCTGCAGATCGTCAATCCGCATTTCTTCAACGAACTCACCACCGTGCATGCGCTGGTGATGATTTTCGGCGGAGTGATGCCCGCTTTCGTCGGCTTGGCCAACTGGCTGATTCCGATGATGATCGGCGCGCCGGACATGGCCTTGCCGCGCATGAACAACTGGTCGTTCTGGATCATGCCGTTCGCCTTCACCCTATTGCTGGCCACCCTGTTCATGCCAGGTGGCGGCCCGGCGGGCGGCTGGACCCTGTATCCGCCCCTGGTGTTGCAGACCGGCACCGCTTTCCCGTTCGTGATCCTCGCGATCCACATGATGGGCGCTTCCTCGATCATGGGCGCGATCAACATCATCGCCACGATCCTCAATCTGCGCGCGCCCGGCATGACGCTGATGAAAATGCCCCTGTTCGTGTGGACCTGGCTGATCACCGCCTATCTGCTGATCGCGGTCATGCCGGTGCTGGCCGGCGCGGTGACCATGCTGCTGACCGACAAGTTCTTCGGCACCTCGTTCTTCAACGCCGCCGGCGGCGGCGACCCGGTGATGTTCCAGCACATCTTCTGGTTCTTCGGCCATCCCGAGGTTTACATCATGATCCTGCCGGCGTTCGGCGTGATTTCCATGATCATTCCAACCTTCGCCCGCAAGCCGTTGTTCGGTTACGTCTCGATGGTCTACGCCACCGGCTCTATCGCCTTCCTGTCCTTCATCGTGTGGGCGCATCACATGTTCACGGTGGGGATGCCGCTGGCCGGCGAATTGTTCTTCATGTACGCGACCATGCTGATCGCGGTGCCGACCGGGGTGAAGGTGTTCAACTGGGTTTCCACCATGTGGCGCGGGGCAATGACCTTCGAGACGCCGATGCTGTTCGCCCTCGCCTTCGTGATCCTGTTCACCATCGGCGGTTTCTCCGGCCTGATGCTGGCGATTGCGCCGGCCGATTTCCAGTACCACGACACCTACTTCGTGGTGGCGCACTTCCACTACGTGCTGGTGCCGGGCGCGGTGTTCTCGATCATGGCCGCGGTCTATTACTGGCTGCCAAAATGGACCGGGCACATGTACGACGAAAAATTGGGCCGGTGGCATTTCTGGCTGTCGACGATCGGGGTCAACGTCCTGTTCTTCCCCCAGCATTTCCTGGGGCTGGCCGGCATGCCGCGCCGCATTCCCGACTATGCCCTGCAATTCACCGAGTTCAACATGATCTCGACCGTCGGCGCGTTCCTGTTCGGCTTTTCGCAACTCCTGTTCGCCTATAACGTCATCCAGACCATTCGCGGCGGCGCGAAGGCGACCGATCAGGTCTGGGAAGGCGCGCATGGGCTGGAGTGGACCTTGCCGTCACCGCCGCCCTATCACACTTTCACCACCGCGCCCGAAATCAAGTGAGAACGGGAAAATCCAAGGTGAGGTCCATGGACAATACCGCCGCGCCGCCGCATCGCGCCGATCGGGTTCGGCGCACGGCGATCGCGCTGGCGGTGCTGGCCGCGGTTTTCTATGTTGGCATTATCCTGACGATGGCGTGGCGATGATGGAATCCGAACGATTGACTACTCCAACCACGACGGCGGCGCATCGGCGAGTGATCCAACGTCTGCTGGTAGTGACGGCCGCGATGTTCGCCTTTGGTTTCGCGATGGTGCCGCTGTACGACGTGCTATGCCAGATCACTGGCCTGAACGGCAAGACCGGCGGTCGCGTGGTGGCGGTGGAACCGATGAAAGCGGACGACTCGCGAACGATCACCGTGGAATTCGTCGCCAGTCTGAATACGGGGGCACCGTGGGAGTTTGCCCCCCAAGTCACGCGCATGCAGGTGCATCCGGGCCAGTTCTACCAGACCCATTTTTGGGCGCGGAACATGGCGGATCAACCCATGACCGGGCAGGCGATACCCAGCGTCTCGCCGGGGCTGGCGGCGTCCCATTTCCAAAAGATCGAGTGTTTCTGCTTTACCCGTCAGCAGTTTCAGGCCGGCGAGGGCAAGGAAATGCCGGTCGCCTTCCGCATCGATCCGGAGTTGTCGTCCGACGTGCGCACCGTGACCCTGTCCTACACGTTTTTCAGAATCGACAACGCGGGCGGTTGAATCAGGGTACCGTCCATCATGCAGCCATCACCGTAAGGGGGATTTTATGACGCACGCGGGACACGCGCCGCACGCGGGACACGCGCCAGATCATTACTACGTGCCGCACCAAAGCTACTGGCCGATCATTGCGACCATCAGTCTGTTCACGCTGATGGTGGGGGGCGCCACGTTGCTGAACGGAGGGAACGGTACGCTGTTGCTGGTTGGACTGGCGTTGATTCTGATCACCATGTTCGGCTGGTTCGGCACGGTGGTCCGCGAAAGCGAGAAGGGTCTTTACAGCAACCAGATGGACCGCTCGTTCCGTTGGGGAATGATTTGGTTCATTTTTTCCGAGGTGATGTTCTTCGCGGCGTTTTTCGGCGCGCTGTTCTACGCCCGCAGCTATTCGGTACCGTGGTTGGGCGGAGAATCGGCTCACGCGGCTTTGACGCATGGTCTGCTCTGGCCCAAGTACGAAGCGGTCTGGCCCACCAATGGCCCCGGCGATATCGGCGGTTTCTTCGCGCCGATGCGCGCGTGGGGTTTGCCGGCCATCAATACCCTGATCCTGCTCAGCAGCGGCGTGACCATCACCTGGGCGCACTGGGGCCTGGTGGAAGGGAACCGTCCCCAGTTGTTGAAAGGTCTGGCGGCGACGGTGGCGTTGGGTTTCCTGTTCCTGGTCTTGCAAGCCATCGAATACCATGAGGCCTACAAGGAACTGAACCTGACCCTGGGCAGCGGCATCTACGGTTCCACGTTCTTCATGCTGACCGGCTTTCACGGGTTGCACGTCACCATCGGCGCGATCATCCTGACCGTGATCCTGTTGCGCAGCCTGGCCGGCCATTTCACGCCGCAGCGGCACTTCGCGTTCGAGGCGGCCGCGTGGTACTGGCACTTCGTGGACGTGGTGTGGCTGGGGTTGTTTATCTTCGTCTATTGGTTGTGAGCCGCCGGCGGATTTTTTAGAGTCCGTGCGGCGTGATCAGACCGGTGGCGTAGGCCAGCATCAGCAGGATGAACAGCGCCACCGACAAGCCGATTCGCACCGTCAGCGCCTTGACGGTGCGGGGATTGCGACTCCCTTGGTCGTGGATCAGAAAGAACAGCCCGGAACCCAGACTGGCGAGGATAAGAAGTAGCATGAGGATGACAACGATCTTGATCAGCATGGACAAACTCCAGCAAAGTCGGGTTATCGCCGCGAGTATATCCGAACCCATGCCGGCAGGATGAAACCGAGTTTTGGGTGAGATGCGGTGGCGCGAGCGCGGGGCGGTCGTTGGGTCTTGCGACCCGGCCTGGCGTCCACCGTCGCCACCCTGCTCGTATTGCCCTTGCTACTGACGCTGGGCTTCTGGCAACTGGATCGGGCGCGACAGAAAACCGAGCTGTTGGCGGCGTTCGTCGAGCGATCCCAACAACCGCCGGCGTCCTTGGCCGAGGCGAACCCCATCGACCCCGCAAGCCGTTATCGCCGTGTGGTCGCCACGGGCCGGTATGACAGCGAACATCAGCTATTGTTGGACAATCAGCTCCGTAACGGTCAGCCGGGTTATCATGTCCTGACGCCGCTCCGGCTTGCTCAAGGTTCGGCGATACTGGTCAACCGGGGCTGGCTGCCGCTTGGGGGATCGCGGCGGGAATTACCGGATGTCGCCGTGACCGCCGAACCGATCACCGTGGTCGGCTGGCTGGCGCAGCCGACCAACCCGGGGTTGCGGTTGGGTGATGCCGCGGGCGGCGATCCGCGCTGGCCGCGGGTTGTGCCTTATGTGGATTACGACCGATTGGCCGCCTTGCTGGGCTATCCGCTGTGGCCAACGGTGATTTTGCTGGAACCCGAGGCATCCGCTGGCTACTGGCGCGACTGGCAACCCCGCTTTGGGGGTTATGGCCCGGAGCGTCACCAAGGTTATGCCGTGCAATGGTTCGCCTTGGCGCTGGCGCTGGTGATCTTGTATCTCGCGGCTAGCACGCGTCGGTTGCCACGCCTGGAATGAGGATTTTAATTGAGTATTGATGCGATCCCGGCCAAAACCGGCGCGATGCCCACGATCTGGCGGCGGCGGTTGATGGTGTTGTTCATCGTTGCCTGTTTCGCGGTTCCACTGGCGGCGGCCTGGCTGCTGGTCGGTCGTTGGCAACCCGAGGGTTCGGTCCATCACGGCGAATTGCTGAATCCGGCCCGGCCGCTGGCGAATTTGCGCTTTACCGCTCTCGATGAGAGACCGGCGGACGGAACGGCGACGCAGGGCCGCTGGGTGCTGATTCATGTCGGTTCGGCCACCGAATGCGACGCGCCCTGCCAAACCGCCCTCTACGCCATGCGACAGGTGCGGCTGGCTTTGGGCAAGGACATGGGGCGGGTCAAGACTCTTCTGCTGCTCGATGGATTACCGGATGCCCGGTTGCGTCAATGGTTGGCGGCCGAACATGCGGCGACGACCGTCGGGGTGGCCGATACCGCGACCCGAACCGAGTTGGGTGACGCGTTCGGCTCGACCGGAACCGGAGGGAGATGGATTTACCTGCTGGACCCGCTGGGCAATTTGCTGATGCGCTACCCGGCCGCGGTCGAGCCGCGCGGGATGCTCAAGGATTTTAAAAGGTTACTCAGCCTGTCCAACATTGGATGAGCGGAATGCAAACAACGATTTTTTACCGGCTGGCCTGGGTTGCGCTGGTCCTGACATTCGTGGTGGTGGTGTTGGGTGCCTATGTGCGGCTGTCCCATGCCGGTCTGGGTTGTCCGGATTGGCCCGGTTGTTATGGACGGTTGCTGGACGTGCCTGACCGGGCCGATCAAATCGCCGTGGCTAACGCCGCCTATCCGCACCGGCCGGTCGAACCGGCCAAGGCGTGGAAGGAAATGATTCATCGTTATTGCGCTGGGGCACTCGGACTGTTGATTCTGGCGCTGGCCGCCCTGGCCTGGCGCAACCGGCGCCAGTCCGACCAACCCGTCGCCCTGCCGCTGGCGTTGCTGGGACTCGTTACTTTTCAATCTGTGCTGGGGATGTGGACCGTAACCTGGCAGTTGAAGCCCTTGATCGTCATGGCGCATCTTTTGGGAGGACTGACGACCCTGGGCTTGCTGGCTTGGCTGGTTCTTGGCCAGCGCCAGGGTGGCGGCGCGGGCGCCACCGACGAAAACCGGGCGCTACGCCCCCTCGCGCTGCTGGGATTGATGTTGCTGGCCGGCCAGATCGCCTTGGGCGGCTGGACCAGCGCCAATTACGCCGCGCTGGCGTGCCCGGACTTCCCCACCTGCCAAAGCCACTGGTGGCCACCGATGGACTTTCGAGAAGCGTTCACGCCATGGCGGGGGCTGGGAAGGTCCTACGAAGGCGGGGTTCTGGCCAATGACGCGCGAGTGACGATTCATGTCATGCACCGTATCGTCGCGCTCGTTGTTGCCTTGTACTTGAGCTGGCTGGCCTGGCGGCTGGTCGCGACGACCCGCGACCCTGCCCTGCGATGGGCGGGTGGCGCCGTTGCCGTTCTGCTGATGATCCAACTTGGCTTGGGTATCGCCAATGTCGTGCTGCATCTGCCACTGCCGGTGGCCGTGGCTCATACCGGCGGCGCGGCATTGCTGCTGTTGTCCCTGGTGACCATCAACCATCTGCTCCAACCGGAACCCACCGCATGATGACCACCGCGATTCAAACCCTGCACACCAGCGTCCGCCGTCATGGGCGGGATTATCTGGAACTGACCAAACCCAAGGTTGTCGCCCTGATCACCTTCACCGCCATCGTCGGCATGTTGTTGGCGACGCCGAGAATGGTTCCGTGGGAGATTTTGCTGTTTGGCGCCTTGGGCATCGCACTGATGGCCGGTTCCGCCGCCGCCCTCAATCATTTGGTGGATCGGCGGGTGGATGCCCTGATGGCCCGCACTTGTCGCCGGCCACTGCCAAGCGGCCACCTGGAAACCGGCCAGGTGCTGAGCTTCGCGCTGGTGATCGGCGCGCTCGGCTTCGTGCTGTTGCTGAGCTTCACCAATCCGCTGACCGCCGCGCTGACCGCCGCTTCGTTGATCGGTTACGCCGTGGTCTACACGCTGTTCCTCAAGCGGGCGACGCCGCAGAACATCGTGATCGGCGGGGCGGCGGGCGCGGCTCCGCCGCTACTCGGTTGGACGGCGGTCACCGGCCAGGTAGACCCGGGCGCCTTGCTGCTGTTCCTGATCATCTTCGTGTGGACGCCGCCGCACTTCTGGGCGCTGGCGATCCACCGCCGCCACGACTACGCCAAGGCCGACATCCCGATGTTACCGGTCACCCACGGCGTTGCCTTCACCCGCCTGCAAATCCTGCTCTACACCACCCTGCTGGTTCTCGTCTCCCTGTTGCCTTTCCTGATCGGGATGAGCGGCGGCATTTATCTGGTTGGCGCTCTGGTTTTGGGCGGCCGTTTTCTCCATTACGCCGCGCGGCTGTTCGTCACCGGCGACGACCGGCTGGCCATGCCCACCTTTGGGTTTTCAATCGTGTATCTGTTCGGCCTGTTCGCCGCGCTGATGCTCGATCATTACGCGTTTGGCCCGCTCGCGGCGCTCTGGCGCGGCCTATTTTGACGTTGGGCGGAAACCCCAACGATTGCTATTCGACGGTTGGCCGGCTAGTGTTAGGACCGGTTCCGCTTACACCCACGAGGATGACCCATGATGCAATCGGTACGTAGGCTGCTCTTCGCCATCGGGATCAGCGCCGCCCTGACCGGCGGCGCGCAGGCCGCTGGAGATCCCGCCGCCGGCAAGGTCAAGTTCGCCACCTGCACCGGCTGCCACGCTATTCCGGGCTATACCAACGCCTACCCCAACTATCACGTGCCTCGGCTGGGCGGCCAGCATCCCGACTATACCGTGGCCGCGCTCAACGGCTACCAAACTGGCGAGCGCCAGCATCCGACCATGCACGCCAATGCCTTTCCACTGAACGAACAGGACATGCGGGACGTCGCCGCTTTCCTGGCTGGCGCCCGAACCGCGGCCGCGCCATCGCCGATTCGCGGCGACGCCGTCGCCGGCAAGACCAAGAGCGCGAGTTGCGTGGCCTGCCACGGCGCCGATGGCAATGGCAACATTCCACTCTATCCGCGCCTGGCCGGCCAGCATGAGGATTATCTGCGCAAGGCCCTGACCGACTACCAGAATGGGGCGCGCAAGAACGCTGTCATGAAGGGCATGGTGGCTTCTCTTTCGGCGCGGGACGTGGCGGATTTGGCCGCCTATTTCGCTAGCCAGCCCAATGGGCTGACCGTGGTGAAGTCGGATTGAAAGGCGCCAGGAAAACAGAACCGCCGCTGGCGTTCGCCTCAGGTGAAAGAGGTTTTCCGTTTTCTTTTTGGACTGGTTTCGTTTTGCGCGGGGGCGTGACGATGCGGAGCCGACCGCATTGATGATGCGATGGCGTGACATCGGTCGATTCTTACCGTGAGGAAGGAAAGGAGAGCAAGATGAAGCGCATCTATTTCTTGGTTCCAAACATCGATGTGGCGAGAGTGATCGTGAACGAGTTGCTGATCGCGCGCATCGAGGAACGGCATATCCACATCCTGGCCAAGCGCGACACACCGCTGGAAGACTTGCCCGAGGCCTCGTTCCTTCAGAAAAGTGATTTTATCCCAGCGATGGAGCGCGGCTTGGCGCTCGGTGGTTCGCTCGGCACGCTCGCGGGTCTGGTCGCGGTCGCGCTCGGTCCGTTCAGCCTGGTGGTGGCGGGGGGCGGGATCGTGCTGGCCAGCGGGCTGGCCGGGGCCGGCGTGGGAGCCTGGTTGAGCGGGATGGTGGGACTGAGCCTCGGCAATACCCGCTTGAAGCGGTTTGAAGAGGCCATCGAGCAAGGCGAACTGCTGATGATGATCGACGTTCCGCGCGATCGGGTGGAACAGATCTCCAAACTGGTCGCGACCCACCATCCCGAGGCGCATCTCGAAGGCACGGAACCGACGGTTCCCGCGTTCCCGTAAGGTGCCGCTCGCTTTCTTCTTCCGCGCGCGGGAGGGGATGGGAAACAAGGGGGGCGCTTTTCTAAGGCGCGGAGGCGTTTTTGTGCAGCTTTTGGTGGGCTAGCCCGCCTTGTTGAGAATCCCGCGGATTCGGCGGGTTACGCTCCGTCAACCCGTCCTACCGCGCTGACGCGTGCTTTCACGCCGTCTTCATGCCGCCGCGCGCCCCGGAAGCCTTGGCGGGGCCGATTTCGCCAAGCTTCGAGAAAACCATCGGATAGCTCGCCAGGAATCGGTGGTTTCTCGCTTTCGCCCCCTCAACGAAAGCCCGCTCCATTCGTCGCCCGCCTCGCCGCTGTTGCCTTGCTCGGAAAATTCCCGGCGCGGCGGCTTGCTGACCAGTTTCGCCGCCGCCGTCGCCTTAACTGGTTACCCGGCCCCCTGAAGCCGCCTGATCAAAAGGCGTCGTTAGGCCGTCTTTAATTGAGAAAACCCAGTAGATATTGGTAGAATAAGTTGTCGTTCAGACTCCCCAAAAGTGTTTTCCAGTCCAGCTTCAACCAGCGGAAAACAATTAAAACACGCCTAACCTTAATGGCTTGCTCAAGGAGACTTGGATATGGCCCAAAGCTCAGCGTTGCCAGCCGAGCAATATAACTTCGATATCGTCCGCCGGTTCATGATCGTGGCCATGGTCTATGGCGTACTCGGCATGGCGGTCGGCCTCTACATCGCCTGCGAATTGGCGTGGCCGTTCTTGAACTTCGATATCCCCGCCATCACGTTCGGACGTCTGCGTCCCGTTCACACCAGCCTGGTCATCTTCGGTTTCGGCGGCAGCGCCCTGTTCGCCACGTCCTACTACATCGTGCAGCGCACCTGCCAGGCGCGGCTGGCTTTTCCCTGGCTGGCCGAATTCACGTTTTGGGGCTGGACCGGTGGCGTGGCGCTAGGCGTGATCACTTACATGGCTGGGTTCTCCCAAGGCAAGGAATACGCCGAGTTCGAATGGCCACTCGATATCGCCATCACCGTAGTTTGGGTGTGTTACATCCTGGTTTACGTCGAGACCGTCCGTCGACGCAGCCAACCGCACATCTACGTTGCCAACTGGTTTTTCATGGCGTTCTTGCTGGCCGTCGCTTTATTGCATATTTTCAACAACATCTCGGTGCCATCGGGCCTCCTCAAGTCCTACAGCATTTACCCCGGCGTGCAGGACGCCATGATCCAATGGTGGTACGGCCACAATGCGGTGGGCTTTTTCCTGACCGCCGCCTTCCTCGGCATGATGTACTACTTCGTGCCCAAGCAGGCCGGCCGGCCGGTCTACTCCTACCGGCTGTCGATCATCCATTTCTGGGCGCTGATCTTCCTGTACATGTGGGCCGGCGGCCATCATCTGCACTGGACCGCCTTGCCCGACTGGGTTTCGACGCTGTCAGCCACTTTTTCCATACTGCTGCTGATGCCCTCGTGGGGCGGTATGATCAACGGCATCATGACTCTGTCCGGCGCCTGGGACAAACTGCGCTCCGACCCGATCATGCTGTTCCTGATCACCTCGCTGTCGTTCTACGGCATGTCCACCTTCGAAGGCCCCTTGATGTCGCTGAAGAGCGTCAACGCCCTGTCGCACTATACCGACTGGACCATCGGCCACGTACACTCCGGCGCCCTGGGCTGGGTCGCGCTGGTCAGCTTCGGTTCCTTCTATCACCTGATGCCAAGGCTGTACGAAACCCGGATGTACAGCCAGACCTTGATTTACGTCCACTTCTGGCTCGCCACCATCGGCATCGTGCTGTATATCACCTCGATGTGGATTGCCGGCATCGGCCAGGGGCTGATGCTGCGCGGCTTCGACGATTACGGCAATTTGGCCTACACCTTCATCGAGACGGTCGAATTCATGCATACCCCGTACATTTGGCGCGCTCTGGGCGGCGCCTTCTTCGTCGCGGGCGCGCTGGTGATGGTGTACAACATGGTGATGACCGTACGGGCGGCTCGTATCGAACGGGTGGCCTTGGAAGCCAAACTGGCGGCCAAGCTGGCGAAGGCCTGACCCGAACCTCGACCGGAGACCTAAACGACCATGCGACACGAACAAGTCGAAACCAACTCCGCCCTGATGTTGCTGCTGATCCTGGCGGTAATCAGCGTCGGCGGCCTGGTGGAAATCGTTCCACTGTTCTCCATCAACGAAACGATCGAAAAGGTGGAGGGCGTGCGGCCCAACACTCCGCTGGAGATTCGCGGTCGCGACATCTACATCCGCGAGGGTTGCTATCTATGCCATTCGCAGATGATCCGGCCGTTCCGCGACGAGTGGCTCCGCTATGGCCATTATTCCCTGGCGGCGGAATCGCAATACGATCACCCGTTCCAATGGGGATCCAAGCGCACTGGCCCCGATCTGGCGCGGGTGGGCGGCAAGTATTCCAATCAGTGGCATGTCCAGCACATGAAAGCGCCGCGCTCGGTGGTGCCGCAGTCGATCATGCCGAACTATCCGTGGCTGCTGACCAACGACCTCGATTATTCGGACGTGGCCGACCGAATGCGCGCCCTGCGGGCGACGGGCGTGCCCTACTCGGTAACGCAGCAGGAATACGACGCCAACGTCAAGAAATTCGGCCCGGCCATCGCCGATCAGTTCGACATCGGCAAGGCGGAGGACAGTCTGCTCAAGGAAGCCCGCGACAAGAATTTCGACGGCGTTCCCGGCCAGATCACGGAAATGGACGCACTGGTGGCGTACTTGCAATCGCTGGGCGCCATGGTGGATTTCACCAAGTACGACGAAGGCTACTTCGCCACGTTCCGCTAGCGATCCAAACTCGGTCTTCCCCTTGCCGGGAAGACTGGCTGGAGCTTTGGTCCAATGTTCGACTGGCTGCTGTGGTTCACCCACATGGAGAATTCCAAGCCGCTGGCACTGGTGCTGTTCTTCGGCGCCTTCTGTGGCGTCCTGATCTATGTGTTCACCGGGAAACAACGCGCCAAGCGGCTGGAATCCTACAAGTACATCCCGCTCGACGACGAGGAGCCGCGGCCCGAACCTCATGATTTTGCCCGCGACGATCCGCGGGCGCGGATTGCAACCCAATCCCGCAAGGTGATGGACAATGAGCGATAACAAACTGAATGTGCGACAACAATCCGGCGCGGTCCAGACTACCGGCCATGCCTGGGACGGCGATCTGCAGGAATACAACAATCCGCTGCCGCGGTGGTGGTTGTGGTGTTTCTACGGGACCGTGGTGTTCTCGATTCTCTACTGGTTCATCTATCCGTCCTGGCCGGTGGGTCAGACCTGGTTGAAGGGATTCGGCACGGTGGATTACACGATCACCGACAAGAAGACCAACAAGGTCGAGGAGCGGGAACAGCGCTGGAATACCCGCGCCCTGCTGCTGGCGGACTTAGGCGAGGCGGCTAACAACGAGCAGCGCAAGGCCATGCTGGCCAAGGTGCGCGTGGCCAACTACGACCAAATCGCGAAAGACCCCAAGATGATGGAATTCGTGCGATCCGTCGGCAAGGGTCTGTTCGGCGACAACTGCGCTGCCTGTCATGGCCGCGGCGGTCAGGGCGTCGTGGGCATGTATCCGAACCTGACCGACGACGACTGGCTTTGGGGCGGCTCCATGGACAAGATCCATGAGACCCTGGCGCAGGGCCGCATGGGCTTCATGCCGGCGTTCGAGGGGGTATTGAAGTCGGAGCAACTGGACGAGGTGGCTGCGTACGTGTTGACCCTGTCGGGCGAAGCCAAGCCAAGCGCGACGTCCGAGCGCGGCAAGGAAATCTTCCACGGTCAGATCGGCGGTTGCTACTACTGCCACGGCGCCGACGCCAAGGGCGTTCCATCACAGGGCGCGGCCAATCTGACCGACAAGATCTGGGCCATCGCCGACGTGCCGGCGCAGAAAACCCTTGAAGACAAGACGGCCGTGCTCAAGACCTTCATCGCCAACGGCGTGAACAACACGCGCGTCATGCCGGCCTGGAAGGGACGCCTGAACGACGACGACATCAAGCTGCTGGCGGTTTACGTCCATCAGTTGGGCGGCGCCAAGTAGGTCATCCAAGCACGCGATCGCGCCGGTTGACGACGGCCGGCCGCCTGGCTCGCCCCCCCGGCGCGGGGGGCGAGCATCCATGGGTATCGATTTGATGTTTTACCTCATCATCTCGATTTTCCCAAACTCCAGCGCGTCCGTTCGGTGGATCACCGCGACGCCGGCTTTGCAAGGCGATCAACACGATTGTTCGCACCGTCTTACGCTCATCGGGTGGAACATGTCCGAAGACAGCATCCAGCTTTATCAGAAGCGTATTCCAATCTATCCGCGCTCCATCGAGGGCCGGTTTCGCAACCTCAAGACCGGCGTCATGGTCTTGGCCTATGCCGTCTATTTCCTGCTGCCCTGGTTACGCTGGGAACGGCCCGACGCGCCTGACCAGGCGGTGCTGTACGATCTGCCGGGCCGGCATTTCTACATTTTCGGCCTGACCGTGCAGGTGCAGGATATTTTCTGGCTGGCCGGGGTTCTGATCATCTTCGCCATCCTCCTGTTTTTCGTGACCGGGCTGGCCGGCCGGGTCTGGTGCGGCTATTTCTGCTTTCAAACCCTATGGACCGATCTGTTCATCATGATCGAGCACTGGGTGCAGGGCGAACGGCCGGCGCGGATACGGCTGGATCGCAAGTCCTGGAATCGGGAAAAATGGATCAAGAAGGGCGCCACCTATGGTCTTTGGCTGCTGGTGGCGTTCTGGACCGGCCTGACCTTCACCATGTACTGGGTCGACGCGCCGACCCTGGTGGTGGACATGCTGCTGGGTCGGGCGTCCTACGCGGCCTACTTCACCACCTTCTTCCTGACCGCCACCACCTTCGTGATGGCGGGTCTGGCGCGCGAGCAGGTCTGCATCTACATGTGTCCCTACGCGCGGTTTCAGAGCGCCATGTTCGATCATGACACCCTGATCATTTCCTACGACGCCAAGAAGGGCGAGGGGTCGGAGGGCCGGGCCAAGGCATATCGGGGGCAGAGAACCCCCGAGGAACGCAAGGCGAAGGGCTTTGGCGAGTGCATCGATTGCGGGCATTGCGTGCTGGTCTGCCCGATGGGAATCGACATCCGCGACGGCCTACAGTACCAGTGCATTTCCTGCGCGCTGTGCATCGATGCCTGCGAGCACGATCTGGTCAATTACACTTCGGAAAACGCGCTGAACGGCCGAAAAACCCAATTTTTGAGGCCGAAGACCGTTGGCTATGGGGTAATCCTGGCGGCGGCGACCGCGATCCTGACCTGGAGCGTGTTGACCCGCGCGCCCTATACCGGCACGGTCGAACAAATTCGCCAGCCGCTGTATACCCAGTTGTCCGACGGCGGCATCCGCAATGCCTATGAAGTCAAGCTGAACAACAAGTTGACCGAGCCGATGACCGTCGGCATCCACATCGAGGGCCTGCCTGGCGCGACTCTGGACATGGATGGGATGGAACGGATCGAGCTGGCGCCGCAGGAGCGGATCAAGCTGCTGGCGCGAGTGCAGATTCCGCCGATCGAGGGCAGCAAGGTGGTTGGCGACAAGGTGACGTTCGTCATCGAATCCCTGGAGGGCGCGACGGCCAAGGCGATCCGCCAGGAAGTACCGTTCCACGCGCCGGCCGGTAGCTGATGACCGATCTGTTGCTCGGTCTCGCGCTCGGCGTTGGAGCGATCTTCCTGGCCAACCTGGGATTGATCCGCTTCGCGCGCACGAGCGCGAAACAGGCCGCCGCCACGGTCGCCCTGGTGACCGTCGGCCTTTATGTGCCGTATGGCATCCTGCGCTGGCCGGGCGGCGATGTATTCGCGATTCATCTCTGCATCTATCTGTTGGTGTCGTTCGCCTGCGGAATGCTGTTGGGTAACCGGTCCGGAGGCAAGGGCATGCACTGGGGACCGGCGGCGATCAGCGGATTTTTCATCTTCGTGGCGATTTCGGGCGCGGTGTTCGTCGCCGTCGCCGAACGTGGCTTAACCCCTTTCCTTCAGGATTGGCTACTGCCGGAAGCGAAAAGCGGTCGCGAAGTGACCGCGGTGTTTCCGGGCGTGGTCTCGCACGACTTTCACAAGAAAGAGGCGCTGTACAACCAGTATCTCCAGCAGGTCGAGCGACAGCGACAACGGGGCTGGCAAGTCGAGAAGGGTTGGCTGGTCGAACCGAAAGCGAACGAACCGACGGTGCTGCGAGTGGTGGCGCGGAATCGGGAAGGCGAGCCGATAACCGGCGCGGCGGTAGGAGGGCAGTTTCTCCGTCCGTCGAGCAGCAAGCAGGATGTCGCTTTCGCCCTAACCGAAACCGACCCGGGGATTTACGAGTCCAAACTGCTGTTACCGCTGGCGGGAAGCTGGAATCTGGTGCTCCAGATCCGCAAGGGAGAGGATTCGCACGAAATCCGCGCCGTCACTCGGGTGCTGGACCGCTAGGGCGCGCGGTCGATCCGATCCTACTGTTCCCCCGCCATTCAACGCTGCCATCCATGCCCGTCGTCCCTGAAGCGATCGCGCCGGAACCGCCAGCCACCGCCGAAACGGCCTGTTTCCACTGCGGCCTGCCCGTTCCCGCGGGAACGCGCTACGCGACGGTAATCGACGATCAACGCCAACCCATGTGCTGCCATGGTTGCGAAGCCGTGGCCGAAGCCATTGTCGCCGCCGGGCTCACCGATTTTTACCGCCACCGCACCGCACCCTCGCACCGCGCCGAGGATTTGATTCCGAAGCAGCTTCGTGGCTTGGCGCTGTACGACCGGCCGGATCTGCAAAAAAGCTTCGTTCGCGCCGAAAGCGAACACATCCGCGAGGCCGCGCTGATTTTGGAAGGCATCGTCTGCGCCGCTTGCGTCTGGCTCAACGAGCGCCATGTAGGCCGCCTGCCGGGCGTGCTAGAATTCCGGGTCAACTACTCCACTCATCGCGCCCGGCTGCGGTGGGACGAACGCCAGATCAAGCTCAGCGATATCCTGATCGCCATCGCCGCCATCGGTTATATCGCCCACCCCTTCGATCCCAACCGCCAGGAAGCCTTGCAAAAACGCGAACGCGCCGTGGCCTTGCGCCGACTGGCGGTGGCGGGGCTGGGTTCGATGCAAGTGATGATGCTGGCGGTTGGTCTGTACGCCGGCGAGTACCAGGGCATGGAGGAGTGGATTCGCGAACTCCTGCGCTGGACTTGCCTGATCCTGACCGTGCCGGTCGTAACCTATTCCGCCCAGTCGTTTTACCGCGCCGCCTGGCGCGACCTGCGTCGCCGGCAACTGGGCATGGATGTCCCGGTGGCGCTGGCGATTGTGGCCGCCTTCGCCGCCAGTGTCTGGTATACCGGCAAGGGTGGCGGCGAGGTTTACTATGACTCGGTGACGATGTTCGTCTTCTTTTTACTGACCGGGCGCTTCCTGGAAATGACCGCCCGTCATCGGGCCGCGCAAATCTCCGAGGCGCTGGTGCGGATGCTGCCGGCGATCGCCACCCGCCTGAACGCGGCGGACGAGGAGGAGATCGTTCCCATCGCCGAACTGGCGCCCGGCGACCGAGTACTGGTGCGGCCCGGCGAGACGATTCCCGCCGATGGGAGCGTCATCGAGGGCGCGAGCAGCGTGGATGAGTCGCTGCTGACCGGCGAGAGCCAGCCGGTGCCCCGGCAACGGGGCGCGGCGCTGATCGGCGGAGCCGTGAACGTGGACAGTCCGCTGGTGATGCGGGTGGAGAAAGTCGGCGCCGACACCGTGTTGTCGGCGATCTCCCGTCTGCTGGACCGTGCCCAGAGCGAGAAACCGCGCCTGGCGTTGCTGGCCGACCGCATCGCTGGCGGGTTCGTCGCCGCCCTGCTGGCGGTGGCGGCGGTCGTACTGGCGGCCTGGTGGTCGCTGAGCGATTTCGACACCGCGTTCCGTGTGACCTTGTCGGTTCTGGTGGTCAGTTGTCCCTGCGCGCTGTCGCTGGCCACGCCCACGGCGATGGTCGCGGCGACCGGCGCCCTAACGCGGTTGGGCGTGCTGACCACGCGCGGTCATGCGTTGGAAACCCTGGCGCAAGCCACGCACGTTATCTTTGACAAGACCGGCACGCTGACTTTCGGCCGGCCACGGGTGGCCGCGGTGGAAACGGTCGGCGGCTTGGAGACGCGGCGCGGTCTGGCGCTGGCGGCGGCGCTGGAGCGCGGCTCCGAACATCCGGTCGGTCGCGCCCTGGTGGAAGCGGCGGGCGAGTCGATCCCGTCGGCGACCGATATACGCAACACGCCCGGCAACGGTATCGAGGGTTGGATCGAAGGTCGGCGCTATCGGATCGGGCGACCGGAATTCGTGGCTGCCTTGAGTCAGACCGCCGCGACCGAACGCGATGATTTGGACGCCGCCAGCACCTGGGTGGCGCTGGGCGACGAAACCAGGCTGCTGGCCTGGTTCCGGTTGACCGACGCCTTGCGGCCCGATGCGGCGATAGCGGTCGCGGCGCTGCGGGCACGCGGTTTGACGGTGGAACTGCTCAGCGGCGACCGGCCCGACGCCGTGACCCATACCGCCCGCGAGGCGGGGATCGCCACGGCGACTGGCGGGATGTCGCCCCAGGATAAATTGGAGCGACTACGGGCCTTGCAGCAACGAGGGACAGTGGTCGCGATGGTCGGCGACGGGGTCAACGACGCGCCGGTGCTGGCGGCGGCCCAGGTGTCGCTGGCGATGGGGAACGGGACGCAACTGGCCCATGCCTCGGCGGACATGATCCTGCTGTCGGAAAGGCTCGAACACCTGGTCGACGGGGTGGACATGGCGCGGCGGACCCTGACGATCACCCGCGAGAATTTTGCCTGGGCGATTGGTTACAATCTGATTGCCCTGCCGCTGGCGGCGGGCGGTTGGCTGACGCCCTGGATGTCGGCCATCGGCATGTCGTTCAGTTCGCTGTTGGTGGTGGTGAACGCGCTGCGGCTGCGGCGGCTCTGAGCAATGGAGGTCTTCCCCCGTGCGAA
Source organism: uncultured Candidatus Competibacteraceae bacterium (assembly GCA_937960715.1). GTDB lineage: Bacteria > Pseudomonadota > Gammaproteobacteria > Competibacterales > Competibacteraceae > Contendibacter. The sequence goes on from CALGOO010000331.1 coordinate 27,257, forward strand.
TTCTCTACCTGTTGATCCCAATGGCCCTTGGAGTGGTGGGCGTGGCGTTGTGGGGGTTTTTGTGGGCGGTGCGAACCGGGCAGTTCGACGATCTGGAAGGGTCCGCCCACCGCATCCTGATGGACGACGACGATCCGCGCATCCCCCATTACCGCGCCGAGGCCAAAGAGGATAAATCCTTGAGTGAATGAAAGAAATCATTTAGCATTTCCTATATAAATCTTATGGAGAAACCCCATGTTCACCTTTCAGAATTTCCCGATTGTCATCATTCTTATCCTGGTCGTCGCCTCGTGGCTCAGCTTCCTGTCGGTCGTGCCGTGGGGTAGCCTGTTCTGAATCCAGCTTCAAGACTGGCGATAGCCGCCTTTTCCCGCGAGGGGGAAGGCGGTTTTTATTGCCCCTGGAATCCGGAGCGAACCGATGAATGTTATGTTGGAACTGTTGGATCGGAAGCGCATCCTGGCTGAATTGACCGAGACGGCTCGCGCCTGGCTTGGTCGACTGGACGTACATCCAGTGCTGGATTCCACCAACGATGACCTGTTGGCCCGGATCGACGAGGACTGGCCCAGCGGCGCGGTCTGCCTGGCCGAGCAGCAGCGGGCTGGGCGGGGCCGGCTGGGGCGGTCCTGGCAGTCACCCTTCGCCGCCAGTCTGGCCGGTTCACTGCTGTGGCGGTTTCATCTGTCGGCGACGGCGCTGAGCGGTTTGAGTCTGGCGACTGGCATTGCCGTGGCCCGCGCCCTGCGGAGTTTCGGCGTGGCCGAAGTCGGGCTGAAATGGCCCAATGACCTATGGTGGCGCGAACGCAAGCTGGGCGGCGTCCTGCTGGAATCCAGCGGTGGCCCCGATGTCTTCGCCGTGGTGGCTGGCGTCGGCTTGAACGTGGCGCTGCCCCCCGCGGCGGCGGCGGCGATCGACCAACCCTGGGTCGATCTGCGGGAAATCCTGGGGGTGGAGCCCATTGCCCGCAACCGGTTGGCCGCGCTGCTGATCAGCGAATTGATCGAAACCTTCGTGCGGTTTCAGGGGGGGGGGTTCGCCGATCTAGCCGCCGAGTGGGCGGAATTTGATCGGGTGGTCGGACGACGGGTACGCCTGACCCTGCCCAATACGACTCTGATCGGCATCGCCCGGGGCGTGGACGCGACGGGTGCGTTGTTGCTGGAGACCGCTGACGGACGGCTGCGACCCTGTATCGGCGGCGAAATCAGCCTGAGGCTGGAGCCATGATCTTGCTGGCCGATGTCGGCAATAGCCGCATCAAATGGGTTTGTTGCGAGCGGGGCGAGTTTCGGGCGCGCGGTCGGGCCGCGCATGGCGAAGAGAGTTGGAGCGAACTGGCGGGCCGGCTGTGGGTGGATCTGCCCCGCCCGACGCGGGTATTGATCGTCAGCGTGGCCGGATCCAAGGCTCGGGTGGAATTGACGGCCTGGATCCAGCGGACCTGGGCCATCCAGGCGGAATTCGCGGTTTCGACCGCGGCCGCTTGCGGGATCCGCAATTCCTACGCCGAACCGGAGCGGATGGGCGCGGACCGCTGGGTGGCGATGATCGCGGCGCGGGCGCTGCTGGGATCGCAAGCCTGCTATGTGGTCGATTGCGGCACGGCGGTCACGATCGACGCGCTGGCGGCGGATGGCCAGCACCTGGGCGGGGTCATCGTCCCAGGAATGCGTCTGATGCGCGAGGCGCTGTACCGGGAAACCCAGCAAATTCCATCGGAAACGGGAGAAGCGCAGTTGTTCGGTCAGAGCACCCGCGACTGTGTTTGGGGCGGGGCGCTGTACGCGGTGGCCTCGGCCATCGACGGGATCAGCGACCGGATGGTCACCCGCCACGGTCCCGGCGCGCGGTTGTTGACCGGCGGCGACGCCGAAGCGGTGTCACCCAGTTTGCAACGCGACTATCGACTGGAGCCGGACTTGATTTTCATCGGGCTGCGGGTGATCGCCGGGGTTTGAGCGCGGGCAAGGTCCAGGCCCGGATTGCCGCTCAGCAATTTCAATCCGCCATCGGGAGCAAATGGCCGCGCGGCGGGGCGCAGGACGCTCTCGTCGCCGCTCCGTTTCGGGGCGGAGCGCCAAACCAGCGCGCCACGGTCCAGACAGGGCTCTTCGCGATAGCGCGCCAGACCCGCGCCGACGACGGTCAGTACATCACCGTGCTGCAGGCCCATCGTTTCCATCAGCATCTGATTTGAGTTGGCGGTGCCGTAAAACGTGCAGGTGCCCGGCCCGTGATACGCCTGGAACTCCGCCTCCAGCAGCGCGTCGCGCCAATCCGGCCTTGAGCGTACAGTTGGCGAATTTTCGCCTTCTTGGCGTTGGGCAGGCCGGAGGCCATCGGTCCGCCGGGCACGAAGATCGTCGGCAGGTGGCCGAAGTGCAGGACGCCGATCAGCAGTCCCGGCACGATCTTGTCGCAGACACCGAGACACAACACGGCGTCGAACACGCCATGCGCCAGCGCCACGGCGGTCGCCATCGCGATCACGTCGCGCGAGAACAGCGAAAGTTCCATGCCCGGCTGGCCTTGCGTCACGCCGTCGCACATGGCCGGCACGCCGCCGGCGAACCGCGCCACCGCGCCCGCCTCGCGCGCCGCCTGCTTGATCAGGGCGGGAAACCGCTCCAGCGGCTGATGGGCGGACAGCATGTCGTTGTACGAGGAGACGATGGCAAGATGGGGCCAACGCGCCGTGCGCGAGATAGCCTTATCGGTTGGGTCGAGGGTGGCGAAAGCGTGGGCGAGGCTGGCGCAGGACAGGGTCTTGCGCGATCCGCGCGCGTGGGCCTGGTCGAGTCGCGCCAGATAGGCGGAACGGGTCGACGCGCTGCGCTCGCGCATTCGGTCGGTCACCGCCGCCACGGTCGGATGAAGCGTCATGGCGAAACCCCCTGTGTCATGCGCGGAGACTGTGCCGCCGACATTGCGCTCGCGCTCGACCCGACCGACAAGGCCATCGCGCGGCGAACGCACGGATCAACGATTGTAATGTGGCGGCCGTTTTTCCACGAAGGCGCGCAGACCTTCCAGGCCGTCGGCGTGGCCCGCACAGATGGCCAAGCCGCGCCGCTCGCGTTCCAGTTGCGCTTCCCACGAGGTGTCGAACGCATCGGTCAGCAGAGTTTTGACATGGCCGAAGGTATGCAAGGACTTTTGGGCGAGGGTCCGCGCCATCTCCAGCGCGGCATCCAGCAATCGCGCGTCGGGAACCACCCGCGTCACCAATCCCCAGGCCATGGCTTGGTCGGCGGCTATCGGTTCGTCGAACGCGGCGATTTCCAGGGCGCGGGCCAGCCCGACCAAACGCGGCAGAGTGAAAGTGCCGCCGGCGTCGACGCACAGCGCGTTGCTGGTGAAGCCCTGCTTGAGCCGCGCCGATTCCGCCATGATCCGAAAATCACAGGCCAGGGCCAGGGAAAAGCCGCCGCCGGCCGCCACGCCGTTAATGGCGGCGATGACCGGCTTGCGCAGTCGGCGGATTTCGGTCACGCAGACATGAACCTGGGTGGCCAGTTCGTGAAACGCCGCCGCCGGTCCATGGGGATGGGCCAGCACGAATTTGATGTCGCCGCCGGCGGAAAAGGCCGGACCGTCACCGGTGATGATGACGCCATGAATCGCCGGGTCGGCTCCCACATCCAGCAGCGCTCGGGTCAGCGCCTGGGCGGTCGGAATATTCAGGGCGTTATAGGCTTCCGGTCGGTTCAGGGTCAGTTGGGCCGCCGAACCATGAACGGTTATCAGCACCGGTTCGCTCATGGGACATACTCCTGGGGACATTGAAAAGGGTTGATTCAAGCAACGCGCATGGGCTACGAAGCCTTGCCCGAATACAGTCCCATGTCAGGCGCGCCGAGGCGCCTCAGCCTGCGCATGTCAATGACGAAGTCGAACGATTGCCGTGGCAGCGGCGCGTGGCCGGTTTGCATTTCGTAGCGTCGCTCGCGATTCGGCAGCGTGGGAAAACGCTCGCGCATCAATGCGTCGAAGATCTTTTGCGGCATCCAGTCGTTGTCGGTCGACAGCGAGCCAAATTCGTCGTGATAGATAATCGCCGCCGGACTGTCGGCCAGTGTGGGTTGCACGAAATAAAGCCTGACGGGCCGGTCTTGCGGCACGACGTGGTTGGCCGTGTCCTGAATGATTTGCAGCTCGGCGCCTTGGGGAGCGGCGATGAGCGCGAAGGCGTGGAAACGCGCCGTGTGGACCGCCAGCGCCAGCGCCACGACATAGCCGGCCCCTTCGATCCACCGCCCTCCACGCTTCGCCAGACCACACAGATTGATCCACGACAGCGTGACGAAAACCAGCAATACGCCGGTCAGGGCAAACGTCGTGCGGTAGGAAGCGTAACGATCCGCCACCACAAGATTGACGCTATACGCCGCCAGCGGCAGCAACACGAGCAGCATCAACCAGAATGCGGCCATTCGCCCACCGCGTCGCCACCCTTCGGCGCCCAGTCCCGCCGCCAGCAGCGCCGCGGTCAGCCCCACGCTTGCCGTGAAAGCGGCCCGCGTCGAGCCGTCGTCGTCGTTCAGCACGAAGATACTGAGCGCGTTGGGCAACGATCCCTGAATGAACCACCAAAGCTTACCGAATGGGTCGTGTTCGAACGTGATGCGCGCCGACGCCTTGAACACCTCGGCCAGATACAGCGCCTTCACGATGAGAAAGGCCACGACCAGTCCCGCGAACACGATTCCCAGATGAACGCTCGCCCAGCGCAGATTCTCGGCCCACGACCGCCCGCGTCGACTCGGCAGCGCCGTCGCGATGCCGACGCAGTAGAACAAGCCGGTCGGTTGATAAACCAGGGCGGCGAGCGTCATCAGCAGCACGGCCCCAGCCCGGCGGAATCCTGGCCAGCACGCGCGCGCGTTGTCCGCCAGCGCAAACCCACCGAGCGAAAACAACGCCGCCACCGTGTAGGGCCAGGCGGTGGCCCAACTGGCGATCACCTGCGCCGCTGGCGCCAGGGAGGCCATGGCCGCCGTGAACGCCGCCGCGGTCAGGCTCCAGCCCCGCCGCCGCAACAACCCAAACAGGAATACCGCGATCAGCCCAAGCCCGATCGCGCCCGCGAATCGTAGCCATTCGAGTTCGCGGATGGAGTCGATCCAGCCAAAGGAATATTCCAGCAGAAATCCGTAAACCGGCCGTCCATGCGAAGCGATGAAATGGATGATCTTCCCCGGTTGTTCGTGCGCTTCGTTGAGGTTGGAGTAGTCGTCGCGGAAGCCGAAGTGATGAAACGTGGTATTCCAGTAAGTGGCGAGCGGTAGCCCGAAAAGCATCAGGGCCAGCGCCCATGCGAACCATGGGGCCGTGGAAGATTTCTGGCGCTGGCGATCCAGTGCGCCACCTGGGAAAGAAATCATAAGGAATAACAGAAAATCTTCTGGTTATTGTGATTCAAGGTCTTATTACCCCTGACCCATCACGCGCGCTCCCACCGTTGAAATCGGTACGGCCAGGCGTGATCCCGATCCGCTGGATATGACTCTTCCCAAGCCAGCCGCCAGTCTCCCTCGTTCCATTCCGGAAACCAGACGTCGCCGGGCACATCCGCCTCCACCCGCGTCAGATGCAGCCGCTCGGCCAGCGGCAGAGTTTGCCGATACAACGCCGCGCCGCCGATCACCATGCTTTCGGGAACCGCGCCGGCCAGTTCCACGGCTTCGTCCAGCGACCGCGCCACCATGCAGCCGGGCGCCTGATAATCCGGGGCGCGGCTCAACACGATCATCCGCCGTCCCGGCAGTGGCCGGCCGATGGATTCCCAGGTGCGCCGGCCCATCAGCAACGGTTTGCCCATCGTCGTTTGCCTGAAGAAGCGCAAGTCCGCCGGTAAGTGCCAGGGCAAGCGGCTGTCGCGACCGATCACCCGGTTGCGCGCCAGCGCGGCGATGAGCGTGAGCGAGGACATTCAGGTCAGAGAAGGAAAATTGATCGCGGGTACGCTCCAGGCGGGTACGCCGGGTTCGTCCAGCCGGATCGCGGTCAGCCGGTTGCCCCAGACGCAGCCGCTGTCGAGGGCGTAAATCCCCGGCGCGCGATAATAGCCCAGCGCCGCCCAGTGACCGAACACGAGGTTAAGATCGACGCCGTGCCGACCCGGCACGGCGAACCAGGGCAGCAAGCCCGGTCCCTGACTGCCCGGCGCTCCCTTCTCGGAAAAGGACAGCGCGCCATCCGCCGTGCAAAAGCGCATTCGAGTCAAGGCATTGACGATGAAACGCAGCCGGTCGTAACCGGCCAGATCATCCCGCCAGCGGCGCGGCTCGCCGCCGAACATGTGGGCCAGGAAATCCCCGCAATCCGGCCCGCGCAGGGTCGCTTCCAGCTCCGCCGCGCAGCGTTGCGCCAGAGCCAAATCCCACTGTGGCGGCAGGCCCGCGTGAATCAGGGTGAAATTCAGCGTTGGATCGTGGTGCAACAAAGGCCGCCGGCGCAGCCAGTCCAGCAATTCGTCCCGATCGGGCGCAGCGAGAATGGTATGAAACGTGTCCTTGCGCTTGGGCTTGACCTGACCGGCGGCGACCGCCAACAGAGTCAGGTCGTGATTGCCCAACACCGTCACCGTCCGCTTGCCCAGGCCATGCACCAGCCGCAGCACTTCGACCGAATGCGGCCCACGATTGACCAGATCGCCGACCAGCCATAGCACGTCAGCGACGGGATCGAAGCGCAGATGATCCAGCAGGCGGGCCAAGGGGTCGTAACAACCCTGAATATCGCCGATGGCGTAAACGGCCATGTTCAGCCTCTTCAGGGTTTGGCCGGCAGCGGCGGCAATTGATCGAGAATGCGTCGGGCCACGCTCGGATAATCCTCGTCGAAATGGTGGTCGCCGGGCATTTTTTCGACGATCACGCCCAGATCGGCTAGCTTCGGACAGGTCGCGTCCGCCTCATCAGCGCCGTAAATGCACAATCGTTTGAATCCACTCAATTTTTCTAACTCCGGCCGCACCGGTTGGTCGGCGGCGTCGGGTTTGTCGCTGATCCAGTCCGTCAGGTTGAACTCGAAGGAGGCGTGATCCGACAGGCCCAGCAACGCCATCAGATCGATGCGATCCCGCAACTCCTGGGGCAGGCGGTTGACGACCGCCGGCAGCACATCCGCGCCGAACGAATAACCGATCAACACGATCCGGCTCTTTTTCCAGACGTCCAGGTAGTGGCGCAGCACCCGCTCCAAATCCAGCGCCACTTCATCGGGCTGACGGGCTTTCCAAAAATAGCTCAACGAATCCCAGCCCACCGTGGGTAGACCGTTTTTCGCCAGTTCGGCGGTCACGGCGCGGTCGAGCAGCGCCCAGCCGCCATCGCCGGAGAACATCACCGCCAGTTGCGGGCGGTCGGGACCAGCGGTAATCGGCATCTCGGTGAGCGGTACGCCACTGACGCTGGCGTCGGGTTGCACCTGCCGGACGATGCCAGGGTCCAGCCATTGCAGCAAGGCGGAGACTTGCGGCAGCCAGCCCCCGCTTCCCGTCGCGCCCGGGATTTCGGTCAGCCGGGTCAGTTGCACGGATTTGACGAATTGCGTGGCCGCGTTGGCATCGCAGGCCGGTCGGTTTTGAAACACGAACCAGGTGGTCGGGAGCCGAGTTACCGGCTTGAGCGCGGTACCCTTGCCGTCTGGCAACGCGGCGCTCTCCAAATGCGCCACGCCCATACACAAGGGCTTGCGCAACGGCAATTCCGGGCAGAAGTCGACGCCAACTCCCGCATGAAAGCGATCGTCTGGTCCCTGGGCCAGCGCCGCGTAGGTCAACGCCGCGCCAGCGCCGTAACCGAGCAGAATGGGAGGCTGGTGAGTGGCGATGGGATAGCGCTGCTCGATCAGCCGATTCAATCGATCGAGGTCCGCCGCCGGGTCGGCACAGGCGGTCTCCGCTCGGTCCAATCGGGTCAGATAGTCGTTCAAGTCGATGCTCGCGACCACGTAATCCAGTTCCGCCACCGCCTTGGCCGTCGCCGTCAACTCGGTGTTCCATCTGCCCGCGCTAGAAACGAAGAGAATCACGCCCTTGGGGTCGTCGGTGGCGTATCGAACCATCAACTTGCCGAAGGTCGCATCGTCCAGCGCATCCTCGGCGGGTTGCGCCAACGTGGCGGTGGCCGCCAGCAGAGCAGCGGTCAAGCCCAACATTCGCCATGACATGCGCATCGATGGGTTCCGCGGGATAGTCATTTGCCGATCATTCCCCTAACACCGCCGGCGATTAGGGCGGTCAACTCCGTCAACACCCGAGGCAGCGCCAGACCGCCTGGCGCCGCCAGATAGCGGGCTTCCCAGTGGGGATTGAATTTATCCTTGTACTGATGCAGGCCCCGGAAATTGTAAAGCGCTTCACCGCCGCCAAACACCAGCGCCCCGAATCGATTCCACAACGGCGCGAGGTTGCGGTTCTGCAAGCCGGCTAGGGGCGCCATGCCGAGATTAAACCACTCGTAGCCCTGGTCGCGGCCCCACAGCATGATCTGAATAAATAGAAAGTCCATCAGTCCATTCGGGCTGTCAGGCAGGTAACGCATCAGATCCACCGACAGTTCCTCGCGCCCGCCCAGCCACAGGTTGGCGAAGGCGACAATCTCAGCGTCGTGGCGCGCGATGGCAATCGGGCCGGTTCGCAGGTAGTCCTCGTGGTAAAATCCCAGCGAAAATCCCTTCTCCCGCGCGCTTTTCCCCCTCAGCCAGGCGTCGGAAACCGCGCGCAACCGGGGTAGCAGGTCCGGCACGGCTGTCGCCTCCACGATCTCGAACCGGTAGCCGTCCCGTTCCAGTCGGTTGACGGTGTTGCGCAGGGTTTTCCGGGCCTTGCCGTCCAGCGAAAATTTCGCCAGCCGCACCCGCGCTTCCTCGCCGAACTTGAGCAGCGTCAGTCCCAGTTCCACGTACAATCCCAGATGGTCAGGGTGAACTTGATAGAACACCGACCAGCCACCGTGGCGCTCGCACAACTCGCGGAATTGCCAGGCCAGTTCGCGGCGATCCTCCTCGCGGGCGGCCACCGGATCCCCCATCACCACCCAAGCGCGGCCCGCGATGCCGTACATCAGGAAAGCATCGCGGTTTTCGTTGAACAACAGCGCTTTATCGCCCAACAAGGCCAGATGAGCGTAGCTACGTGGGAACGCGACGGCGATGGCCTGGGCCGGTCGCAGATCGTCCGGCCCGGGTTGGTCCGGCTCAAAGCGCATGGGCCGCAGCAGCCTGGCGACCCCAAAGAACAGCACGACGCCCAACGCGCCCACCAGCGCCCGCAGGGATCGCGGCGCGTTGCCCTGGTCGCCGAAACTGAAATCCCACCACAACATCCGCGAGTACTTGACGTGCTGATACGAGAAGATGCCGAGCCAGGCGACGCAGACCAGCACTACCAGAATGGTGGCGATCCAACCTGGCGAGAAGCTTTCGCCGAGCAGCGAGGCGCGACGGTAAAATTGTTGGCGGGACGGCAACAAACCCGCCAACAGAATGGTCAGGATGATCGCTTCCTCGTAATCGGCGCCCTTGAGCAGCGAGGCGGCGATGCCGGCGCCCAGGAAGAATACGGCCAGCAGCCAGGCGGCGTCCAGTCGGCGTTGCAGGCCCCGCGCCAGCAACAGCAAGCCCATCCCTAGAAGACTGCTGACGAAATGGGAGGCTTCCAGCACCGACAGCGGGATTCGATCCTCCAGCCACGCCAGCCGGGCCTCGACCGCCGGGGTCACCGCCGAGAACAACAACACCGCCCCGCTGATGAGCGCCAGCAAGGCGAACACCTGCGGCAACAACACTGGCGCCCACGGTCCCACCAGACGCGGCAGCCACAGAATCCGTTCCTTCTGATGTCGCAATTCGTACAGGCCGAGCGCGATCGCCGCCAGCGTCAGCGGCAGCAGGTAGTAGATCAGTCGATAGGCCAGCAGCGTACCGAGCAGGTCGGCGGTGGGCAGATGGTTCTTCAGCAGCAGCACCACCAGCGACTCGAACACACCCAGCCCACCCGGAACATGACTGATGAGGCCGGCGAACTGGGCCACGAGAAAGACGCCGAGCACTTGGCCAAAGTCGATCTTGGCCGAGGCCGGCAGCAGGATATACAGCACCGCGCTGGCCATGATCCAGTCGAGGGAACCCACCGCCAGTTGCGGCAACGCCAGGCGAAGCCGTGCCATCGGTAGCGTCCATGGTCCTACTCGCAGCGGCTGGCGGCGCAAAACTCCCAGCAGCAGATAAGCGACCGGCGGAATCAGAAGCAAGATCCCCAGCAGTCGGCTATTCATGGTCAGGTAAGGGAAAGCGTGTGGATCCGGCGGGTTCAACGTCAGCACCACGCCCCCCATGGTCAAAATGCCCAGCCAAAAGGTCAGCGTGGTGAACAGGACGATCCGGGCGATGTCCACCGCCGTCAGGCCCCAGCTTGAATACAGTCGATAACGTAGCGAACTGGAGGTCAGGACCGAAAATCCAACTGAATTGCTGATGGCGTAACTGATCAGAGCGGCGAAACCCACCTTGGGCCAAGGTAAGGGATGGCGAATGTAGCGCAGCGCCAACCAGTCATAGCCGGTGGTGATCAGATAGCTCAGGATGGTGCATAGGCAGGCGGCTGCTAGCCGCGAACCTGGTTGCCGCTTCAAGGCGGTGATAACGTCCTGGTAGCCATGCATGGCTAGCGCATGATGCAGTACCCACAGTGCGGCGATAAACAATGCCAAGCCGATGCATGGCCCCGCGTAACGGGCGAACAGCGCTTTCATGGCAGGCTCAGGATAGCGTCCCGGTTGGTGTGGGACGTGACTCGAATGGCGGCGGCGGCCCGTGGCAGCCATTCGTATTCGCCATGTTCGGTGGGATTGAGCGCCACCCGCCGCCATTCCGGCAGCAGGACCCGGAAGACGTGCTCGACATTCTCCGTAACGTTCGGGGCATAGCGATGCCGCCAGGGCGGCAGGATCGGAAAGCGGTTGACCACGCCGCAGGCGACGATTTTCGCTTCGTCGCCCAGGCCGGTTTCCTCACGCAACTCCCGGCGCGCGGCGTCCAGCGGGTCGGTTTCATCCCAGCGCAGGCTGCCGGTGACCGACTGCCAAAAATCGGGCGGGTGACGGCGGCGCAGCACCAGCACCTCGCCGGCCGCCGTGTACACCACCACCAGCACCGATTCCGGGCGTTTCCAGGATGGCGATCTCCCCTCGTCCACTGGCGGAACAGGGGGCGGGGGTGACGGTTGTGTTTCCAACCGCCTCCGCCTTCAGGGGGTGCGGCGCAGGCGGATGTTGAGATCGCGCAACTGCGCCTCGGTGACGGGGGCCGGAGCTTGGGTCAGCAGGCAGGCGGCGCTTTGGGTTTTGGGAAAGGCCATCACCTCGCGGATAGAGGTCGCCCCCGCCATCAGCATCACCAGCCGGTCCAGGCCAAAGGCCAAGCCGCCGTGTGGCGGGCAGCCGAACTTCAGGGCGTCCAGTAGGAAGCCGAATTTGGCCCGTGCTTCCTCGGGGCCGATGCCTAGCAATTCGAACACCGTGTTTTGCATCTCCTGGCGGTGGATACGCACCGAGCCGCCGCCGATTTCGGTGCCGTTCAGCACCATGTCGTAGGCCCGGGACAGGCAGCGTTCGGGATGCGCGCGCACCTCGGTGGGATCGTCGGTGCGCGGCGCGGTGAAGGGGTGGTGCAGGGCGTTCCAGCATTGCGCCGGTCCGTCCCATTCGAACATCGGGAAATTGACCACCCACAGCGGCGCCCACGCGCCATGCACCAGGCCAAGATCGTGACCCAGCTTGATCCGCAGCGCGCCCAGCGCGTCGTTGACCACCTTGGCCGAGTCCGCGCCGAAGAAGATCAGGTCGCCATTTTCCGCCCCGGTGCGGGTGAGAATCTTGGCCAACGTCTCGTCGGGCAGGAATTTCACGATGGGCGCCTGCAAACCCTCGCGACCGGCGGTGACATCGTTGACCTTGATGTAGGCCAGCCCTTTCGCGCCGTAGCGACCGACAAACTCGGTGTAAAGATCGATCTCGCGCCGACTTAGTTTGCCACCGTTCGGCGCCCGCAATGCCGCCACCCGGCCGTTGGGATCGCTGGCGGGACCGGAAAAGACCTTGAATTCCACGTCCGCCATCAAATCCGACAGTTCGGTCAATTCCAGCGGAATGCGCAAATCCGGCTTGTCGGAGCCATAACGTTGCATCGCGGTGTCGTAGGGCATCCTCGGAAACGGATTGGGCAAATCCACGTCCAGCACGGCCTTGAACATCCCTCGAATCATTGCTTCCATCAAGTCGGTAATGGCCTGCTCGTCCATGAACGAGGTTTCGATATCGAGCTGGGTGAACTCCGGCTGGCGGTCGGCGCGCAGGTCTTCGTCGCGAAAGCAGCGCACCACCTGATAGTAGCGATCCAGGCCCGCCATCATCAGCAGTTGCTTGAACAACTGCGGCGACTGCGGCAGGGCGAAGAAACTGCCCGGATGGGTGCGGCTGGGCACCAGATAGTCGCGGGCGCCTTCCGGGGTGGCTTTGGTCAGCATTGGGGTTTCGATGTCCATGAAACCGTGCTGTTCCAGAAACTGGCGCAGCGCGCTGATCACCCGGGTGCGCAGCCGCAACCGTTCCTGCATCTCCGGCCGGCGCAGGTCGAGATAACGATAACGCAGCCGTACCTCCTCGGAGGTGTCCTGATCGTCCAACTGGAACGGCAGCGGCTCGGACCGGTTGAGAATTTCCAGGTCGCGGGCCAGCACCTCGACCGCGCCGGTGGCCAGATTGGGATTCTCAGTGCCCTCGGGCCGCCGACGCACGCGGCCAGTCACCCGCAGGACGTATTCGTTGCGTACCCGTTCGGCATTGGCGAAGGCATCCGGGGTATCGGGATCGATCACTGCCTGCACCAGACCCTCGCGGTCGCGCAGGTCGACGAAGATCACGCCGCCGTGATCGCGGCGGCGGTGCGCCCAGCCGCAAAGGGTGACGTCTTGATCCAGCAAGGCCTCGGTGACCTGGCCGCAATAGTGGCTGCGCATGGTGTCCGGTTTCCGTTTTGCGGGGCGAAATCCCAAGAACGGGAACCGCCGATTTCAAGGGCGGAAATGTTACGGATTCAAACCGCAGCCTGCAACCTCGATGACAGCAGGCTATTGCGCCATGTCCACCCCTTTGATCGAATTGCGCAACCTGGAAAGCAGGTTTACCACCTCTCCCGAGATTTGCCTGAACTTGCCAGAAGCCATCTCAACTTTCGCTTCATCCACTTTATTGGCGTTCACCAGGTCGATCACCTGGCCAACGGCAAGATGAAACTGCCTGTGCTTCTCTCTTAGCTCGGCGAATCCCTTGACATTCCCATGCAATTGATTCCCTTCGCCATGTATCCATTTTCCAAGAGCACAGACATTATCCACGCTTGCCGTATCTCGATCTGGAATCTGTCCACCGTAAATCGAAGTGGTCAGTTTCGATATCCATTGTAAATGGGCATTGATAAATTGATTGATGAGTTGCGGCATATTTACGACCCTCCACGCCAACCAAGGTTGCCTATTGAAGCTGCGCAACCCCCCGCATGGGGGGCGATGGGAGGTAGGCTATGCTAGAGAGTAGCGCGTTGGCATCAGGGAAACCCTGATTTTGGAGAGAGGGAAAACCTGATTTTAATTATTCGCTACTCGGATCACTAACTCAATGATTATAATCATATTAAAAATCAAGAAATCTTTTGATACCAAATACTACTAAAAATCTACTTTATGATACAGCCGGTACCATACCAATTTTTTGCAGGGCATCTATGATAAAATTCCGATGAGTGAGCGAGGCAAAGAATGCTTTTGGCTTGGATAAAAAAAGCGCTTTTACCGTGGCTTTTAGATGATCCAAATTCGCAAAAACCTGATTGGCGATCTCGCCTTTTGACCATTGCCATAACCGCTCAGAAGAATTGACTTGAGGGCTGTGTGGCGGTTGATAAAGCCATCACATTATCGGGCATTACCAAATCGGTGGAGCGATGAAATGTCGCATTATCCGTTTGAACTACATGAAAATCGTTGGGATATTTTTGCGAAAAATCATCGAGAAACTTTTGATAGTTTTCGGTATTCACTCGGTCGTAATCTTGAATCATCAATTCACCCGTCAGCGGCTCAACCACCCCATACAGATAACAGGCTTTAAATTGCCATTGGGTTTCCACCACCGCCTTGACCTTTTTCAGGGTCAATCGTCGGCGCGTGATCGTTTTTAACCCAAAGCGACTTTCGTCCTGAGTCCAATACCGTATGCTAGAATATCCTGATAAACAAGGCTTTAGTATCTTATTCAGTTCGGTGGGAACCGCTTCCTTGAACGCTTCCGCCGCCACCGGATCATAATCCACTGCTTGGGGCCGAGGGACTTTAAGGCTGGCCTCAAGCCGATTTTTGACCGTCCCAACCACGGTGGAATAGGGGACTTCTAAACCATGCGTTTCCTTGAGCCAAATTTGGATCGCTTTGTAACTGGGAAACCCCTCGGGTTGGGCTAATTTCTCTTTCAGTTGCCATTGAATTTCTACCGGTATGGAGGGAGCCAGATTGCCACAACGATAGTTCAGGTTCAGCAAGCCAGCGAGCCCTTTTTCACGATAGATCTCGCTCCACTGGCCGATAGCAAATTGGCTTCGACACAATAATTTTGCTAGCGCTTTACGTGTCTTTGCCTGACCTATCTTATACCAATACAGAAACTGCAAACGTTCCCGTTTGCGCATATCCTTCTCCTTTTTTAACTGCTCTTCCAGTTCTTCTTTAGATTCAATAATTTCCAGCTTAAACACACGGCACATGGTTAAATCCTCACTTTTCGTTAAAAAATATAATATATTATTTTAGTAGCATTTGGTATAACGTCCTTTTCAGAGTGATTGCTTTGCCTACAGCCTACCAAATTATTGAGATCAAGCATCTTTTGTGCCGGATATCCTCTAAGTGCTCCTGTATACTGCCATCCGTTGGTGGCCATGGCCTCCATACCGAAAACTACAAAAACCGCAGCGATGGCTGCCAATATGAAACGACTGGTACGGATTTTCATTGCGCTCTCCTCATGGAATGCGTTTTCGATTTGCTAATCTGCTAACGTGGTGTACATCCGCTCCGCCTTTTCCACCCGTGGCGCCGCGCGCTTGGCTATCCGGTGCCATCAAATCTCCGCCCACTGTCACCTTGCGGATCGAATTTACCCCATGATGATTACAGCACATCAAGCACAATGTGTCTATCAAGTAACAAACTAGGAATATCAAACGTATAGGTACACTATGGGTATTAAAACGCGCCGCTCGCGTACCCACTGTTCAGATTTCTCGTATTACAACGATACACAAACACCCCACTCCGATCTTCCATTCGCTCGTGGATAGTTTCCCCGTCCTCTTCTGCTCTTCCCGTGCGGTATCTTTCCGGCATCTCTCTTCCCGCGCACTCGCGTCACCCGCGCAACGCGCCGCTCGCTCCGCTCCAACGCTACCTTGAAGGCATCCCCGGGCACTGCCCGCACGAGCTATTCCTGAAGGAAACGCCGCGTGCATCACGGACGAAGTCCGCCTTCCCCGCCCACGTGCTGCGCCTCACCGTGCGTCGCGACAACCTCTCGGTCGAGAGCTTGCACTTCGCGCTCCAGGTGGTCGAGAACCACAAGCACCACCCGACCGTGCAGGAATTCCTCTTGGTGAACGATACCGCGACTGTCGCCGTCGAAGTGCCGATCGCGCTCACCGCCGCCGATCTCGCGCACTACGTGTAGTGGACTGCCATCAAAAAGAGAACTTAGAGCCTGTATAAAACTAACTCTTTGATCTATATGACTGTCGATTCGGGCTTCCAGCCGGTTTTTGGCCTACACAGTCGGATATGGCCTAGCCCAGGAAAAATTTTTCTTAAAAATCAATGAAGAGTTTTTCGACAGTCTCTTAGCAGGTTCCACCCCAGGGGCCGCCTCCCCATCCTTAATCCGGAACTCACTTTAATCCGGGTCGGCTATCACCTCGCCCGGCTGGAACGGGGGGCGTCTCAAAGACTCAGCAACCAGTCCAGACAGGTCCTGAGATCGAGCGAGCCGCGCTGATTTGCCATGACCGGCTGGGTCGTACGGCTGATGAGAAAATGGCCGTGCGCGCTCACCAGGTCGGCCTTCTTGCCCAAGGCCCCCAGATCGGCTAGCGCCGGCGAACTGGTCAGTTTGATCTCGAACGCCCACAACCGGCCGCCGCATTCCAGCAGAAGATCGATTTCATACTGATCGCTGGTGCGCAGGTAAAAAGCCTGGTGGGGTTTGCCGTGGGCCTCAAGGTGCGCGAGCATTTGCTCGATCACCCATCCCTCCCAACTGGCGCCGACCCAAGGCTTTGCCAACAGGTCCGCCGGCGATGCCCAGTCAAGCAAGGCGTGCAGGAGGCCGGAGTCGCGCCAGTAAAATTTGGGACTTTTGACCAGACGCTTGCGCAGGTTGGCCGAGTACGCCGGCAGTTGCCGGATCAGAAAGACCTGTTCGAGGAAATCGGCGTACTGATTGATGGTGTGGTAACTCAGGCCAAGGCTTTTGCCGAGTTGGGAGGCGTTCCAAACCTGGCCGTGCAAGGTCGCCAGCATACGAAACAGGCGTTGGGTGGTGGCCGGGCGGGCGGGTAGTCCCCAATGGGGCAAATCGCGCTGGGCGAGGAGATCAAGGTAAAACCGTTGCCATGCGGGATAGCGCGCCGCGTCCAGGATGCCGCCGTCGGGATAGCCGCCGAAGCGCCACAACGCATCCCACGCGGATTCCGGCAGCTCGGAGGCTACGAAGGGGGTCAACTCGCACAGGGCCAGGCGTCCCGCCAGGCTTTCGCCGACCTGTTGCATCAAGGTGGGGGAAACGGAGCCCAGCAGCAGAAACCGCCCGTTGCGTTTCCGATCGGCGTCAATCGTGGCGCGCAGGCGGGGAAACAGCACGGGCATTTCCTGCGCCTCGTCGAGGATCAGCAGGTCCGCGCCAGCCACCGCCGTTTCCCACATGACATCCAACCGCAAACGGTCAACCGGTTGTTCGAGATCGAAATAGACGCCGTCCAGGGACTTGGCCAAGGTGGTTTTGCCCGACTGACGGGGGCCCAGGAGCGCCACGGCGGGATAGGTCGCCAGCCTTTCCCGCACCAAGCGGGCAATGGAGCGATTGATCATGATTTGCAAAATAGAATTGGATTTCTATTTTGCAAAAATAGCAGCGCGCTCAATGATAATCAAGCACTTGAAACGTCTGGCATCAGGCGCTCGAACCCATGCCTGATTCCGATTCGGGGGAATGCTTCGCCAGCGTCACGATCACCCGGTGCGTCTTTCCATCCCGCAACAACGGGATGCGGGCCGCGCCCTCCTCGACCCAGCCACTGACATCGTCCATTTCCACCGCAACCACCCGCTCGGCGGCGCCATCGGGATTGCGAACCTCGATCTCGTACCCGGCGTCGCCGTCGGCCGGTCGATAATGCAAATGGAAGCCCGGCCACTCGTCCGGGATGCAGGGCCGCAAGCGCAGCGTGTGTCCCTCGACCCGTTCCAAGCCGAGAATGGATTCCAGCGCCACCCGCAGCATCCAGCCCGCCGCGCCGGTGTACCAGCTCCAGCCGCCCCGGCCCACGTGCGGCGCCGCGCCGTAGACATCGGCGGCGACCACGAACGGTTCCAGTCGATAGATAGCCACCGCCTCCGGGGTGAGCGCGTGCTGAACCGGGGTCAGCATTTCCAGCAACTTTGCCGCCCGGTCGCGCCGGCCCAGCTCGGCCAGCGCCCGCACCACCCACAGCGCCGCGTGGGTGTACTGGCCGCCATTCTCCCGTACTCCGGCGACATAGCCCTTGATGTAACCGGGATCGTGAGGGGTATTCTCGAACGGCGGCGTCAACAGCCGAATCAGCCCTTCCTGCTCGGAAATCAGATGGCGCTCGACCGCGTCCAGCGCCGCCTCGGCCCGCGCCCACGGCGCCGCTTTGGAAATCACCGCCCAGGCTTGCGCCAGCGCGTCGATTCGGCACTCGTCGCCAGCGGCGGAACCCAGCACCGCGCCGTCGTCGTACCAGGCCCGGCGATACCACTCGCCATCCCAACCGTGTTCGTTGAGCGCCTCGGCCAGATGACGGCGAAACCCAGCGTAACGCCGCGCCCGGTCGTGATCACCGTGCCGGCCGCAGACTGGGATGAATTCGCCAAGGATGGCGTACAGGAAGAAACCCATCCACACGCTCTCGCCGCGCTCTTCCCGTCCCACCCGGTTCATCCCGTCGTTCCAGTCGCCGGTTCCCATCAGTGGCAGACCGTGCGCACCCTGGGTCAGCGACCGGTCCAGCGCCCGGCAACAATGCTGGTACAGGCTGGCGACTTCTCCCGATTCCTCCGGGGTCAGGAACGCCTCGTCCTCGCCCGGTTCGAGCAGCCGCGCCTTGAGGAAGCGTGTCGACTCGGCGAACACGCTCCAATCGCCGGTGGCGCGGGCGTAGAGCGCCGCCAGATACGGCAGCCACAGCAAGTCGTCGCTGAAACGGGTGCGGATGCCGCAACTCGTCGGCGGATGCCACCAGTGCAGCACGTCGCCTTCCTGGAACTGGTGGGCGGCGTGCAGCAGCAGTTGCCGGCGGGTCAGCTCCGGGTCGTGATAAATCAGCGCGGCGGCGTCCTGCAACTGGTCGCGGAAACCGAACGCCCCGCCCGACTGGTAAAACGCCGAGCGGCCCCACAAGCGGCAACTCAGGGTTTGATAGGCCAGCCAGCCATTCACCATCAGATCGAGCGCCGGACTGGGCGTTTGAATCTTCACGGCGGCCAGTCGGTCGCGCCAAAATTCCCGCGCCTCGTCCAGTGCCGCCGCAATCGCGCCATCCCGGCGGTAGCGGCCGATCAGCCGGCGAACCGCGTCCCGATTTTCCGCCTCGCCCAGCAGGATGGCGTATTCCACCGTCGCGCCCGGCTCCAGCGTCAGCGTGATTTGCAGCGCGAAACAGGGAGCGAGGCCCGCGCCCAGTTGCCCGTTCAGTACCGCATCGCGTTCGAGCGCCGCCGGTCGGGCTGGGCTACCGCCATGGCCGATGAAGCTTGCTCGGTCGCCGCTGACATGGACTGGTACGCTGTCGAGCGGCGCGACGGCGGCAAAGGCGATGCCCCCGGCGAATTCTCGATTGCGATTCTCGGCCAGTAGCGCGCCGGTCACCGCATCCTGCTCGATGACCAGATCCGCCGCGTAATCTTCCGGCAAAACTCCCAGCACCAGCCGGGCGTAGCTGAACAGGGACAGCCGGCGTGGCTGGCCGCTGACATTGCGCAACTGGATTCGAGTGATCTTGACCGGGTCTTCACGGGGTACGAACAGCCACGTCTCCTGTGCCAACCCTTGGCTGATGTGGCGATAGTGGCTGTAGCCGAAACCGTGGCGGACTTCGCAGGGCGCGAGTGGCGGAATCGGCCCCGGCAGCGGTGACCAGAACGTGCCATCGTCCTCGTCGCGCAGGTACAACGCCTCGCCGTGCGGGTCGAGAATCGGGTCGTTGTACCAGGGAGTCAGGCGATTCTCGCGGCTGTTCCGGCTCCAGGTGTAGCCGGCCCCGGTCTCGCTGGTCAGAAAGCCAAATTGGGGATTGGCGATGACATTGGTCCAAGGCAGCGGCGGCGGGCGCAAGCGGCCGGTGGCGTCGGGCTGGAGTCGGATCACGTATTCGGTTCCATCGGCGCTGAAACCGCCATGGCTGTTCCAGAACTGGAGCGGTTCGTCCATCACCGAACCGTTATCACCCTCATGGTTGAAGAATGCGGGGGTATAAGCCTCTGGCGGGAATGTAGGGTAGGTCAGGCCGACGGGCCGTAACCCGCCGCTGTCGCCAACGGGCAGCCAAGAGCCAGCAAGGCGGATTGTCGCGGGGAACGCCGCGTTCACCGCCGACGGTGTGGCAAAGCGTCTCGCCAGCGCCAGCGCCGCTTCCCGCTCGACCGCCGCGCCCAGCAGGAACGTGACTTGCGCCGCGCCGCCCGCCTCCAGTTGCACGGTCCGTCGCAGACTGACGATGGGGTCCAGCACGTTGCCGACCGTGCCGGACAGTGTGCCGGGTTCCACCAGCGCCTTCGGCGCGGCGAGCGAATAGCCCCGACCGATGAACCGGGCGCGGTCGGTTTCATATTGGGGCTGTTCGGCCTCGCCACCGTCGCCGATCAGCGCGTGAACCAGCCAGCAGACTGGTTCCCCCACGGCGCGCGGCCGCCGCCGCGCCAGCAACGCCCGCTGTTCCACCACCCACTCGGTTTGCACGAACAGCTTGGAAAAGGCCGGATGGGCAGCGTCGGCGGCCCTTGCGTTCAACACCACCTCGGCGTAGCTGATCAATTCGATTCGCCGGGGCCGGTCACTGGCGTTGCGCAAGACGACCCGCCGCAACTCCACCTCGGCATCGGCGGGAACGACGACCGTCATTTCGGCTTCGATGTTCGCGCATTCGCAGCGCAGTTCGGCGCTGCCGGCGCTGAACCGGCTGGCCCGCCGCGCCTCTGGCGCAGCCACCGGCTGCTGGCTCAGCGACCAGCGTTCGCCGCTGTCCCGATCACGCAAATACAGGAAAAATCCGTCGCTATCCTCGACCGGATCGGCGTTCCAGCGGGTCAGCGCCAACCCGTTCCAGGTCGAATAGCCCGTCCCGGCGGCGCTCAGACGGGTGGCGTAATGGCCATTGCTCAATGTGTGGAAGTCGTTGGTCATGGCGAATTCTCCCCGTCAGAACGATCATGCGCCGCCTACGGCGCGGTGGCGTGTTGCAATTCCACCTCGGCCGGAAACTGATCGACCGTGACGGTGTTGGCGGCGAAGGTCGCTGCCCGGCCGTTGATCGTCGCCGCCCGCAGCGGCCGGTCGAGCGGCGAATGCAGGATGATCTTTCCCGGCGGCACGGTCACGTCACCCGTCAGACGCACCCGCAGCGTATCTGGACCCGCCATCGCCATTCGGTAATGCAGGGCGCCGTGCCAGGTCGGCATCCGCCGCACCGTGACGCCCTCGGGACTTTCCACCCAGGCGGCGGGAAGGCCGGCGCCGATCACCAGCGCCTGATCCGCCTCGCGCTCGTACACGAACAGGCTGCGCGCGGCGCGAATGAAATCGGAACCGACCCAGGTGTGCGGCATGTCGCCGATGAAGCGCGGGGTTTTTGGCTCGCGCCAGACCACCTCGGCCCAATGGTTCCAGGCCGCCGGTCGCTGGCTCTCCATGAGAAACGCCATCTGGTCCAGCGCCCGGTCGCGCCAGCCCAGCCGGATCATGGTTCCGACGATTCGCCATTCATAGGGGGTATAGGCTTTCCATTTCGCCTCGGCGCGGCGCTGGCGGAGAAATTCGTCGTGGTAGCGTTCGAACGTGCGGTTCAGCGCCGGTTGCGGCAACCGCCCCAGTTCACCGCCCGGATCCACGGCGATGGTGGTCGAGGTGGGATCGAAATCGCCCAGTTCGACCGCGCCGGGAATGAAGTCGATCTTGTGCAGCTTGAGGGTTTCCTGGATCGAGGCGTATAGATCCTTGCCGAAGGCGTCGCGCAGCGCCGCGAACCGTTCCGCCTGGGCCTCCTCGTCCAGAATCGCCGCCATCGCCGCCGCGTCCTTGAGGCCGCGCAGGATGAAGAAGTTGTCCCAGTAGGAGTGGCGCGGCTGGCTGGAGTAGCCCTCGTGGCTGATCGATTCCGGCACCAGCCCGCAATAGGGCACGCAATCCGGATCGGTGCGGTACTTCTCGGTCAGTCGCTGCTGGCGCAGGGAATCGATGTAGCCGACCGTCCGAACCACCGCTGGCCACATCTGCCGCAGGAAGCCCACATCGCGGGTGTAGCGGTAGTACTCCATCACCGCGTAGATGAATTCGCCGTGGCTGTCGTGCTCTGGCACCGGATCGGCGCCGCGCGCATCCACGCAGCAGGGAATCGCGCCATCGGCCGTCTGGTAGTGGGCATACCATTGCAGGTACTCCCGTACTTCCTCGGTATGGCCCATGCCCAGCAGAGCGGCGGATGTCAGCGCGCCGTCGCGGATCCAGGAACGGGCGTAGTTGCGCGAACCCGGTTGAATGGCGGGACCGTCGCGGTTGATCAGGATGTAGGCCAGATTGCTCTTGATGCTCCAGGCCAGCCGCTGCGCGGCCGGCGGCAACTCCAGGCCCACCCGGTCCAGTCGCGCCGCCCAGTCGTGGGTTGTCTGTTCCAGCAGGCGGTTGACGTCGGCGGCCTCGACGACGGACGGAGCACCTTCACCCCCGGTCCCTCTCCCGCTGGTGGGAGAGGGGAACGGATCGGCGGCGTGAAACGGAATGCGCAAAACGACTTCGCGCTGCTCGCCCGGCTTCAAATCCCAGCCGTATTCCAGCACGCCGGAGGCGTAGCCGAAGGTATCCGCGACTTGGGCGCGCTCGGGCAGCTTGCCCGTCGCCAGATAATCGGTGAGCGCGCCCTGATCGAAGGTGGCGGCGCGGAAGCGGTCGGGGGCGGTCAGCGCCGCGACCGTCTTGACGCCCTGATTGACCCGGACGATTCGGTCGGCGTAATCCAGTTCGCGGGTCGGGGCAACACCGCCGATCATGTTCAGCGACTGCCAGGGCGGATTGACCTGGAACGGTCGCAGCGCCAGATACAGGGTGACGTGGCGCGGATCGGGACTCAGGTTTTCCAGCCGATAACGGGCGTACAGCGCCGACTCGCCCGGCCGGCCGGCCGCGAAGGCGGTGATCGACAACCAGTAGGATTCGTGTTCCCAGCGCACGGTCGGAATCGGCAGATAACCTTGAGCCAGGTCCTGGCGGGGGGCCACGTCGGCCCAGGTGATCAGGCGGCCATCGGCGAACAGGAACGGCTCGATGGTAAAACTGCCCTTGTCCACCTCCAGCGCGCCATCCTGATTGAGTAGCGCCTCCTTGCCGTCGCCGGGAACGCCAACCACGGTCCAGTAGCCCTGCTCGCCCTGGAAATAGCGAGGGTAGAAGCCGCGTGGCGCGTCGCGGGCGATGGTCTCGAAAAACCGGTTGGGCGAGCTGGAAAACTCGTAGGATTGAACCAGGAGCCGACCGATGCCGTAGCCCCGGCCCCGGCTGCTGCGTTGCAGGTTGAGCCGCAAGTAGCGCGATTCCGCGTCGGGCAGATAGAGGTAATCGCGCCGGCCATCGCCATCGCGCACCCGATAGGCGGGTTCCCAGCTTTCGCCGTCGTCGGAAGTCTGCGCCTCGTAATCGACGGCGTAATCGTCCGGATCCCAGTCGATCACCAGCCCGCCGTACTCGCGTGACGTGAGAAAATCCAGCAGCAGCCATTGCTCCTCGGCCAGCGCGCCGCTATGCCAACGGGTGACGGGGTTCGGATCGAGCACGGCGTCCGGGGTGCGGCCCTCGGCGGTCGTGGAGGCGCGAATGGTTGGGTTCAAGGTATAGGCGTGGGTGGGCTCACGCTCCTCGAAGCGCAATTCGTCGAGCCAAATCGATCCCTTGCCCGGCTTGCCCGGCGCGAAGGCGAACTCGATGACCGCCACCTCATCCAGCGGACCACCGGTTCCCCAGGCCAGGTCGATCTGCCGCCGCTTGACCGTGATCGGCTGCCAGTCGCCGGGAACCGCGTACTCGCGCTTCTTGAACCACCAGACGTTTTTCCGCGAATCCACCAGCTTGAATTCGGCGTCGCCGGGCGCCGCGTCACCGCGGATCAGGAAGTGAAAGGCGAAGTTGTCGGGCAGACGCATGGGAAACGCCTTGCGGGCGATCACCCAGCCGGCTCCGTCCTTGAATTCGAAGTCCAGCCGCATCCCCCGCCCGGAGCGGCCGGCGTCCTGGGCGATTTCCAGGCGGGCGGTGGGCGAGGCGATGGCGCTCCAACCGCCGAGATTCTCGAAATCGTCGAGCAGGATGGTCTTGCGGACGGTGGGGACCGTGGCGGTGGAGGGTTCGGGCGCGGCGGCGAGGGTCGGAAGCGACGACATGAGCGAAAGCACCGTCAGGAGCGGGACGAGAAGGGTGCGGGCCAGCGACATGGGGATGGAGGCTCGGTGAGGATGGATCGGGCGATTGGGTTGTCAACAGGGGTCTGACCCAACTACGGCGCGGCTGTTCGGGAGCGGCGACCGCGTCGACGCGGCGGTCACGAAAAAGGGCGCGACCAGCGCCCTTTTTCGGTCAACGCCGAGCGAAATCAGCTATTGATCTTGTGCAGGGCGCGACCATGGACCGACAACGCCGCCTCGTGCATGGCCTCGTACAGGGTCGGATGGGCATGGATGGTGCGAGCCAGGTCTTCGCTGCTGGCATTGAACTCCAGCGCCAGCACCGCTTCCTGGACCAGTTCGGACGCAAATGGGCCGATGATGTGGCAACCCAGCAGGGTGTCGGTTTCGGCGTGCGCCAGCAGCTTGACCATGCCGGCGGCGGCTTCCATGGCCTTGGCGCGACCGTTGGCGGCGAACGGGAAGGTTCCGATCTTGTAGGGGATGCCTTCAGCCTTCAGCGTTTGCTCGGTCTTGCCGACCCAGGCGATTTCCGGAGTGGTGTAGATCACCCAGGGAATGGCGTCGTAGTTCAGGTGACCGTG
Organism: uncultured Candidatus Competibacteraceae bacterium; assembly: GCA_937960715.1. Classification (GTDB taxonomy): domain Bacteria; phylum Pseudomonadota; class Gammaproteobacteria; order Competibacterales; family Competibacteraceae; genus Contendibacter. The sequence continues at coordinate 51,860 of CALGOO010000331.1, forward strand.
CTGGCCGGCGATGTTCTCGGCCACCATGACGCCCTCCTCGGAGCCTTTGTGCGCCAGCATCGGCCCGCGCACCACGTCGCCGATGGCGAAGACGCCCGGCAGATTGGTCTTGCAGGCGTCGTCGGCGTGAATGTAGCCGCGCTCGTCGAACAGCAGTCCAGCCTCGGGCGCGGCGACGTTGTCGGTGTTGGGCCGGCGGCCCACCGAGACCAGCAGCTTGTCGACCGTGATTTCGTGTTCGCCGTCCTGGTCCTTGAATCGAACCTTGACGCCGTCGGCGATTTTCTCGGTCGCGGTCACCCGCGCGCCCAGCCGGATGTCCAGCCCCTGTTTCTTGAACTGGCGCAGCGCGTCGCGGGCGATCTGCTGGTCGGCCAGGGCGAGGAAGTCCTCGACCGCTTCCAGCATGATGACCTTCGAACCCAGTCGATTCCAGACGCTGCCCAATTCCAGGCCGATGACACCAGCGCCGATCACGCCCAAGGTCTTGGGCACCGCGCGGAAATCCAGCGCGCCGGTCGAATCCACGATCAGCCCCTCGGCGTTGTCCACCGGCGCGGCGCCGATGTCGATGGGCTTGGAGCCGGTGGCGATGATCACATGGTCGGCGTTCACCACTTCCACTGAACCGTCGCGGGCAGTGATTTCGACCTGGCGGCCGGCCAGCAGCTTGCCATGGCCCTTCAGCCACTCGACCCCGTTGGCCTTGAACAGCGCGCCGATGCCGTTGGTCAGCTGCAGCACGATGTCTTCCTTGCGCGCCATCATCTGGTTCAGTTCCAGCCGGACGCCCTCGACGTGAATGCCGTGGCTGCCCAGCCCTTCCATCAGGCGATGATACTGCTCGGACGATTCGAGCAGGGTCTTGGACGGGATGCAGCCCACGTTCAGGCAGGTGCCGCCCAGGGCCGGTTCGTTCCTGAAGTTGATCCATTTTTCCACACAGGCGGTTTCCAGCCCGAGCTGCGCGCACCGAATCGCCGCCACGTAGCCGGCGGGACCGCCGCCGATGACGACCACATCGTAAGTCTTGGCCATGCTTGCCTCTTGAATCGTTCGTGAGTAACCGTAGGCTCCCCTCTCCCGCAAGCGGCAGAGGGGTTGGGGGCGAGGGTTGCAGCTTCAAAACCGACCCCTTCTCGCCCTAACCCTTCCTTCGCGACTGGCGGAGAGGGGACTCCGACCCGTCGCGTTGATGCGGTGCGCGAGTAGCGCGCCAGACACCGCCTAGACTTGCAACACCAGGCGGGCCGGGTCTTCAATGCATTCCTTCACGGTGACCAGGAAGGTGACCGCTTCCCGCCCGTCGATGATGCGATGATCGTAGGAGTGCGCTACGTACATCATCGGCCGGATCACGACCTGGCCGTTTTCCGCCACCGGCCGGTCCTTGGTGGCATGCATCCCGAGAATACCGCTCTGCGGCGGGTTGAGGATCGGCGTGGACATCAGCGAGCCGAACACGCCGCCGTTGGTGATGGTGAAGGTGCCGCCGGTCATTTCCTCGACCGTCAGCGTTCCTTCCTTGGCCTTTTGGCCGAACTCGCCGATGGTTTTTTCGATGTCGGCCAAGCTCATCTGGTCGGCGTCGCGCAGGATCGGCACCACCAGGCCGCGCGGCGAGGCCACGGCGATGCCGATGTCGTAGTAACCGTGATAGATGATGTCGTTGCCGTCGATCGAGCCGTTGACCGCCGGATAGCGCTTGAGCGCCTCGATCACCGCCTTGACGAAGAAGCCCATGAAGCCGAGGCGAACGCCGTGCTTTTTCTCGAATTCGTCCTTGTAGCGGTTGCGCAGATCCATCACCGGCTTCATGTCGATCTCGTTGAACGTGGTCAACATGGCGGTGTTGTTCTTGGCCATCAGCAACCGTTCGGCGACGCGGGCGCGCAGCCGGGTCATCGGCACGCGCTGCTCCAGCCGGCCGAGCGCGTCGGAAGGTAATGGCGCAGTGGCTGCGGCGGCAACCGGGATCGGTGTCGGCGCGGTAAATCCCCCCTGCCCCCCTTTGGCAAAGGGGGGTGGCGAAGCCGGGGGGATTTGGGTGGCGGAGGTGGGCCTCGCCTGCTGCTTGCCTTCGAGGAAGGCCAGCACATCGGCCTTGGTCACCCGGCCGCCGCGTCCGGACCCCGGAATCTTGGCAATGTCCAGGCCGTGCTCGGCGGCCAGCCGACGCACCGCCGGGCTCAGGCCCTCGCTATCCGCCGCGACCGTCGCGGGGGCCGCCGACATCGGCGCCGCCGCCGGAGCCGCCACCTCGGCGCCGCCGCTTTCCTCTAGGGTGGCGATCACGTCGCCGGTGGTGACGGTTTCGCCTTCCTGCCGCAGAATCGAACCGAGCACGCCATCGGCGGGGGCGGGAATGTCCAGAACGACCTTGTCGGTTTCCAAATCCACGAGATTCTCGCCCCGCTTCACCGCCTCTCCGGGTTTTTTCTTCCAGTTGACGAGGGTGCCGTCGGAGACGGATTCGGGTAGAGCGGGGACTTTCACTTCGATGGTCATAATTATTGTTCCCTTCGATTTCGGGTAGTTGTTCGATCTGGGTCGCGGTGGTTACTGGCCCAGGGCCTCGTTGACGAGTTTTTGCTGCTGTTCGACGTGGACGCTGTAGTAACCCGTGCCCGGCGACGCCGAGTGCGGCCGGCCGGCGTAGCGAATTTTGAGGGGCGGCGGCAAATCCCGATCCAGATGGTGGAAGCTCTCGAACCAGGCTCCTTGATTCATCGGTTCTTCCTGGCACCAGGCGATATCGGCGAGGCGGGGATAGCGGGCCACCTCCGCGTTATAGAGCGCCTGCGGGAATGGATAGAGTTGTTCGATGCGGACGATGGCGACGTGATCCAGCTTGCGCTCGCGCCGAGTCTCCAACAGATCGTAATAGACCTTGCCGCTACAGAACACCAGGCGGGTGATCTGGGTCGGATCGTGCGGATCGACCTCCGGGATGATCTCTTGAAAATGCCCCTCGGTCAGGTCTTCCAGGCTGTTCACCGCCAGCCGATGGCGCAGCAGACTCTTGGGACTCATCACCACCAGCGGCTTGCGGAAGCCGCGCTTCATCTGGCGGCGCAGCATGT
>CALGOO010000332.1 GCA_937960715.1 uncultured Candidatus Competibacteraceae bacterium
GTGGTGCTGGGCCTCGGCAATATCCTGCTGCGCGACGAGGGCGTCGGGGTGCGGGTGGTCGAGGCGCTGGTCGAGCGCTACACGCTGCCGGCGGAGGTCGAAGTCGTGGACGGCGGCACCGCCGGCATGGACCTGCTCAACGTCCTTGCCGGCTGCGATCACCTGATGATTTGCGACGCGGCGCGGACCGGGGCACCGCCCGCGTCGCTGGTCAAACTCGCCGCCGCCGAGGTTCCCACCCTGTTCCTGACCCGGTTCTCGCCGCACCAACTCGGTTTGGCGGACGTGCTGGCGACGCTGGTTCTCACCGATGAGGCGCCGGATTCCATCACCTTGATCGGCATCGTGCCGGCCGATCTGGAACTGGGCATCGAACTGTCACCCGAAGTCGCGGCGGTGGTCGGGCAGGCGGTCGAATGCCTGGCCACGGAACTGCGCGAGCGGGGCTGTCGGCTCGCGCCGAAACGGCCGGCGGCGGTTGCGGCTTAGACCATGTGCATCGCCATTCCCGCGCGGGTGGTTGAAGTGCGCGAGACCGGCGCGCTGGTGGAGCGCTACGGCGAACGATTGGAAGTGAGCCTGTTGCTGCTGGAAGAGCCGGTGGCGCCGGGTGATTACCTGATCGTCCAGGCGCGCGCTTTCGCCGTGGAAAAGATCGCGCCCGAGGACGCCATGGAAATCCAGCGCCTGTTCGACGCCATCATCAAGACCCTGCCGTCGGCATGAGCAGCGTGCCCGGGGCCGGCGAGGGCAAGCTGCGCATCCAGGTTCGGGTCGAAAAAGGCGTGATCGCGGCGGTTGCATTGGCATCGACCCGCCCGGTCAGCGCCTGTTCCGTCCTCGTGGGTCGCCGGCTGGACGAAGCCCTGGCGCTGCTGCCACGCCTGTTCAGCCTGTGCGGCGTGGCTCAGGCAGTCGCCGGGCTTCGCGCGGTGGAGAACGCGCTGGGCCTGGCCACCCCTCCTCCCCAAGCCGCCGCTCGTCGACTTCTCGTCACCGCCGAGGCGCTTGAGCAAACCGTCTGGCGCATTTTGATCGATGGGCCACGCTGCATCGGCGTCGAGCCAGCACTTGAAGCCTTGAAGTCGCTGCGACGGGTACTAGCGTCGCTGCGGCCCCTGTTGTTTCCCGATCCGGTCTGGATGCGAATCGGCGGCGCGCGCTTGACGCCGGCTCGGGCTAGACTCAACGCAGCGCTGGACCAGATCGAACACAGTGTCAGTCAAGCGGTTCTGGGACGAACGCCGACGGAGGGTTCGCCGTGGCGGGATCGTGACGCCTTCGAAACCTGGATTCGAACCTCTCCCGCGCTAGCCGCCTTGATTCCGCGCTGGGTCAACGAGCAGGGATTAGCCGGGTTTGGCCGCGGCGCCGTGGAACCCTTGCCGGAGACCGATCCCGCGTGGCTCGCGCGGCGGTTGGCGCACGATGCGGATTATTCGTTCTGCGCGCGGCCGGATCATGCCGGCGCGGTCGGCGAGACCAGTGCGCTGGCCCGTTGCTGGACGCATCCGCTGATCGCCGCGCTGCGCACCGAACATGGCAACGGATTGTTCGTTCGCCTGACGGCGCGACTCGTCGAATGCGCCGCGCTCGTCGCCGAACTGCGCGATCAGGCCCGGACGGTGAGCGATGAACATCCCGATACACCGGGCCTGGAAAACACCAGCGGTTCCGGCCTGGGGATCGTGGAATGCGCCCGGGGCCGACTGGTTCACTGGCTCGCGGTGGCCGAAGGGCGGGTGAGTGCTTACCGAATCCTCGCCCCCACCGAATGGAATTTCCACCCCGAGGGTCCGTTGGCACGCGGTCTGATCGATGCCCCGGTCGGACAGGGCGCCAGGGTTCGCCAAGCCATCGAATTGCTGGTGATGGCGCTCGATCCCTGCGTGGGTTTCGACCTTGCCGTTGCTGAGCATTGACCCTGATTCCACCTCGTCCGCAGCGGCGAAATTGCACGCCCTATTCCCGCCCTTTCTGGCAAAAGCCGCCAAACGGCATAAGCTTTAGTAAGCGTAACCGTTCATATCCCCTGGTGGTTTCGCCCCGTATCGATGGGTTTCGTTCCTCAACCCATCCTACAACCCATTGTTTTCTCGTAGGATGGGTTGAGCGTAGCGAAACCCATCCTTAGTGCGGGACGAGAGGGGCCTGAACGATTACTAGCAAGCGACCCAACGATGAGGTGACCAGCAGCCGTGAAGTACATCGACGAGTTTCGCGACGGCGCGGCGGCGCGCGGTCTGGCGCGACAAATCGCGCAAGAGACGCGACCCGACCGGGAATATCGCCTGATGGAATTTTGCGGCGGCCACACGCACGCCATCTATCGCTACGGCGTACCCGATTTGCTGCCCCCCGGCGTGCGCATGATCCATGGCCCCGGCTGCCCGGTGTGCGTGTTGCCTATCGGGCGACTGAACATGGCGCTGGAGCTGGTGGCCCGGCCCCAAGTGACCCTGTGCAGCTATGGCGACATGCTGCGGGTGCCGGGTTCGGGCGGGCAAAGCCTGCTCAAGGCCAAGGCGGCGGGCGCCGATATCCGCATGATCTACTCCGCCGCCGACGCGCTGACGCTGGCGCAACGGCATCCTGACCGCGAGGTCGTGTTCTTCGCCATCGGGTTCGAGACGACGACCCCGCCCACGGCCCTGGTCATCCAGCGGGCGGCGGAACTCGATCTGCCGAATTTCAGCGTGTTTTGCAACCATGTGCTGACGCCGGCGGCGATTGCCCACCTGTTGGCCGCGCCCGAGGCGCGGGCGCTGGATACGGTGCCGATCGACGGCTTTCTGGGGCCCGCGCACGTCAGCGTGGTGATCGGCAGTCGGCCCTACGAAGGCTTTGCCCGCGACCATCGCAAACCGGTGGTGATTTCCGGGTTCGAACCGCTGGACGTGCTGCAATCGATTCTGATGCTGGTTCGCCAACTCAACGAAGGTCGCGCCGAGGTGGAAAATCAGTACACTCGCGCCGTCACCCGCGACGGCAATTTGAAAGCCCAACGGTTGATGGCGGAAATCTTTGAACCGCGCCCGGTGTTCGAATGGCGCGGTTTGGGGTTGGTGCCCCACAGCGCGCTCAAAATCCGGGAACCTTACGCCCGCTTCGACGCCGAATGCCGCTTCCCGTTGACCTACCAGGCGGCGTCCGAGCATCGGGCCTGTCAGTGCGGGGCTATTTTGCGCGGCGTGAAGAAGCCCACCGATTGCAAGCTGTTCGATACGGTCTGCACCCCGGAGAATCCGCTCGGTTCGTGCATGGTGTCCTCCGAAGGCGCTTGCGCGGCCTATTATCGCTACGGACGCTATCAGGGGGCCGCATGAGCGCGCCGCGCACCCGCCGTTCGTTCGCCAGCCCCCTGGATTTCGCATCCGGCCGGGTCGAGTTGGGTCACGGCAGCGGTGGACGGGCCATGGTGCAACTGATCGACGAGCTGTTCGCGACGGCTTTCCGCAATCCCTGGCTCGACCAGCGCAATGACCAGGCCTGCCTGGAATTGCCGCCCGGCCGCGTCGCCATGACCACCGACAGTTACGTGGTCTCGCCGCTGTTCTTCCCCGGCGGCGACATCGGCTCGCTGGCGGTGCATGGCACGGTAAACGATCTGGCGATGGCCGGCGCCCGGCCACTGCATCTGTCCGCCGGTTTTATCCTGGAGGCCGGGTTTCCGCTGGCCGACCTCCAGCGCATCGTGGCATCCATGGCGGCGGCGGCGCGAGCCGCCAACGTGACCATCGTGACCGGCGATACCAAGGTGGTGGAACGCGGCAAGGGCGATGGCGTGTTCATCAACACCACCGGCATCGGCGTCATTCCCGACGGCGTTCAGCTTTCCGGCGACCGGGCGCGTCCCGGCGATCTCATCCTGCTCAGCGGCTCGATTGGCGATCACGGCATGGCGGTGATGTCACAACGCGCCGGCCTTGAATTCGAGACGACCCTCCAATCCGACAGCGCCGCTCTGCACGAACTGGTGGCGGCCATGGTTGCGGCGGCGCCGGGACTGCGCTGCCTGCGCGATCCCACGCGCGGGGGGTTGGCGACAACCCTGAACGAAATCGCCGTTCAATCCGACGTGGGGATGGTTCTTCGAGAAGCCGCCATCCCGATCAAGCTAGAGGTGGCGGCGGCCTGCGAACTGTTGGGCCTGGATCCGCTCTACGTCGCCAACGAAGGCAAGCTTGTCGCCATTTGCCCTCCCGAGGACACCGAGCGGGCGCTGGCGGCAATGCGCGTTCATCCCTTGGGGGCGGCGGCGGCGGTTATCGGCACGGTTCGGGAAGACCCCCACCACTTTGTCACCATGGAAACCACTTTCGGTGGCAATCGCCTGGTGGACTGGCTGAGCGGAGAACAGTTGCCGCGTATCTGCTGACGAGTTGATCGTCCAAATTCAGTATGCGTCTTAAGGGGGATGCGCTTGACAGATTTTCTTGCGCTGCAACATAAATTGCGTTATGATGCTTTTCAATTGGTGGCGCAAAGCATGTCGGTGATGGTATCTATCGATAGCTGAACGACTTCTGGAGAGTATCCACCTGAAAGTTAGGATGGCTCTCATGGATTGGAAATCCAAGGCGCGAAATTCGTGTCGTATACATCGCCTCCAAGTCTGGATCGGACAAAATTCGATCTTTTTTCGGATATCTAACTTTGGAGGGCGGGCCGGTTTCTTACTCGATGGGTGGGGATCGGTCGCGTGAGATTTTCATGAAAGAACTACTCAAGATTGCTGTATGCGCGGTTTTGGTATTGGCCCTTTCGCCTCTGGCCGGTTTCTGGATTGTTGCGCTGGTGGGAGCGGGACTGCTCCTGTTACCGATTGGCGCCGTTGTCGCGAAGACTTGCCCCGAAACCTGGAAACATATCGAGAATAATCTGTTTTCGCGGACTTTTTTCCCTTCCGCATCGTGAACGGTTCAGCAAAAGCTTCTGGTTTTAAGATTGACAGCCCGGCACCGCCGGGCTTTTTCGTTGGTGAAGCGATGAAAATCCCGACCTTTCGGATACTCCGGTCCGGTTCGGCGCCATCATGGAGTTGACCACCAGCCTCCTGGCCGCCTTTTTGATTGGTCTGAGCGGCGGAGCGCATTGCTTTGGGATGTGCGGCGGTATCGTCGGAGCGTTGACTCTGGGATTGCCAGCGACGCCGGGCCATCCACTGCTCGGGCGGCTACCGCTTCTGCTCGCCTACAACCTGGGTCGGCTGCTCAGCTACGTTGTCGCCGGGATGCTGGCGGGCGGGATTGGAGCCTGGGCGGCGCATCTGCTGGCCGTGCATCAGGCGCAGTTAGGGTTGCGGCTTTTGGCCGGGCTGTTCATGATCCTGCTGGGACTGTATCTGGCCGGCTGGTGGATGGGGCTGACGCGGGTGGAGCAGGCGGGCGGACGGTTGTGGCGTCGGATCGAACCGCTGGGCCGGCGGTTGCTGCCGGTGCGCACGCCCACCCAGGCGCTGGGCATCGGGCTGGTGTGGGGTTGGCTGCCATGCGGGCTGGTTTACAGCGTGTTGGTGTGGACGATGGGCGCGGGTGGGGCGCTGAACGGCGGCTTGCTGATGTTGTGTTTCGGTCTCGGCACGCTACCAGCGCTGCTGGCGATGGGCGCGTTCGCGGCGACGCTGGCGGGTTTCATCCGCCAGCCATGGGTACGCCAGGTCGCGGGCGTGCTGGTCATCGGGTTCGGGATGTACCAGATCGGTTTGGCGGCGCGGATGATACTCCACAGCGCGTGAAGACGCGGCGGTGGCGCCAGCGGCGAATCGATGGGGATTGGCATGGTTAGTGCTCTGTCACCAGTGTCGAGTATCGAGCGAACCAAGGCCGTCGATGAAGAAAATCGAAGTCATGCTGATCGACGCCCATTCGGGGCGGTCGGCGATTCTGGAGCAGGCGCTCAGCGATGCCGGCTACCGGATCACCGTCCGGACCGCCGGCACCCGCAAGCTGTTGCAACAGGTCAGGGAAGCCAGGCCGGACGTGATCTTGATCGATATCGACTTGCCCGACCGTGACACCCTGGAGCAGTTGCGCGAGATCGGACAAGATCAACCTCGGCCCATCGTGATGTTCGCCGAGCGCAGCGATCCCGAAACCACCGCCGCCGCCTTGCGCGCCGGAGTCAGCGCCTACGTGGTGGACGACCTCAATCCGCGCCGTCTCCAACCCATCATGGATGTTGCCATCGCCCGATTCCGCGAGTATCAAGCCCTGCGTCGCGAGTTGGAGGAAACCCGCAGCCGCCTGGCCGAACGCAAGGTAGTCGAAAAAGCCAAGGGTTTGCTGATGGCGCAGCGGAATCTGAACGAGGAAGAGGCGTACCAGACTTTGCGCAAGCTGGCGATGGATCGCAACCAGCGAATTGGGGAAGTGGCGCGCACCGTGGTTTCGTTGCTGGAGCTGTTGAGCTGAATGCAGGATTTTGGTCGCTCAATGTGGTGCAAGACGATCCCGCCGTGCGCCACGGTAGCGCAACTGGGTGGCCGCAATCCGTGCGGGGCCGTTCACTTCACCAATTAATTCTAAATATATCAAAGGCTAAACGATCTTGGCGCGCACCGTGCTAAATCTCGATTAACAACCCCTCCCACTGGCGGGACGGGTCACGCGGCCAACGGCGGTCGCGCATCGGACAAAGGCGTCCAGTTCTCGTGTTTCGCGCGAGAGCTGGACGCCTTTTTTATTGGCCATTTGACGGGCGCACGACATGAACGACACGAACGCGACAAACGAACGGGGGCAGGCAAATTTATCCCGACGCAGGTTCCTCAAAACGGGTGGGCTGGCGCTGGGCGGCGGCGCCTTGCTGGGTGGAACGCCTCCCTGGCTCCGCACCGGCGCCTGGGCGGGCGAAGGCGGCGGTTTGGAGAAAAGCAAATTGACGCTGGGCTTTATTCCGCTCACCGACTGCGCACCGCTGGTGGTGGCTTTCGAGAAAAGCTATTTCAAGAAGTACGGCCTGGACGTGACGCTGTCCAAGGAAGCGTCCTGGGCCAACATCCGCGACAAGGTCGCCATCGGCGAACTGGACGGCGCGCACATGCTGGCGGGAATGCCCATCGCCGCCAGTCTCGGCGTCGGCGCCTTGCCCAAGGCCACCATCACCGCCTTCTCGCTGGACCTCAACGGCAACGCCGTCACTGTTTCCAACGAACTGTACGAGCGGATGGCGAAAGCGGACCCCGAAGCGATGCAGGAACGGCCGCTCACCGCTCGCGCCCTGAAGAAGGTCATCGACGCCGACAAGGCCGCCAGCAAGGAGCCGATGACCTTCGCGGTGGTGTTTCCGGTCTCCACCCACAACTATCAATTGCGCTATTGGCTGGGATCGGCGGGCATCAACCCCGATCAGGACCTGCGGTTGATCGTGATCCCGCCGCCGCAGATGGTCGCCAACCTCAAGGCGGGCAACATCGCCGGCTATTGCGTGGGCGAGCCGTGGAACGAGCGCGCGGTGGAAACCGGCATCGGTCGGGTGCTGATCACCAGCTACGAGCTGTGGAACAACAATCCGGAGAAAGTGTTCGGCGTTAATCTGGAATGGCACGAGAAGAATCCGCGCACCCACCAGGCGTTGCTCATGGCTTTGCTGGAAGCGACGCAATGGATGGATCAACCCGACAATCGCATGGAAGTGGTCAAGCTGATTTCGCAAAAATCCTACGTCAACGCACCGGAAGACGTGGTGAAAATGTCGATGACCGGCACTTTCAAATACGCCCCGAACGAGGAGCCGCGCCCGCTGCCGGATTTCAACGTGTTTTACCGCTACGCCGCCAACTTCCCCTGGCAGTCTCATGCCGCCTGGTTCATCAGTCAGATGTACCGCTGGGGTCAGTTGGAACAGCCGGCGAACATCCTTCAGGCCGCTGCTTCGATCTATCGCCCCGACTTGTACCGGCAGGCGGCCAAGGCGCTGAATCTACCCTATCCCACCGTTGACGTGAAGCCGGAGGGGATCAACGCCAAGCCCTGGACGCTGACCGAAGCCACCGGCCCGATCGCCATGGGGCCGGACCTGTTCTTCGACGGCGGCCGCTTCGATCCCAAGAAATCGAGCGAGTACGCCACCAGCTTTGTGGTGAAAAATCTGAAAGTCGCGCCGGAAGCATTGGTCAAGGCCAATGCCTGAATGGGAGAGGAAACCGAGATGAGTAAAATCATTGCCTTGGCCCTTGCGCCGCCGGTTGTTGCCGAAATCGCGCCGGTCGCCGAAGTTCACCAGCCCGTTCGGGTGGCGGCCAACACGGAGCGGCAACCGCCCGCATCCCCGGCCTACAGTTTTCCGCCGGTGTCGAAAGTCAGGCTTCGCGCCGCCGCGATCATCCGCGCGATGGTATTGCCGGGAGCGGTTTTTCTGCTGGTGCTGGCGGTTTGGATGCTGGTCAACGCCAAGATCACCAGCGACATTCCGACGCCCGCCGCGACGTGGGCGCGGGCGCTGGAAATTTTCGGTCAGCCATTCTACGTCGCCGGCCCCAACGACATGGGCATCGGCTGGCAGGTGTTGTATTCGCTGGGCCGGGTCATGGCCGGCTTCGCCTTGGCGGTCGCGGTGGGGATTCCGGTCGGCTTTCTGATGGGCGCCAGCCGCGACGTGCATCAAGCCTGCTATCCGCTGGTGCAAATCCTCCGTCCGGTCAGCCCACTGGCCTGGCTACCCATCGGATTGCTGGTCTTTCAGGCCAAGGACCCGTCCGCGATTTTCGTGATCTTCATCACCAGCATCTGGCCGGTGATCGTCAACACCTCCGCCGGGGTGCAGGCGATTCCGCAGGATTATCTCAACGTGGCGCGGGTGCTGCGCCTCGGCAAGCTGGAAATCACCCGCCGCATCCTGATTCCCGCCACCCTGCCGCACATTCTGACCGGCATGAGGTTGTCGCTGAGCGTGGCCTGGATGGTGATCGTGGCGGCGGAGATGCTCACCGGCGGCGTCGGCATCGGCTTCTACGTCTGGGACGAGTGGAACAACCTCAACGTTGCTTCGATCATCGTGGCCATCGGCCTCATCGGGCTGGTCGGTATCGTGCTGGAAAGTCTGATGAATCTAGCGCAGCGCCACTTTGACTACAACCGCCGTTGATTGAGGAAACCGCCATGAGTTACCTGAACATTTCCAACGTGGACGTGGTGTTTCCCACCGCCAACGGCGCTTACATCGCCCTGCGCGAGGTGCATCTCGAAATCGAACAGGGCGAGTTCATCGCCATTATCGGACACTCCGGTTGCGGTAAATCCACAGTGCTGAACGTGGTCGCCGGTCTGCTCGAAGCCACCCGGGGCGGGGTGTTGCTGGAAAACAAGGAGGTGAACAGCCCCGGCCCGGATCGCGCCGTGGTGTTCCAGAACCACTCGCTGCTGCCGTGGCTGACGGTGTACGAGAACGTGCGGATCGCGGTGGACAAGGTGTTCGGCAAGAGCAAGTCCAAGGCCGAGCGTCACGATTGGACCCTTCACAATTTGAAACTGGTGCATATGGAGCACGCGCTGGACAAGCGGCCGGGCGAGATTTCCGGTGGCATGAAGCAGCGAGTCGGCATCGCCCGCGCCCTGGCGATGCAGCCCAAGGTCCTGCTGATGGACGAGCCGTTCGGCGCGCTCGATGCCCTGACCCGCGCTCATTTGCAGGAATCGGTGATGGAGATTCAAGCCGCCCTCAACAACACCGTGCTGATGATCACTCACGATGTGGACGAGGCGGTGTTGCTGTCCGACCGCATCGTGATGATGACCAACGGCCCGGCGGCGACGGTCGGCGAGATTCTCAAGGTGGATCTGCCGCGCCCGCGCAACCGGCTCGAACTGGCCGACGATCCGACCTACAACCACTACCGCGCCGAAGTGCTGCGCTTCCTCTACGAGCGGCAGCGGCGGCCGGAAGCGGCGTGAACGAGACGGTGACGGAGATTCGACGATGAGAGAACGTCTGGTTCTGGTCGGTAACGGCATGGCCGGGATGCGCACCCTGGAAGAGTTGCTGGCCATCGCCCCGGATAAATTCGACATCACCGTGTTCGGCGCGGAGCCGCACGGCAACTACAACCGCATCCTGCTGTCGCCGGTGCTGGCCGGCGAGAAGACGGTTGACCAGATCATGATCAATGATCTGAATTGGTACGTTGAGCGGGGCATCACGCTACATGCCGGTAAGGAAGTGACGCGAATCAACCGGGCGCGGCGGCAAGTCCACGCCGCTGACGGCACGATTGCACCTTATGATCGGCTTTTGTTAGCGACGGGTTCCAACCCGTTCATTCTGCCGATTCCGGGCAACGATCTGGCCGGCGTCATCGGTTTCCGCGACATCCAGGACGTGGAAACCATGCTCGCGGCGGCGCGAACCGGCAAACACGCGGTGGTCATCGGCGGTGGCCTGCTCGGCCTGGAAGCGGCTAACGGTTTGATGAAGCAAGGAATGCAAGTCACAGTCGTGCATGTGCTGGATACCCTGATGGAGCGCCAGCTCGACCCGGTCGCGGCGGACATGCTGCGCGTGAATCTGGAGGAGCGCGGCCTGCGCTTCCTGATGGGTGCCAACACCGCCGCCGTGCTCGGCGAAGAGCGGGTCCGCACCGTGCGTTTCAAGGATGGTCTGGAAATTCCGGCCGACTTGGTGGTGATGGCCGTCGGTATCCGACCGAACATCGAACTGGCGAAACAAGCCGGCATTTATTGCGAGCGCGGCATCGTCGTCAACGACACGATGCAGAGTTACGACCCGCGCGTCTATGCCGTCGGCGAGTGCGTGCAGCATCGCGGCCAGTGCTACGGCCTGGTCGCGCCGTTGTGGGAGCAGGCCAAGGTTTGCGCCAACCACCTTGCGCGCTACGGCATCGGCCGCTATCAGGGTTCGGTGACCAGCACCAAGCTCAAGGTCACCGGCATCGATCTGTTCTCCGCCGGCAACTTCAACGGCGGATCGGGCTGCGAGGAAATCGTGTTGCGCGACCCCGCGCGCGGCGTCTACAAGAAGCTGGTGGTCAAGGAAAACCGGGTGCAGGGCGCGGTGCTGTACGGCGACACCGTGGATGGCACCTGGTATTTCCAGTTGTTGCGCGAAGGCACCGACATCGGCGCGTTTCGCGAAACCGTGTTGTTCGGTCACGCTCACATGGCGGATTCGGGCCGCGACGGTTTCAGCGTGATGACGATGGCCGACGACGCCGAGATTTGCGGCTGCAACGGCGTGTGCAAGGGCGCCATCGTCAAGGCGATTGCCGAAAAGAAGCTGTTCACCGTGGACGAGGTGCGCGCCCACACCAAGGCGTCGGCGTCCT
>CALGOO010000333.1 GCA_937960715.1 uncultured Candidatus Competibacteraceae bacterium
GCTTGCAGCACCTCAACCCACAATTTCAACCTCCTGTCAATGCGTAAATCCTACATTATTCGAAATATACCGTGTAGCCGCTCAGACCTCTCTCGCCCCGCGCGGCGATGGGTTTCGCTGCGCTCTACCCATCCTACAACCTCTCGCCACGCGCGGCGGGCGATGGGTCTCGCTTCGCCTACAACCTCCTGCCACGCGCGGTGATGGGTTTCGCTGCGCTCTACCCATCCTACAACCTACAACCTACAACCTCTCGCCACGCGCGGTGATGGGTTTCGCTGCGCTCTACCCATCCTACGAAAAATAATGGGTTGTAGGATGGGTAGAGCGCAGCGAAACCCATCAATACAGGGCGAAATCACTAGGGATCCGAATGGTATGGCGGCTTCAGCGTCTTCCAATTCTTCCTTGCGCCGCCCATAGCCGCAGCGTTCGATCAGCTTGCGGGCGGCGGCGAGATCGGTTTGCGGGCTGTCCCACGGGTACGGCGTTGCGGCGTGGAACAGCCGGACGCGATGCAGGTGGATGTCGGCCAGAAACAGGCGCATCGGGCCGCGTTCAGCGATGTCCCAAGCTTCGTCGAGATCGGCCTAGGCACTGTCGGAACCGCTGCGCGCGCCGAGGAGATGCCGCAGCCAGGCACAGGTGAGGAGGGCACGGGCAACAAACTCAACGTCGCCAGCGCGGCAGAGGCCGGCCACGGCCCGCTCTATGTCGGACTGGGAGCGGCGAACATCGGCGGCGGTCAGGATCGCCTCGTACAGCGCGGCGCGGCCCAAGGTGAGATGGTCGATAGCGATGTCGAGGAGCCAGTTCTGCGCCTTCACCCACTTGAGCGTCTGCGCCGTCCGCCGGGAAACGGCGCGGCAGGCTTCGGCAAGACCCTCACCCCCAACCCCTCTCCCAGAGGGCGAGGGGAGAACGGTTCGCCACGCGGCGCGTTCGGCGGCGACGAGGAGCAGGTCGCCGTACCGGAAGCCTTGCAGCGAGTAGAGCAGCGGGTAGTCGGGCTGCCGTTCGGCCTGCATCCGCTCGGCCTCGCAAAAACACGCTTCTGCCTCGTCCCAACGGCCCGCTTGATGCAAAGCGTCGGCGTGAGTTGCGCGTCTCCTCATCCTCCGCGCCCAATCGCCGCTGCGATCAGCGTAGATCACAGACTGCGTAGCGTCCGCTACCGCATCGGCTACATCGCCCAGCGTCAGCTCCAGTTCGCTCAGGTTGCTGGCGCCGATGGCGGCTTGTTTCCAATCCTCCTGCTTGACGCACGCTTCCAGCCCAGCCCGCATCGGTTCGAGGGCTTCGGTCAGCCGACCCAAGGCGCGCAGGCGGAACGCGGCTTCATGCAGCAGCCACGCTTGATCCGGTTCCGAGAGCGCGGGCGAGACACGCCGCCAGGGTTGCTCGAAAAAGCAGGCGACGGCGCCCAAATCCGAACCGAACGCGCCGAGCTTGAACGAGCTGTAGTTTTCTTGCCCTCGTAAGATACGGTCTTTGTAAACCTTGTCGCACGCCGCTTGCTGCATTCCCGTCAAACAACCGTGAGCCACGGCCTGATAGAGCGGCTGGAGGTCTTCGAGGGTGGGCGCGTCCCGGTCCGGCGTGCTCGCGCGCAGGTGCTCGTACAGCCGCCGGTGGGCCGCGCGCCAGGCGGCGGCGTTCGTCTCGCGCAGTTGTTGGGCGAAATAGGCCCGGAGGTGCGGATGCGCGTCGAGCGCAATCAGCGCGCCGGTCGCGTCGCGGTTCACCGCGAGCAGGCGCGCGGCTTCGAGGCCGCTCAGGCAGAATTCCCAGTCGTCGTCGTTTAGCCCATCCAGCGGTTCGGTCAGGCCGGGGATGGGCTCGCGCCGTAGCGCTGCCAGGCAAGCGGCGTCGGCGGGCCGGTCGAACAGGCCCACGAGCCGCAGCACGGCCACTTCGCGCCGGCCTTCCTTGCCGCCGCCGCCCAACAGCCATTGCTCGTAAGCCGCCACCGTCCGCAAGGCGTGGCCGCCGTCGATCTTGGCGTCGGCTTTCTCGAACTTCACACAGTCGCGCTGGCGGATGTCGCCGCCAAAGGCGCGATGCAGGAACCCGCCGAGCAAGGTCAGGGTGAGCGCGTGGCCTTTCACGTCTTCGACCAGCCTTTCGAATTCCCGCGCCGTACCGCGCACGCCAAGCTTTTTGAGCAGATCCACGCCAGCGGCGCGAGATAGGCGATGCAGCGCCACTTCCGGCGTGGTGGTCTGCCGGAAGGCTTTGAGGTCGGGCAGCGTACAGCGGGTGGTGACGAGGCACAGGCCCCGGTTGTGTTGCGCCAAGCCCTTGAGCAAGGCGGCGACGCCCTGATCCTTGAGTTCGCCCGGCGTGGGTGAAGCGGGGGCGTATTGCAGCGGTTCGAGGCCGTCGAGAACCAGCAGGTTCTTCCGCTCGCCGACGACGCGGGCGAGACGCTGGCCTTTCTCGAACGCGCCGGCGTTGCTAGCCGCCAATGCCTTGTCCGCGTCGTCGCCGAAGAAGGTCAGGGCTTCCTTGAGGAAGATGTCGGAAGAGGCGGCCGATTGATCGCGCGTGCCCTGACTGTAGAAGCTCCACGCAAACGCGGCGGCGCAGCCGGGCCAGCCTTGGGCGGACAGCGCGGCGGCCCAGTGGGCAACCAGCGAAGTTTTTCCTTCGCCGCCCAGCGCGACGAAGGTGAGAATGCGGGGGCGGTTCGACTCGCCGCTTTGCACCTTGGCCCAGGCGTCATCGAGGAGCCGGGTTTCGGCCTGGCGGCCGATCAAGTCGGCGGGGGCGTATTTGAGGATGCGGGAAATGTCCCACCGCAACCCGTTCGGCGCGTTGGAAGCTAGACTCGCCGGCGAGCGCCGGCCGGATTCCGGCGAGTCGGCTAAGGGCTGGGGTCAAAACTTAGCGGTCGGCCGGTCGGGCGCGGCTTCCGCTTCAATGCACCGACCGTGCCCGGCTCCACACCGCTTTGGTTCAGCAGGGCGTCGTAGAGCGCCTGATAACCCGCTTCCGAATCCAGCACATAGAAAGTCTGCGCCCGCAGCGGTTCGGGAATGTGCGGCTCGTCGGCCCGGTCGAACAGCACCGGAATGAATTGGTTGGAGACGCTACGCGCATCGTAAAGCCCCTGTGTTATCAACGCGCCTTCCCAATCGACGCCCTTGCCCTTGCCGGGCACTTCCTGGCCGCGAAAGCGCCGGTAGTAGGTCTCCGTGCAGACGCACAGCACATGCGTGGCCGCGTCGAGACCGTTCAGCATCCAGCGCGGCCAGCCTTCGGGCGGGGAACCGTTCACGTAGCGATCCAGGATCGTGGCGACGCCATCGGCCCGCAGTCGCTCGGACAAACCGAGCACCCGCTCGCGGTGTTCGTCGGAATCGTGGCTGTAGCTGATAAAAATATTGGGAGTGCTCATAAGCGGTTGACTTGGATCGGTTGACGGGGCGCGGCGGCGTGGCTGTCTTGGGAAAAGTTTAGGTTACCTTGATCAGCCTGGTTTTACTGTGTCCGAATCCATGTATTTGATTATTCTTGATTCCACTTTGTCAGATTTACGTGATATAATTTCGTAATAGAGTGAAGGAAATAAAATACCTCCGATTGTCGGAAATCGCCGTCAAGGGGGAAAAACACCATGCTGCTTCAGGATGAACCGCTCCAGCGCCGCATCGGCGTCATCGGTCTGACCTTCATCGGCGTCACCACCACCATTGGCTCCGGCTGGCTGTTCGCCGCCTACCGCGCCGCTCAGATCGCCGGGCCAGCGGCCATCGTGTCCTGGCTGATCGGCGCGGCGGCGATGATGCTCATCGGCCTGTGCCTGGCCGAAGTCAGCGCCCGCCTGCCGGCCTCCGGCGGCCTGGGCCGCTATCTGGAATACACCCATGGCTCGCTGGCCAGTTTCATCATCGCCTGGGTCAACTGGCTGGGTTTCGTCGCGGTGATCCCGTCGGAAGCCTCGGCCACGGTGGCGTATCTGGCGGACCAACCCGCGCTGCGCGGCCTGCTCGATCCGGCGACCCAGCAGATGACCACCACCGGCCTGCTGGTGGCCAGCGGCTTCATGGTCGGCTATTTGCTGCTCAACTACTGGTCGCTCAAGCTGTTGCTGAGCACCACCACCGTCGTCACCCTGTTCAAGCTGATCACCCCGCTGCTCACCGCCGGACTGCTGTTGGCCGAACGCTTCCACCCGGAAAACTTCGGCGTCGGTTCCGCCGAATTCGCGCCCAACGGGTGGAACGCCGTGCTGACCGCCATCTCGGTCGGCGGCATCGTGTACACCTTCAACGGCTTCCAACAGACCGCCAACCTGGCCGGCGAGGCGATCAATCCCCGCCGCACGCTGCCTCGGTCGCTGTTCCTGACCTTCGCTATCTGTCTGCTGGTCTACCTGTGCCTGCAAGTCGCCTTCATCGGCGCGGTGGACCCCGTCCAAATCCAGGCCCACGGCTGGAAAGGATTGAACTTCGGTTCGCCGTTTCTCGACCTGGCCATGACCCTGAATCTGAATCTGGTCGTGCTGCTGATCTACGCCGACGCCGTGGTGTCGCCGACCGGCTCCGGCACGGTTTGCCTGACCGCCACCAGCCGCATGGCTTTGGGCATGAGCGAATCCGGCTACATGCCGGTCTGGGCGCGGCGCGTGGACCCGCGCTATCAGAATCCGCGCCTGGCGCTGTTGCTGTGCTTCCTCATCGGGCTGGGCTTCCTCTGGCTGTTCCGGGGCTGGGGTTTTCTGGCCGGGATGATCGGCGTCATGCTGACCCTGACGTTCATCGCCGCGCCGGCCGCCGCCCTGGCGCTGCGCCGCTGGAGCCACGACGCCGACGCGGTTCGGATGCCCGGCCTGCGCGGGGCCGCGCCCCTGAGTTTCGTGGTGATCACCCTGCTGCTGTACTGGTCGAGCTGGCCCAAGCCGGGGCAACTGCTGCTGCTGATCGCCGCCGGCCTGCCGATTTTCCTGTACTATCAACATCGCGCCGGCTGGCCCCACTGGCGCGACCAGTGGCGGGGCGGCGCCTGGTTGGTGAGTTATCTGGTCGCCGTGGCCGGGCTGTCCTGGATCGGCGGCCGGGAGTTCAACGGCTTGGGGCTGTTGTCCGATGCAGGCTGGGACGAAGCGGTCGTCGCCCTGACCGGCCTGTTGTTCTACTTCTGGGCGGTGCGCGGCAGTTGGCCGACCCCGGCGCTGCGCCGCTCCATGGCGGATTCCTCCGCCACGCCAGGAGACTCGGCATGACCCCCCTGAATCCGCCCGATCCCGTTCGACTGGCCACCGTCGCCGAACTTTGCGCCCTGCCCGATCCCTATCGCCACGACGCGGCCAGCGACGAACTGTTCGTCCGCGCCATGCGGGAAATCTGCGCCTGGCATATCGCCCATTGTCCGTTCTATGCCCGCTTGACGGCGCTGCTGCGCTTCGCGCCGGAGCGGCTGGAAACCGTCGCCGACTGCGCCACGATTCCACCGATCCACGCCAATTTCTTCAAACAGCATGAAGTCCTGTCCACCGACCGCGAGGCCATCACCACGCACCTGACTTCCTCCGGCACCACCGGCCAGAAATCGCAGATGTTCTTCGACGCCTGGACGCTCGGCGTCGGTCAGGCCATGGTGGCGCGCATCTTCGCCCGCTACGGCTGGCATACGCCGGACCAGCCGACCAACTATCTGATTTTCAACTATGAACCGGTGACCGGCAGCCAGGTGGGCACCGCCTTCACCAACCAATTCCTGGCACGCTTCGCGCCGGTCCACCGGGTCGCCTACGCCTTGCGCCACATCGGCGGCGGCCGGCATGAATACGATCCCTTCGGTTGTATCCGCGCCCTCCAGGACTACGCCGACGAAGGTCTGCCGGTGCGGCTGCTCGGCTTTCCCGCCTTCCTGCACGCCACCCTGGAGCGGATGCGGGCGCTGGAACTGGACAAGCTGCGTCTGAACCCCGAGTCGCTGGTATTTTTCGGCGGCGGCTGGAAGAAGGACGCCCAGCGCGCCGTGCCCAAAACCGAGTTGTACGCGCTGATCGAGGACTGGCTGGGCATTCCCAATCTCCGCATCCGCGACGGCTACGGGGCGGTGGAATACAGCGTCCCCTCCATCGAATGCGACCGTCACCGGCTGCACGTCCCGGTCTACGCGCGGGTGTTCGCCCGCGACGTGGCGACGCTGGAACCGCTGGGGCCGGGCCAGACCGGCTTCCTGCACGCGGTTTCGCCCTACATCACCTCGGTTCCGGCCCACAGCGTGCTGATGGGCGACCTGATTCAATGGCGACCGGGCGAGGACTGCGGCTGCGGCTTGCAAACCCCGTATTTCGAGTTGCTGGGCCGCGCCGGCACGGCCAAGAACCGTAGTTGCGCGATGGCTGCCGCCGAGTTGCTGAAATAGGAGGGAACGTCATGGCGTCCATTCATCTTTGGCGCGGCGACTGGATCGACGACCGCGAACTGACCGCCCGGCTGCCCAACCTGGCCGCGACCCTGGCCGAGGACTGCCAACAACCCCTTGATCTCCCCCGCCTGTACCGCGCCGGCGCCGCCCTGGCCGCCGAATTGGCCCAGCACGGTCCGCTCTATCGCGCGCTAACCGAGGAATTGACCCAAACCGGCGACGCGCCGGACGACGCCGCGACCCTGGCAACCCTGGCGGAATTTCTACGCGCTGAAACTCTGGAATATCAGGTCTTGCGCGCCTTCGGCGATCCGGCGCCGTTCACCCCGCGCCGGATCGACTATGCCGACCATCGCTTCGAAGCCTGGGCGCCGCTCGGCGTGCTCGGTCACGTCACCCCGGCCAACGCGCGCGGCGTGGCGGCCATGAGCCTGATCGAAGGCTTGCTGGCCGGCAATATCAACCTGCTGAAAACCAGCCGCCGGGACGGTCTGTTCACCCAGAAACTGCTGCGCGCCCTGGTGGAGCGGGAACCGACCCTGAAGCCGTTCGTCTACGTGCTGCGGCTGTCCTCGCGCCAGCCCGAAGTCTTGAGCGCCTTGTTCGCGTTGTGCGATGGCGTGGTGGTCTGGGGCGGCGAGGACGCGGTCGCGGCGGTGCGCGCCATGACTCCACCGGCGGCGCGGCTGATCGAATGGGGCCACCGGATTTCCTTCGCCTACGTCGCGCAAGAATCGAGCGCCGATCCCGCCGCGCTGCGGGCGCTGGCCCACGATGTCTGCTTCATCGAACAGCAAGCCTGTTCCAGCCCGCAATGCCTGTATCTGGAAACCGCCGATCCCGCCGAACTGCACGCCTTCGCCGAGCGGTTCGCGGCGGTGCTGGCCGAGGTCGCTCCCACGATCCCGCGCGGCCAACCGCCCGGTCCGCACGAACAGGCCGAGATCACCACCACCCGCGAACTGTGCCGGCTGGATGGCGCCATCGACGGCAGCCGGGTCATCGAGGCGCCGGATCGGAGCTGGCGCTTGCTGGTCGAGCCGAAACCCGGTCTGCGCGCCTCGCCGCTGTTCCGCACCCTCTGGATCAAGCCGCTGCCGATGACCGCCATCGTCGCGACCCTGCGGCCGCTGCGAGCCTGGTTGCAAACCGCCGGGCTGGCCTGTCCGCTGGAGCGGCTGGCCGAACTGAGCCGCGCCCTGCTGGCCGCGGGCGTCACCCGCATCGTCCGGCCCGGCGAACAGGTCGGCGGCTACTTCGGCGGCCCCCACGACGGAGTCTACAGCCTGCAACGCTACGCCCGGCGTGTTGCGCTGGAACTGCCGGCCAATCTTCAGGGCATCACCAGTTTCGCCGAACTGGAAGCGCCGCCGCCCCTGCCGGCGGACGCCGCCGCCGCGCCGGTGATGGACAAGGCCGGGTTCCTGGCGTTGCCGACCGATGCCGCCGCCGCCCAGCTTTACTTCAAGAGCGGCGGTAGTTCCGGCGATCCCAAGGTGTCGGTGTTCAGCCACGCCGACTATGCCCGGCAAATGCGTGCCGCCGGCGATGGGCTGTACGCCGCCGGTCTCGATCCGGTCCACGACCGCTGCATGAACCTGTTTTTTGCCGGTCACCTGTACGGCGGCTTCATCAGCTTTTGGAGCGCCCTGGAGCATTTGCAAGCCGTGCAACTGCCGATGACCGCCATCGACGATCTGGCCGAGGTAGCGGCCATCATCGAACGCTTCCAGGTCGATACCCTGCTGGGTATGCCGTTCTACCTGGTGAAGCTGTTCCACGAACAGGGCGAACGGCTGCGGCACCATGGCGGGGTGCGCAAGATCTTCTACGGCGGCGAACATTTTCCACCCGTCGAACGGGCGCGGCTGCATCGGGAATTTGGCGTGGCCATCATCCGCTCCGCCGCCTATGGCAGCAACGACGCCGGACCGATGGGCTACCAGTGCCCACATTGCGCGGGCGGCGTCCATCACCTGCTGAGCACTCAGCACCTGGAGATTCTGGCCCTCGACACCGACCGTCCGGTCGCGGCGGACGAAGTGGGGCGGCTGGTGGTCACGCCGCTGGCGCGGACCGCCCAGGCAATCCGCCGCTACGAAACCGGCGATCTGGGCCGCTGGGTGGCCAGCCCCTGTCCCTGCGGCCGCCGCGCGCCCCGCTTCGAGCTGCTGGGTCGCCACGGCGATATTTTCCGCGCGCCCTATTTCTTCAGCTACGCGACGTTCGCCGCTATCCTGGCCGAGCAGGCCGGCTACGACGGCGAAATCCAGATCGTGCTGACCCAGGGCGAGGGCCGGTCGCGCATCACGTTGCGCCTGTCCGACCGGACCGCCCTGGAGGCCAGCCAGGCCCGCGAGTTGGTGCTGGCTCATTACCACGACCTGCGCGAGTTCGTGGTGGAGCGCGGCCTGACCGAATTCAGCGTGGAACGGTCGCCGCTGGCGCAATTCGCGACGACCCCGACCAGCGGCAAACTCCAGCATGTCGTCGATCTGCGCCAGGAGCGCCCGTCATGATCGCCTACGAACTCGAAACCATCGTCGCCCTGGCGCGGTCCCGGTCGCCCTACTACCGCGCGCTCCATGCCGGTTTGCCGGAGAGCGGCTGGACGCTGACCGATTTGCCGCCGGTGGACAGCAAGACCTTCTGGGAAGCGGCGGAAACCGGCGCGGTGCTGACCGGTCGGATGACCGATGGCACGGCGTTCAAGAGCGGCGGCACCACCGGCAAGCCCAAATTCTCCATTTTCCGCGCCAGCGAATGGGACACCCTGTGCGAAGGGTTCGGGCGGGGCATGGCGGCGGGTGGCCTGCGCCCTGGCGAGCGGCTGGCCAATCTGTTCTACGCCGGCGACCTGTACGCCTCGTTCCTGTTCATCACGCATTCCCTGGAGCGTTCCGGCGTGCCGGTCGTGCATTTCCCGTTGGCCGGGCGGGTGGACGCCGACATGTTGCGGCACACCGTCGCCCATTTCGCGGTGGAAACCCTGGCCGGCGTGCCGACCACCTTGCTGGGCCTGGCCGCCACGCTGGCGCGCGAAGATGTAACGCTGCCCTCGGTGCGACGCATCCTGTTCGGCGGTGAAACCCTTTACCCCGATCAGGCGGTCACGCTGCGGCGGGTGTTTCCCAACGTCGGCATCGCCTCCATCGGCTACGCCAGCGTCGATGCCGGTCTGCTCGGTTACGCCAGTCCCGATTGCGGCTGGAACGAACATCGGGTGTTTGGCGCGGCGACCCTGCTGGAAATCGTCGACGAGGGCAATGGCCGGCCGATCACCGAACCAGGCCAACCTGGCAAGGTCCTGATCACCAATCTGACCCGGCTGCTGATGCCGATCATTCGCTATCCGGCCGGCGACCGAGCGGAATGGGTCGAACCGGCGGGAATGGCCGACCGCAAGTTCCGCCTGCTGGGCCGTTCCGAGGAAGGGGCGCGCGTCGGGGTGGTGTCGCTGTACTACGAGGACGTACACGCCGTGCTGGCGCCTTATCAGACCGAATTGAACGCCAGCGGTTTTCAGTTGCTGATCCGCCATTATGACCAGCGGGACGAATTGACCGTGCGGGTCGCCGCGTCCCCGCCCGCCGAGGCGCAAACCACCTGGAGCGAACGGCTGATCGAAGCTTTGTACGCCGCCCGGCCCATGCTGCGCGAGGAGCACCGGCGCGGTGCGATTCATCCGCCGCGGTTCGAGTGGACCGATGCCCGTCTACTGGAAATCAACCCGCGCACCGGCAAGCTCAAACCCATCGTCGACCAGCGGATGGCGGGTTAAGCCATGACAACGGCCGACCTCAGCCGACTGATCGTCCCGGCGCGACCGCGTTTCATTCCGCTGGTCCGCGCTCACGCCCGCGTCGTCGCCCAGGAAAGCGGTTTCGACCCGTCCGCCTGCCGCGCCATCGAATTGGGGACCGAGGAAGCGGTCGCCCAGTTCATCGGGCTGGCCGACGACGAAACCGCCACCCTGGAACTGGCGTGCGAACCGGAGGCCACCCGGCTGATCCTGCGCCTGCGCCACCACGGGTCGCCGCTGGACTGCTCCCGCTGGCCCGAGTACGACCCGAGCCAGCCGGAAGCCCATCTGGACGGCCTGAGCGCCTACCTGATGCGGCGTGCGTTCGACGAAGCCTGCTGGCGCAATCTGGGCAAGGGAGGCCAGGAGTGGCAACTGGTCAAGTATCTAGCCACGCCGCGGGTGGGCGCGGAGCCGCCGCCCGTCGCGCCCGCCGCGCCGGCGGCGACTCCGGCCTTCGCCATTCGCCGCCTGCAAGCCGACGACGCCCTGGCGGTCTCCCGCTGCATCCATGCCTGCTACGGCTATTCCTACGTCTACGACTTCGTTTACTACCCGGACCGGCTGGCGGCGATGAACGCCAGCGGCGAACTGATCTCGGCGGTGGCGGTCGCGGCGGACGGCGAGGTGCTCGGTCACGCCGCCCTGATTCGCTCCGACCCCACGGCGCGCACGGGCGAACTGGGCGTCGCCGCCGTCTCGCCTCGTTACCGAAGCGGCGGCGTCGCCCACCAGTTGAGCGCATGGCTGCTGGACTGGGCGGCGCGGCAGGGTTGGCACGGCGTCAACGCCAACGCGGTCACCTCGCATCCCTTCAGCCAGCACCTTTGCGCCCGGCTGGATTTCCGCCCCTGCGGCCTGTTGCTGGGGCTGGCGCCGGCCAGTCTGTCGTTTCATGGCATCGCCGACCGACTGCGGCAACGGGAAAGTTGCGTGCTGGCGTATCGCGCCCTGCAACCCGCGCCGGCCCGAACCCTTTATCCACCGTTGCGCTACCAGAACCTGCTGACCCGGATTTACGGTCGACTTGACCGCCCGGTCTCGTTCGCGCCGGGCCAGGCCCCCGCCGCCGCGACCAGCCGCTGGGAAACCACCGCCAAGGCCCATCTTGGAACCGCGATCCTCACCCTGCATCAGTCAGGCCAGGACGCGGCGCGCGTCGTGGCCGGGCAGTTGCTGGAACTCCGCCGCCAAGGCATGGAATGCGTGTTGCTGTATCTGAACCTGAGCGATCCGGCCTTGTCGGATTTCGCTTCCGAGTGGGAACGACTGGGCTTTCACTTCGCCGGGGTGCTGCCCGGTGGGGATGAGGGCGACTGGCTGATTCTCAATCATCCGCTGCAACAGGCGTTCGATTACGAGCGGCTGGTGCTGGCCGACGATTGGAGCCGCGAACTGCTGGCCGCCATCGAAGCGGAAGACCCGGTGCTGCAAGCGCTGGCGGGACGCGGTTGACCGTTTCATCGCCCGTCCTGTCCAAGGAACGGGATGCGCCCCACCGTGCGTTCTGGGTGGTTTCCAAAGGTTCGCCCATCCGCTTGTCATGAATAGGGAGGCGCATCCCAAAATCCTCGCTCCTCGACCCGAGACGTAGCCATGAATCGACATCCGACCCACCGCGCGGCCCCCTGGCTCGCCGCGATGCTGTTCGTCTTCGGCACCGCGCCGCTCTTCCCGGTACTGGCTCACGAAGGCGAGGACCATGGCGCGGCCGGCTCCGTCGAGATTGCCATTCCGGGCGAGACTTTTCTGACGATGAGCGGCGGCGGCGCGCTGTTCGAAGCCGTCCTGAAGCACCGCCCTTTCGCGCCGGGGGACCCGGTGGCGGTGACGCTCTACCTGGTCTCGCTGGAAACCAATCGCCCGGTTGCCGACGCCACCGTCAGCGCGAGCCTTTCCGAGGGCGACCGAAGCACGAGCGTGGCGTTCGCGCCGAAACCCGGCGGGCCGGTTGGCGCGTACAGCAGCGCCACCGTCACCCCCACGACCGCCGCGCCGATGTCGTGGCTGTTCGACGTAACGGCGGGCGGTGACACGGACCTGATCGGCCTAACTGGATTCCAGGCCAGCCCGCCCAAGTCCAACCCCGCCGTCGGTGACCCCTCCCTCCGCCGCGACGGAACGGCATCTCTCCGACCGGCGGTCCTGGCCGCAGTCGGAGTTCCGCTGCTGATCGCCGCCTTCGTGGTGGGCCGCATGACCGCTCGCAAAGGAGTCGCCACATGACTCGAAACCCGCTCGGCCTGCTGGTCGCCTCGGCCTTGGCGGTCGCCGCGCCGCTCGCTCAAGCCCACGAGGGCGAGGACCATTCCGGCGCCGGTTTGGCGACCGCCCCGCCCGCCTTGCTCACCACCCCTCTCCACGTCCCCATCGAGACGCAATTGCTGGCCCGGATCGAGACGACCCGCGCGCGGTTGGAAACCGTTCCCCGCACGCTCCGGGTCCTGGGCCGCACCCTCATCCGTTCCGAACGCGAGGCCATCGTGACGGCGCCACAGGAAGGTCGCCTGATCGCCGCCGGTGACTACAAGATTCCCGCCCTCGGCGAGCGGGTGAAGCGGGACCAAGTCATCGCCATCGTCGAGGAATCCATCGCGGCCCCTGACCTCGTGACGATTGCGACCGAGCGCGCCCGCGCCGCCAGCGATTTGCGGCAGGCCGAGGCGAGTTTGGCGCTCGCCCAGCGCGAGCATGACCGCCTGACCAAGCTGGCGGGCGTGGCCACGGACAAGGACATCACCGCCGCTCGCAACGCCCTGGAGGTGGCCAGGGCCAGGCGCGACGGCTTTGTCGAGCAGGTGGCGCTGCTCGATTCCGCCTCGACCACGGGGATTCTCGCCCAGAAACGCCGAATCATTCGGGCGCCGCTCGACGGCACGATCGCGCGAACGCACGTCACCCTCGGTGAAAACGTCAGCCGCGACAAGCCCTTATTCCAGATTGTCGACACGACCGAGCTGCTGGTCGAGGCCAGCGTCTTCGAGACCGACGTCGCCGCGATCCTGGCCGCCCAGCGGGCGTTCTTCACCGTGGAAGCGTTTCCCGGCGAGTCGTTCCCCGCCCGCCTCGTCTCGCGCGGGGCCGTCGTCGACGAACGGACGCGCGCCTTGCCGGTGCTCTTCGCCGTGCCCAACGCCGCGGGCCGCCTCTTCGGCGGGATGTTCGGGCGCGTCTACATCGAAACCGGGGCCGAGATATCGGGAATCGCGGTGCCCAAATCGGCGCTGGTCGACCTGGACGGTCAGCCCGTAGTCTATGTGAAAACCGGCGGCGAGCGGTTCACCGCGCGTCCGGTGCGGATTCTGGAACGGTTGAGCGACCGTCTGCTGCTGGCCGACGACGGAACGCTCAAACCCGACGACCGCGTCGTCGTCCAGGGAACCTATCAGGTCCGCCTGTCCAAGCCCTTGCCGGTGGCGAGCGACTCGTCGGTCCGTTGACCCGTCGAACCCTGTCGATCGGCAACCCTTCAACTCCCTCCAACCGATGCGCTCGACTTTACCTTCCAGGAGATTCCCATGAAATTCCGACGTTCCACCGCCTCCCTGCTCGCCTTGGCCTGGCTGGCCGCCGTCGCCAACGCCCCATCGGGTGCCGCCGAAAGCCATGACCACGGCGCGCACGGCGCGGTCAGCCCGACCACCATCGGCGTTTCCATCGCGCCGGCCAGCGGATTGAAAGTCGGCGAACCGGCAACGTTTACACTGTCGCTCGTCGCCAAGGACGGCAAGCCAATCACCCTGGCCGATCTGCAAGTGGCGCATACCGAGAAAGTTCATTTGCTCATCGTCGATCCGAGCTTGAGTGACTACCACCACGAGCATCCGAAGCCTGGGCCGACGCCGGGAACCTACATCTTCCCCCTCACCCCCGGTAAAGCGGGTGAATACAAAGTCTTCGCCGATCTGCTGCCGGTCGCCACCAACCAGCAGGAATACGCCGTGACCCGCTTCACGGTGGCGGGTACGCCGACGGCGGTCGATAAAGCTGTCAATCGGACCACGACCGTGGCGGGTTACCGGTTCGATTTGAAATTCGCGGAAGATCCGCCCGCCGCCGGTCATCCCCACAAGGCTTGGTTGACCGTGACCGGCCCGGACGGAAAACCGTTCGCCAAGCTGGAACCGATCATGGGCGCGTTCGCGCACCTGGTGGGTTTCAACGCGGATCGCTCCGTGATCGCCCACATCCATCCGCAGGGTAAGGAACCCACGACGACCCAGGAGCGCGACGGACCGACCCTGGAGTTCGACATCGACTTCGCCACGGCCGGCTACCAGAAATTGTTCGCCCAGGTACGGATCGACGGGAAATCGGTGTTCGCGCCGTTCGGGATCGAGGTAGCGTCCGCCATGCCGGACAAGACCGCGTCCGCCACCGGTCACGAGCAACATCACGGGCATGATGAGTCGGTCGCTATCCCGGCGACCGTCGATGCGCTCCTGGCCGCCGTCGATCAGCGGGTCGCGGCCATCGACCAGGCCATCGCCACCGGCAAGCTGGCCAAGGTGCATAACGAAGCCTTTGCCGCCCGCGATCTGCTCGCCGCGCTGCCGGGGAAAGTCGCTGGCCTCGATCCAGCGGACGCCAAGGCACTCGATGCCGCCATCGGCCGCGTCCGCCAGCAGGCGGGTCTGCTCGACAAGTTCGGCGACGCCGGCGACGCCACCCAGACCCGCGCCGTCCTCGCCCGGTTCAAGACCGAGATCGCCGGCATCCGGCAACAGGTCGCGGGGAAACCGAGCCGCTGACGCGCCGAAGCGGCCGCCCCGTCCAGCCCGTTCACTCACCGATCCCGTCGCCCCGCTTACGAGAGGCTGGGAAGCGCAAGGTCATGCTCAAGCAACTCATCCGTTTCTCGATCGAGAATCGCCTCTTCGTGCTGGCGGCGGCGTTCGCGCTCACGCTCTTTGGTCTCCACGAGATGGCGAAGCTGCCAGTAGATGTGCTGCCCGACCTTAATCGGCCGCAAGTGACGGTGCTGACCGAGGCCGAAGGCTTGGCGCCCGAGGAAGTGGAAACCCTGGTTACCTTTCCCATCGAGACCGCCCTGAATGGCTCCACCGGCGTGCAGCGAGTCCGGTCGGTGTCCGCCGTCGGCCTGTCCATCGTCTTCGTGGAATTCGACTGGGGCAAGGATATTTATCTGGCGCGACAACTGGTCGGCGAGAAGCTCGCCGCCACCCGCGACCGCCTGCCCGCCGGCATCGAACCGCAAATGGGACCGATTTCGTCGATCATGGGCGAAATCATGCTCATCGGCCTCAAAAGCCAGACGATCCCGCCGGTGCAACTGCGCCTGCTGGCCGACTGGACGGTGCGCCCGCGCCTGCTATCGATTCCCGGCGTGGCCAACGCCATCCCCATCGGCGGTGGCCGGATGCAGTATCAGGTGCAGGTCGATGTGGAGAAGCTTCGCGCCTACGACCTGACCCTGGAAGAGGTCGAGCGCGCCGTCGCCAACGCCAACGAAAACAGCACCGGTGGCTTCATCGAGAAGCAAAGCCAGGAATACCTGGTCCGCAACCTCGGGCGGGTTCGGAACGTCGCGGAATTCGCCGACGCCGTGGTGACGACGCGCGGCGGCACGCCCATCACCGTGGGCAACGTGGCGCGGGTGCTGGAAGGCATCCAGGTCAAGCGCGGCGACGCCTCCATCGACGCGGAACCCGCCGTCATCGTCATGGTGTCGAAGCAGCCGGGGCAGGATACGGTGGCGCTGACCCGGACCATCGAGAAAGCCATGGCCGAGATTCGCGCCGCTCTGCCGCCGGGCGTGGAACTGGACGATGACGTGTTCCGCCAGCAGCATTTCATCGAGGCCAGCATCCACAACGTGATCGAGGTCATGCGCGACGCCGCCATCCTCGTCACCCTCGTGCTCGTCCTGTTCCTGCTCAATGCCCGGACCACGCTCATTTCGCTGGTCGCGATTCCGCTCTCGTTCATCGTCACCTTCATCGTCTTCAAATTCGCCGGCATCGGCATCAACACCATGACCCTGGGCGGTTTGGCCATCGCCATCGGCGAACTGGTGGACGATTCGATCATCGACATCGAAAACGTCTTTCGCCGCTTGCGCGAGAACGCGGCTCGCCCAGTCGAACAGCGGCTCAACCCTCTGCGCGTCATCTACGACGCCTCGAACGAAGTCCGTTCCACCCTGGTCTACGCGACGATCCTGATGGTGATCGTCTTCATCCCGCTGTTCCAACTGAGCGGCATCGAGGGGCGCATCTTCGCGCCGATGGGCATCGCCTACATCGTGTCGGTGCTCGCCTCGCTGGTCGTCTCCCTGACCGTGACCCCGGCCCTGGCGGCGGTGCTGCTGAGTCGCTATTTCGACGACATCCGCGCCCGGCTCGAAGCGCGGGGCCTGGTCTTCCACGGCGGTGAGGCGGGCGATTCGTGGATCGTGCGTCGGCTCAAGGCCATCGACCGGGTGCAACTCGATTTCACCCTCCGCCATCCCACCCTGGTCATGGGCGCGTTTTACGGGCTGGCGCTGGTCGCCCTCGTGGCGGTGACGCAACTGGGCCG
Source organism: uncultured Candidatus Competibacteraceae bacterium (assembly GCA_937960715.1). Classification (GTDB taxonomy): domain Bacteria; phylum Pseudomonadota; class Gammaproteobacteria; order Competibacterales; family Competibacteraceae; genus Contendibacter. Next base: position 16,724 of record CALGOO010000333.1, read on the forward strand.
CGAGTTTCTTCCGCCGTTCAACGAAGGCACCATCACCGTCACCCTGATCGCCGCGCCGGGCACTTCGCTGTCGGAAAGCAACCGTATCGGCGCGCTGGCCGAGAAGGAATTGCTGGCCATCGACGAAGTGGCGCTGGTCAGCCGTCGCACCGGCCGCGCGGAATTGGACGAGCACGCTGAAGGGGTGCACTCGTCGGAATTGGAAGTCGACTTCAAGCCCGGCGGTCGGCCGCAACCGGCGGTGCTCGCCGAGATCCGCGAGCGGCTGGGCCGCTTTCCCGGCATGGTCGTCAACGTCGGCCAGCCCATCTCGCACCGGTTGGATCATCTGCTGTCCGGCGTCAACGCCCAAATCGCCGTCAAGGTGTTCGGCGACGATCTGGCGACGCTGCGGGCGAAGGCGGAGGCGGTGCGCGCGGCGATGGCGACGGTGCCCGGCGT
>CALGOO010000334.1 GCA_937960715.1 uncultured Candidatus Competibacteraceae bacterium
TTGGTCGCCTCGTTCTGGCGGGCCGCGCCCAGCGACAGGCTGATTTGCAGGGCGAGCGCCAGCGTTTCCCGGATGACGTCCACCGCTTCGTTGACGCGCAGCGCGTGATCGTAAACATCGCGAAAATAGGGTCGGATGTCGTCGGGAACGTGGTCGGTGAACACGTCGGTCAGCAGATAATTGCAAACCTCGGCCAACGGCGCGGTAATGCGGCGCAATTCCACCAGCTCGCGCTTGAGCTGATACAGCCGACCCAGGTCGCCCTGGTTGAAATCACCCTTGAAGAATCGTTCCTCCAGTTCTTCCACCGCGTCTTCCAGACTGTGGAGAATCGGAAAATAGTTGTCCACCACGAAATCGAGGATGGCGTACAGTACGAACCCCGGCCCCTTGCGCAGCAGGCGCGGGTTGCTCTCGCAGCGGGCGCGCACCGCCGCGTAGGGCGGCGAGGCGCCATGCCGCACCGTTACCAGATAGCGCGGCCCGACGAACAGATGGGTTTCGCCGAAAATGACCTTGCCGTCGCGCGACCGCGCCGTGCGCAGCGCCACGAACAGACAATCGCCGTACAGCTCCACCTTGGGCCGCTGATGGGCGTGATGGGCATCCTCGGCGGCCAGTTCGTGCAAGTCGAACAATTCCCGCACCCGCGCCATCAGATCCTCGTCCGGCTCGCGCAGACCCAGCCAGACGAAGGCGTCCGGCCGGTCGCGCAGCGTTGGCGCATCTTCCAGCGTCATCGGAGGCAGCTTGCGGCCGTCGGCGTAACCCGTGCAATTGACGATCATGCTCGACTCGCGACCAGTGCGGTCCTGGGAAACGGGCGGGGTCATTCGCGGCGGTTCCGGGCGACTCAATGCCGATGGCGGTGCGGGCGCGGCTCGGGCCGGTACGGCTCCTCCCGATCGTGTAAGTGCATCCGATATTCGACGAAGCCGGGACAGTCGTCGAAATGCAGGAATGGGTTGCCAGCGAGTTGTTCGACCATGGTCGAGGTGGGGGTGACGCCGTAGTTGTGGCCGGGGCGGATGATCGTGCCGCCCGGCAGTCGCTCGCCCAGCCGGCGCAGGCTGTGGTACATCTGCTCCGGATCGCCGCCGCGCAGGTCGCAGCGCCCGCAACCAAACACGAACAAGGTGTCGCCGGTGAGCACCTGATCGCCCACCCGGTAGCAGGCCGAGCCTGGCGTGTGGCCGGGGGTGTGCAGCACTTCGATTTCGGTCTCGCCCAGACGGATGCGGTCGCCGCCGTCGTGTAGGGTCGGCAGGTCGGGATAACGATCCCAGAACGCGGCCTCGGCTCGTAGCAGGCGCAACCGCGCGTCGCTGGCGTTCAGCAACGCCTCGACCCCGTTGATGTGGTCGAAATGGCTGTGGGTGAGCAGGATGTCGGTGATGCGCAATCCCTGCCGTTCGACCAGCGCCAGGATGGCGGGCACGTCCCAGGCCGGGTCCACCACCGCCGCGCGGTCGGTGGCGCGATCGTGGATGACATAAACGAAGTTGGCCATGCGCCCCAGTTCCAGGGCGTGAATCGTGTGAGGGGCGGCTTCGATCATCGCGCATTCTCCCGGTCGTGACGGCGTGGCGGGGGCAACAAGGCACGCGACCCACGCTCGTTCGGAACATCGCGGACGTTGTTGACTCTGAAGGGGGACATCATACTGGATGAATCCGTTCCACGCGCCGCCGTTCATTTCGAGGGATTGCCATGCGTTTCAGCCTTGAGAGCGACCTGAACCGTTACTCCATCACCGGCTATGGCCCGGACTGGGTTCGGGTCAACCAGCAGGAATTTCGTCGCAGCGTGATCGTCACGCCCGAACGGTTGGTGAGCGACTGGGCGCCGCGGACCTTCGGCGATCTGGCGGAACCGCATTTTGAGGCGATCGCGGAATTGGAGCTGGAAATCGTGCTGCTGGGCACCGGCCGCCGCCAGCGGTTTCCCCACCCATCCCTGACTCGGTCCTTGCTGGAGCGGGGTGTGGGGGTGGAAATCATGGATACGGCCGCCGCCTGCCGCACCTACAATATCGTCATGCTGGAAGGCCGTCGAGTCGCGGCGGCGTTGTTGCTGGCGGACTAACGCCCCACCTCCAACCTCTCCCTCGGCGGGGGAGGGAGAGCTGGAGTGGATCGCTACAGGAAATCCCGGGAAAAGCCTTCGTTTTCCAGAATCTTGCGCAGCCGGCGCAGGGCGTCGATCTGAATCTGGCGCACCCGCTCGCGGGTCACGCCGATCTCGTTGCCCACCTGTTCCAGCGTGGCCTTGTCCTGGCCGCCCAGGCCAAACCGCCGCTCCACCACGATGCGCTGCTTGTCGTGCAGTTGGCCAAGCCACAGCTCCAGTTTTTCGTTCAGGTCGGCATCCTGCAACCATTGCGACGGGTCGGGGTTGTCGTCGGGAATGGCGTCGAGGAGCGACCGATCCTCGTCCTTGCCGATCGGCGTATCCACCGAGGCCACCCGCTCGTTGAGTTGCAGCATCCGCTTCACCTCGGCCACCGACTTGCCCATCGCCTGGGCGATGTCCTCGGCGGTGGGCTCGTGGTCCAGCGTCTGCGCCAGTTGCCGGGCGGTTCGCAGATACCCGTTGATTTCCTTGATGATATGGATCGGCAACCGGATGATGCGGGTCTGATTCATCAGCGCCCGCTCGATGGTCTGGCGAATCCACCAGGTCGCGTAGGTCGAAAACCGGAAGCCGCGCTCCGGGTCGAATTTCTCGACCGCATGAATCAACCCCAGATTGCCTTCCTCGATCAGATCAAGCAGGTTCAGGCCCCGATTCATGTAGCGGCGGGCGATCTTCACCACCAGACGAAGATTACTCTCGATCATGCGGTTGCGAGCGTCGGCGTCGCCCTGCAGAGTCCGCCGCGCGTAGTAGACCTCTTCCCGGGCGCTCAGCAGCGGAGAAAAGCCAATCTCGCTCAGGTACATGCGGGTGGCGTCCAATTCCTCCAGGGTGAATTCCCGGCCGGTCGCCAGCGGCGCCGACCACGGGGGTTCTCCTGGCTCCAGGATTTCCTCCGCGACCGCTTCGTCTTCGGCATCCTCTTGCTTGTCGTCATCCAGCAGAGGGTCGTCCATGCGCAATTCGTCTTCACATACCACCATCTCCAGACAGACGGCAATCCGTCGGGACATTGATGACCTCCTCATGGGCTTCGCTTGGTAGGTTCTCTGGGTCGACGCTTGGGCCAATGTCGGCCGCGTCTTTTATTTTTGGGTCGGAAAGCGGCGCTCGTGTCGGGGGGACTGGCGGAAGCTCCGCCCCTCGCTGGCGCCGACGCTGGAACCGCGGAATCGCCTGCTCCTTGGCGCGTATTCCAAGCGTTTGATGATGATAAACTTTTTTCATACCCTTCGTCTACTGACGAAATGCCTATTCGGTACAACAAAAAACCATCCTAGCCGGACTGCCAAGGCCGCCCGGCGCTCAGCCATTCCGTCAGGGAACCGAGCGCGCCATGGCGCGTCAAGTCCACCTGCAGCGGCGTGATCGACACTTGACCCGCTTGCACGGCCTGAAAGTCGGTGCCAGGGCCGGCGTCCTGCTCGGGGCCGGGCGGCCCCACCCAGTAAATCGGTCGGCCGCGCGGATCGATGCTTTTGATGACGGGTTCGGATTTATGGCGATGGCCGAGGCGCGTGGCTCGAAACCCGGCGAGCCGTTCCCAGGGCAGATCGGGGACATTGACGTTGAGGATGGTGTCCGGCGGCAGCGGCCGTTCGCGCAGTCGCCGCACCAGCCAGACGGCGACGCGGGCCGCGGTGTCGAAATGCGCTGGGCGGAGCGCGGCCTGGGACACCGCGATGGCGGGAAAACCCAGAAAGCGGCCTTCCATCGCCGCCGCCACCGTGCCGGAATACAGTACGTCGTCGCCCAGATTGGCGCCGTTGTTGATACCCGACACCACCATGTCCGGTTCTTGCTCCAGCAAACCGGTGATGGCGAGGTGAACGCAGTCGGTGGGGGTGCCCTCGACACTGTGGAAACCGTTGTCGTGCTGGGTGACGTACAGCGGGTTCTTGAGGCTGAGCGAGTTGCTGGCGCCGCTGCGGTCGCGGTCGGGAGCCACCACCGTGATCTCCGCCAATTCGCTCAGGGCGGCAACCAGCCGCAGCAGGCCAGGCGCCTGATAACCGTCGTCGTTGCTGACCAGAATGCGCATGATTTGGATTTCCTCCCGCGCGGCCGATAGGGCGGTATCCGTAGGGTATCCGGCGGCGCTGACATTAAAATGACCGTCGTTCGCCGTCCTGGTCGAACTTCCCCGTGTTCCCGCCGAGGCGCCCATGATCAAGCCGTTCCTCCTTGACCCACAAGACCGGATTCTGTTTCGGCGAGCCGTCGGTCCGGTCGAGCCGCTGCGTTGCGACCGGATCGAGCCAGTTCGTCTGCATCCCGCGCCGATTCCCCGCTTTACCGAGGCCGACGAGCGGCAGGCGCTGGCCGATGCGATGTCGAACTGTTTCGAGCCGGCGGAGCTGGATACCGGCGAGGAATTGTACTACCGCCAGGAGGGGGTGCGGCAGACGGTGCTGCGCAAGCTGCGGCGCGGTCAGTTTCAGGTTGGCGCGGCGCTCGATCTCCACGGGATGACGGTGACGACGGCCCAGGAGGCACTGGGGGCGTTTCTGCGTCGCGCCCGCCGCGACAGCCTGGGCTGCGTGCGCATCATCCACGGCAAGGGCAACGGCTCCCGCCATCGGGGGCCGGTGTTGAAACAGAAGCTCAACCACTGGCTGCGCCAGCGCGACGAAGTGCTGGCGTTCTGTTCGGCCCGACCGGTGGACGGCGGAACCGGGGCGATTTACGTATTGTTGCGGCGACGGGCCTAGCGCGCCGGGATGGGGCGCGGGGGCGATATGGGGCTTCGACCTCCAAACTGTCGGTCACCCGCCCCACGATCGCGCGGCGCGCTTCATGGTTCCCCATCTCCTTCGTGGGGAAGGCTTGCTATGCTTCAGGTGATTCGTTTCGCCCGGTCACCCCCGGAAACAGCGACCGGGCGTTGTCGTCGATAGGCGTCGACCCCGCGGCGACGACGCGAAATTGGCTGGATCGTCTCTTTGTTGTTGAGGGTGTTTCTCGTATTATCATTGTCGCCCTATCACGGGTTATCGCGCCATGGTGATGGGTTATCGCCACCGCAAGGTCGTTGCGTTCGCGGTCCTCGTGACGGACACTGACCAAAATCATCGTGCTTCCAACGTGGAAATCCTGCTAATTCATATGGAAAGCCAGGGGGGTTTATGCCAATCCGACATGTTCTTGTGGTGGATGACTCCAAATCCGCGCGGCTGATGCTGCGCAAGATTTTGCAAAATCTCGGCATGACCGTGGACACGGCGGATTCCGCCGAAGAGGCGCTGGCCTATTTGCGCGACCGGAAACCGGATGTGATCTTCATGGATCACACCATGCCCGGCATGGACGGGCTGACGGCGTTGCGCCGAATTCGGAGCGAGCCGGCCACCGCCGACATTCCGGCCGCGATGTACACTTCCAAAGACGAGCCATCGTATCGGAACGAGGCTCACGCGGCTGGCGCCGTGGATGTCCTGAGCAAGCCCGCGACGCCGGAGGCGCTCAGCGCGCTCCTTGAGCGCATGAACGCCCTGCTCAACGCCGCCCTTCATCCGGTCGCGGCGCCGGCGCCGGCCGGCGAAGGCATAACGGCCGAATGGATCGAAAAGCTCGTCCTCGAAAAATCCGAGCAGTTTTTCTACAACGCGGTCGAATCGCAGGTGTTGCCACTGGTCAACGACGTGGTCGCCAAACTGCGACTGGAACTGGAGTTCAGTCATGAAGAGGCCGTCACACGCATCGTCGGCCAAGCCGTCGAGAACCGGTTGGCGAACTGGTCGCCACCGTCGCCGACGCCGGACCTGGCGGTGACGGTCGGAGCCGTCCTTGAAGCGCGGTTACCGCCGCTGGTCGAAGAACAACTCAAAACCTCCCAGCGCGATGGACGAGCGGAGCTCGAGCAATTCATCCAGGAGATCGCCACGCGCGTTTGCCAGACTCAGTTGCATGCGTTCACCGATCAACTGGTGCCACAATTGAGCGCGCGGTTTGTCGAGGCCACCCGGAAGGGAAACGCCGCTGCCCAGGAAGCGGCGGTCGGCGCGGCCCGCGAAACCGCTCTTGCCGCGGCCCGAGAATCCGCCCTGCGGGCGGTCGCGGAAGCTCGCGCCGCCGCCCACGCCGAGGAAAGCCCGGCGGCGGCGGCGCGGGTGACGCGAAACCTGTTGGCGGAAGCCCAGCGCGAATGGCGACGCCAGGTATATCTGGCGGCGGGCGGCGCGGCGGCGGCGGGTATCGGCGCGGCGCTGCTGGTCTACGGGTTGCGATGAGAAACGGACGGCCCGCGATGAATCGGGTTGAAGCCCAAGGTTAATAAGGTACCAGCGGATCTAACAACATGATCGATATCCTGTCGTCATTAATCGGGTTGGTCGCCGGCGTGGTGGTGGGCGGCCTTATGGTTTATTTCCTGCCCTATCAGGCATTGTGGCGCGAGCACAGGGCGACCCAGGCGGAGCTTGCGGAAATACAGTCCAAGAACAACGGGTTGCAAGCGGATTTGCTCGATGCGCAATCCACGGCCTACCAAAACCGCCAGGCTGCGCTGCAACAACAAAAACATCTTGAAAATCAATTAGCTGAAGCTGGAGAACGCCACACCGAACTGGGAAAGCGGATCGCTGACCTGGAGACGCAGCGCGAGCAGGAACAACAAACCTACCTGCGCGAAACGACTCGGTTGCGGGGCGCGATCTTGCGGCTGGAGCAGGAACAGGTGGCATTGCAGGATCGCTATGCCCAGGACAGCACGCGGTGGGATCGGGAACGCCAATCCCTGAGTTTGCAGAATGCGCACCTGGAACAGCAGTACCAGGGGCTGAACCAGGACAAGTCGGGGCTGAACCAGCGGTTCGAACAGCAGCAGGAAGCCTGGGAGCGCGAGCGCCTGGCGCTACAGATTCAGATGAATACCCTCGAGGACAATCTGGCGTTGCAAAAGGCGCGCTCTAGTGGTGGCTCATCCGTGGGGGGGGACAGCGCGTTGGCGATGGAACAGGTGCGGGCGGAGGCGGCGGCGGAGCTGAAGCGGCGGCAGACGGCTTGGGACGAGGAGCGTCAAAAATTGCAGGAACAAGTGGAACGGCTGCATGCCGAGCGGCGCGCGATGCGCGAGCAGACGGTGGCGAGCCCGGGCACTCCGTCGGCTTCGCGCGAGTTGGAGCTGCGCCAGCAACTGGAGCAGGCGCAACGCGACCGCCAGGCGCTGGAGGAAAAACTGGCCGCGCACGCCGATCGGGCCGAACAGGAACGCAGCGCCCTGGAGGCCGAAATCGAACAGTTGATGGATCGCTTGCTGCGCTTACAGGGCGGCCGCTAGTGGCGCGCGGATCGGCGGCGCCGGATCGAGGATGAAGCGCCATGCATGTGCTGGTCGTCGGCGGAGCGGGCTACATCGGTTCCCACATGGTCAAGTTGTTGAGTCGGCGCGGGTTCGAGGTCACGGTGCTGGACAATCTGTCCGCCGGGCATCGGGATGCGGTGGTGGGTGGCCGCTTCGTGCTGGGCGATTTGGGCGAACGGGATTTGCTGGACGAGTTGCTCGCAACACCGCGCGTCGATGGTGTGATGCATTTCGCGTCCCACATTCAGGTGGGCGAATCGGTGCGCGAGCCGGCCAGGTATTATCTCAACAACGTGTTCAAGACCCAGTATCTGCTGGACGCGATGGTGGCGCACCGGGTGCGCAATTTCATCTTTTCCTCCACCGCCGCGATTTTCGGCGAGCCGGTTCGCATCCCGATGGACGAGGATCATCCCAAAAATCCCATCAATCCCTACGGACGTGGCAAGTGGATGGTCGAGCAGATGCTGCAAGACTATGGCGTGGCGTATGGGATCAAGTCGGTCTGCCTGCGCTATTTCAACGCCGCCGGCGCCGACCCGGACGGCGAGCTGGGCGAACGCCACGAGCCGGAAACGCACTTGATTCCATTGGTCCTACAAGCCGCCGCTGGCCACCGGTCCCACATCACGGTGTTCGGAACCGACTACGAAACGCCGGACGGCACCTGTATCCGCGACTATGTCCATGTGGCCGACCTGTGCGAAGTTCATCTGCTGGCGCTGCAACGGCTGTGGGCCGGTGGCGACAGCGCGGCGTACAATCTCGGCAACGGCAACGGTTTCTCGGTGCGGGAAGTGATCGAAACCGCTCGCGCCGTGACCGGCCGCGACATCCCGGTGCGCTACGGCGCGCGGCGGCCTGGCGACCCGGCGCGGCTGGTGGCGGATTCACGCCGGGCGCGGGCGGAACTGGGCTGGGAGCCGCGCCATGCCGAGCTGGCGACCATCATCGCGCACGCCTGGCGCTGGGAGACGCGACCGTCGCCTCATCGGGGCGAGAGCGGCTAATTCGCCCTCCGTTCATCCCCGACCGCGATTCGCCCGCGCGCTTTCCAGGTTTCGCCCCAGCGCTGGCTTGAATTTCCGCGATTGCGCCCCAAATCTTCCCCGACCAGGGCGGCGTTCGTCCGCCCACGCGAAATTTATCGGTGACGGAGAACGATCATGACCCAAGCAGACCCCACGCTGGAGTTTCGCGTCCAGCCGGAGACCGCCGAATCGACGCATCCCTTCGCGGAACCCGCGGCCGCGCCGGCCGCCGAGTCCGAGGATGTCCTTCCGGTCAGCCGCGAGGAATTCGACGCGCTGCAACAGGATCTGGACCAAGCGCTGGCTAAGGCCGACGAACATTGGAAACTGTATCTGGGCGCCCACGCCGAGATGGAAAACCTGCGCAAACGTGCCGAGCGCGATGTGCAGAACGCCCACAAATTCGCGCTGGAACGATTTTTCAGCGAGCTACTGCCGGCGCGCGACAGCCTGGAACTGGGACTAGCGGCAACCCACAACGACGCCGTGGACGTGGCCAGGCTGCGAGAAGGCGTCGAACTGACGCTCCGGCAACTGGCGGCGGCGATGGAGAAATTCGGCGTCCGTGAAATCCATCCGCTCGGGGCCAAGTTCAATCCGAACGAGCACGAAGCGATGGCGATGGCGCCAACCGACCAGGCCGAGCCGAATACCGTCATCCAGGTGCTGCAAAAGGGTTATCTGCTTAACGACCGGTTGATCCGCCCAGCCAAGGTGCTGGTGGCCCAGGCCATCCCCAAGCCGGCCGGCTAAATCCCGCGAAACCCATTGAAAACCCGTCGCTCCGCCCCCACATCCAGCGACAGGCAAAGATTTGCAACTGAATTTAGCGTATAGAGAGCGTGGCCAATGAGCAGCAGCAAGATTATCGGCATCGATCTGGGCACCACCAACTCCTGCGTGGCGATCATGGAGGGCGGCAAGCCCCGGGTGATCGAGAACAGTGAAGGCGACCGGACCACTCCTTCGGTCGTCGCCTTCCTCGACGACGGTGAAATCACCGTCGGCCAGCCGGCCAAGCGCCAGGCGGTCACCAACCCGCGCAACACCCTGTTTGCGGTCAAGCGCCTGATTGGTCGGCGCTTTAGCGAGCCGGAGGTGCAAAAAGACATCGACCTCGTACCCTACAAGATCGTCAAGAACGACAATGGCGACGCTTGGGTCGAGGCGCACGGCAAGAAAATGGCCCCGCCGGAAATCTCGGCGCGGGTGCTGATGAAGATGAAGAAGACCGCCGAGGATTATCTCGGCCACCCGATCACCGAGGCGGTGATCACGGTGCCGGCCTACTTCAACGACAGCCAGCGCCAGGCCACCAAGGACGCCGGCCGCATCGCCGGCCTGGAGGTCAAGCGCATCATCAACGAGCCGACCGCGGCCGCGCTGGCCTTCGGCCTGGACAAGCACGGCAAGGGCGACCGCAAGATCGCGGTCTACGACCTGGGCGGCGGCACCTTCGACATCTCGATCATCGAGATCGCCGAGGTGGACGGCGAAAAACAGTTCGAAGTGCTGTCGACCAACGGCGACACCTTCCTGGGTGGCGAGGACTTCGACAAGCGGATCATCGACTACCTGATCGACCAGTTCCAGAAGGAGAGCGGCATCAATCTGACCAATGACCCGTTGGCCTTGCAGCGGCTGAAGGAAGCGGCGGAAAAGGCCAAGATCGAGCTGTCCTCCAGCCAGCAGAGCGA
>CALGOO010000335.1 GCA_937960715.1 uncultured Candidatus Competibacteraceae bacterium
AGTATCAACATTCTGTTGCAATAAGGATAACGAATACAGTTGGACAAGAAAATGCAATGGCGTTTCTGTTGCTAAATGGCAAAAGGGTATTGGTACAACTGATTCTTGATTTAATAAACTCGGTTTGGCTAGAGTTTAATAAACTCAAATGACTGGGAGGATATCCAGAACATGCGAACCGACGTAGCGCTGCATCCAGGTAACAATGATCCCAATCACGAGGAGAAACGGTCTGACGTGGGTCGACGAGGGTTTCTGAAGTGGGTGGCCGGTGGCATCGGCGCGCTGGCCTTGGCGCCAGATTTGCTCAAAGCAGCGGTCCTGCGCGAACGCTACCTCCTGTTCCATAATCCCAACACAGGCGAGAGCGTCCGTCAAGTTTACTGGACGCCGCGCGACGGCTATATCCGCGAGGCGGTCAACACCATCAGTTGGGCCTTGCGCGACCATCACAACGATCAGGTCAGACAGTTTGATCCCAACGTTCTGGATCAGCTCTACGCCCTGCAATTGCAACTGGGTCTGGGCCAGCCGGTCAACGTGATCAGCGCCTACCGGTCGCCGTCCACCAACTGGATGTTGTGCGAAGGCAGCCGAAGGGTGGCGCGCCGGAGCTACCACATGCATGCCATGGCGCTCGACATTCGAGTGCCGGGCGGCCGGGTGTCGGATCTCTATCGGGCGGCCCGTGGGCTGGGCGCGGGCGGCGTGGGCTACTATCCCCGTTCCAACTTCGTGCATATCGACAGCGGGCCGGTGCGGTACTGGAGCTGAAAACCGCTGAACGGGCGATGGATCGATAAACGCAAAGGGGCGGCTTGGCCGCCCCTTTTTCGTGGCCGAACCCGATCCGTTTTAGAACAGCAGCCGGGGCAGGAACAGGCTGATGCCGGGGATGTAGGTGACGATGATCAGGAAGCTCAGCATCACCATCAGCCACGGCACGGCGGCCTTCACCACCTCCCACAGCGGCATCCCGGTCACGCCGGCGGTCACGAACAGGTTCAGGCCCACCGGCGGCGTGATCATGCCGATTTCCATGTTCACTGTCATGATGATGCCCAGGTGGATCGGGTCGATGCCGAGCTGAGTGGCGATCGGGAAGAAGATCGGCGCCAGGATCAGCAGAATCGACGACGGCTCCATGAAGTTGCCGGCGATCAGCAGGATGATGTTGACCACGATCAGGAACTGCCAGGGCGCCAGCCCCCAGCCGACGATGGTTTCCGCCATGGTCTGCGGGATGCGCTCGGTGGTCAGGACGTGGGCGAACAGCATGGCGTTGGCGATGATGAACAGCAGCATCACCGTGACCTTGCCGGCCTCGGCGAACACATGGGGCACTTCACCCCAACCCATGTCCTTGTGGATGAACAGGGCGACGATGAAGGCATACACCGCGGCGACGGCGGCGGCTTCCGTGGCGGTGAAGATGCCGCCGTAAATCCCGCCCATCACCACGAAGATCAAGCCCAGACCCCAGATGGCGTCGCGGGCCGCGATCAGCAGTTCCCGGAACGAGGCGCGCGGCTGGGTCGGGATCTTGAACTTGTGCGCGCTGAAATAAATCGCCAGCATCAGCATCAGGCCGAGCAGGAGGCCGGGAATGACGCCGGCCATGAACAACTGGCCGACCGAGGTCTCGGTGGCGGCGGCGTACACCACCATCACGATCGATGGCGGAATCAGGATGCCCAGGGTGCCGGCGTTGCAGATGATGCCGGCGGCGTACTTCTGCGGATAGCCCGACTTGATCATGGCGCCGATCACGATGGAGCCGATGGCGGCCACCGTGGCCGGCGAGGAACCCGACACCGCCGCGAACAACATGCAGGCCAGCACCGAGGCGATGGCGAGGCCGCCCCGCAGGTGGCCGACGGCGGCGATGGCGAAGCGGATCAGCCGGCGGGCGACGCCGCCGGTGGTCAGAAACGCCGAGGCCAGGATGAAAAACGGAATCGCCAGCAGGGTGTAATGCTCCATGGTGTCGAACAGCTTGAGCGACATGGAGGCCAGCGAATCGTTGGTGAAGAACAGGATGGTCAGGATGCTGGCCAGACCCAGGGAGAAGGCGATCGGCACCCCCATCAGCAGAAACAGGAACAACAGGGTGAACAGAAACAGGGAGGTCATGGCGCTTTCTCCTGGCGAGGCTGGCCGCTGCCCGGGTGCAGCGTTTCGTGGGTTTCGACCGCTTCGATGGCTTCGCGCGCCTCGTCGGCCAGCCGCAAGCCCTCCTGCTCGCCTCTCACGGTGCGCCAGGCCACCTGCAACAACCGCAGCAGGGCCAGCATCAAACCCAGCGGCAGCATGATGAAGGGAATCCAGCGCGGAATCGGCAAATCCTGGGCTTCGATGCCAATGGCGTAAAGTTTGTATACGTATCCGACCGAGCCGACCAGCAGGATGATGCAGTAGGCGCAGCAACACAAAACGGCCAGCAGGCCGACGATGCGGCGCAGCTTGTGCGGGAACTGACGCACCAGGATGTCGATGCCGATGTGGGCGCCGACCTTGATGCCGTAGGACACGCCGAACAGGACCAGCCAGGCGAACAGGTACGTGGTCAATTCCAGCGCCCAGCCGAAGCCAGTCTCGAAGATGTAGCGGGCGACCACTTGGCTGAAGGTGATGAGCGTCATCAGCGCCAGCAGCAGCGCGATGAAACCCTCCTCCAGATGATGAGCGATACGAATCAACATGGGGGATTCTCCGAACGGAAGCGGCAGACCCTCCCGCGCGGGATCGCGGGGGAGGGTCTGGTCGAAAGGAGGAGGG
>CALGOO010000336.1 GCA_937960715.1 uncultured Candidatus Competibacteraceae bacterium
CGTTTGCCCTTGGACGCGTAGAGCTTGAATTTCTGGTGCAGCGGCTCGAACAGATCGGCCAGCTCGCCGGTGGTCTCGCTGCTGCCCAGCAACAGGATGCCCTGCGGATTGAGCGAGAAGTTCATCAGCTCCATGGCCTTGCGCTGCAACACCGGCTGCAGGTAAATCAGCAGGTTGCGGCAACTGACCAGTTCGATGTTGGTGAACGGCGGGTCCTTGATCAGGTTGTGCTGGGCGAACACCACCATCTCGCGAAGCGTGCGGTCCACTTGGTAGTGGTGATCTTCCAGGCGATGGAAATACTTGGCCAGGTATCCTGGCGGCAGATCGGCGGCGATGCTTTCGGGATAGACGCCGCTGCTGGCGCGCAGGATGGCGTCCCGGTCGATGTCGGTGGCGAAGATCTTGACCTCGAGGCGCTTGCCGAGATTGCCGAGGATCTCGCGGCTGAGCATGGCCAGCGAGTAGGCTTCCTCGCCGGTGGAGCAGCCGGCGACCCAGAAGCGGACCTCGCGGGCCTCCATCCGCTCAAACAAGCGGGGCAGGCAGTGGGCTTCGAGTTCGTCGAACACCTCGCGGTCGCGGAAGAAGCTGGTGACGCCGATGAGCAATTCGCGGTAGAGGGCGGTGACCTCGCCGGAATAGCTTTCCATGAACTTGACGTAGTCGCGCAAGTCGTGAATCTGGTTGACGGTCATGCGCCGCTCGATGCGGCGGACCACGGTGCTGGGCTTGTAGAAGGTGAAGTCGACCCGGGTGCGCTCGCGCAGCAGGGCGAAGATGCGGGTGAGGCCGTCCTCGTCGGGCAGCAGGGTCTGGGGGCGGTCGGTCTTGGCGGCGTAGGGATGGTGGATGAACGACAGCAGCTTGGGCGGCATGTCCTCGGGCGGCAAGATGAAATCGGCCAGGCCGGTGGCGACGGCGGCGCGCGGCATGCCGTCGAACCGGGCCGATTCCTCGCTCTGCACCATCACCATGCCGCCGGCTTCCTTGATGGCCCGGATGCCGCGCACCCCGTCGCTGCCGGTGCCCGACAGGATGACGCCGATGGATTTCTCCCCCTGATCGTCGGCCAGCGAGCGCAGGAACACGTCGATGGGCAGATTGAGCCCGCGCGAGTGATCCGATTCGCTCAACAGCAGCTTGCCGTGGAAGATCGACAGATTCTTCTTGGGCGGGATCAGATAGACCGAGTTGGCCTCGACCAGCATGCCCTCCTCGGCCCGCCGGACCGGCATGGCGGTGCGCTTGGAGAGCAGCTCGACCATCATGCTCTTGTAGTCGGGCGAAAGATGCTGGATGACGATGAAGGCCATGCCGCTGTCGGCCGGCATCGGGGTGAAGAACGACTCCAGCGCCTCGAGTCCGCCGGCCGAGGCGCCCACGCCGATGTAGTAAATGGGGGCCGCGTTGTCGGCCCCGGTTCGGGGATCGTGTTCTTGCATGTTATTTGTGATCAACGCCCCGCGTGGCGCCCGGCGGGGTTTTCGCCTCGCTGACGCTAAAGACACTCCAGCCCCGGTACTGAGCGGTGGCGAACAGCGCCAGAACCAGGATGCCGCTGATCAGATAGCCGCGGTAAAGCACGAGCCAAGGTTCTCCGGGGTTGGTGGATGATTCGTCATCGGCCGCTCGCCACGCCCTTGCCGGAAGGTCCGTGATCGCTTTCCGCCCAGCGGATACGCTCGAAGGCGCGCACCCGCCAGCGCAAGATGAGCGGTACGATCGACAAGCCTAGCAGCGCCAGAAAAAAGTTGCTCCAACTCGGTACGTCGCGAAATATCGTCAGGGTGCAGGTCACGGTCGGTGAGGACGGGGGTAGTTCGCCTTCGATACTCAAATAGTAGATGCCGGCGGGGATTTCGGACAGCACGGCCTCGTCGCTGGCGTCACCCTCCGACCATCGTTCACCTTCGTCCACGCCCTGGTAATAGCCGATCTCGCGGCCAATGGCGTAATGGGCGCCGGTGTCGCGCTCGATCAGCGCCAGGTCCAGATAGATCCAGTTGTTGTCGAGATTGGTGTCGGCGCGAAGCACGATGTTGGAATCGCGTCCGCTCAACGCGAACGGCTCGCTGGTCAGCGTCTTGTCCTTGGTGTCGGCGCCGAAGAAGAAGGTTTGTTGATGGACTCGCTGGTCGGAAGACAGGGCGATGGTCGCGATTTGGCCGAGCAACAAGATGCCCAGGAACAGCCAGCGCAACCGCCGGAATTTGGGTTGCTGGGCCTCGTAAGGCGAGGGTTGGCAGGCGCCGACTCCGATGCGCGCGGGCAGCGGCGATTCCAGCGAGAACGCGACCTTGATCGTTTCGGGCTCGATGTATTCGGCCCGCGACCAGATGGCCTCCTTGTCGGTGAACTCCAGGCTCAATTGGTGGGGCGGGGCGATATAGTCCCGGATCTCGCAGCGTTCGCCGACTTTCACTCGCCAATAGAATTCGCCCAGCACGTAGTTGACCCTGGCCTTGGCGGTTTGGAAATGCCGATACATCCGACCCTGGTGGGAAGCACGGCCACGCGCGCCATACCCGGTCACCAACGGCGGTTCGGTGAGGGTATGCGCCAGGCTCCAATGGCCGTCGTACTCCACCAGCCAGCGAAATCCGTGTTCCCGATGAAACAGCAGGGTTTCACTCCATTCGTAATCTATGCCCTCCACCGTCACGCACCGCCGCAGGTAACCGATGGCGTCGAATTCGATATTTTCCAGCTTGCCTCGCGTTCCCAGCGGGATCGGTGGCTTGTGTTTGGTTTTGGCCTTGAAGGTGGACAGGATGCGAAAGTTCTCGTCCGTGATGTCGATGATGGAGCCGCAGGTCCCGCAGGCCAGGGTTTCGGTGTGGCCCTTGGCGCGGATGGTCAGGGAACCGCCGCAACCGGGACATTGGAAGGCCTGCGCCTGAATGCCGGCGTCGGACTCCCAGCCGGCTGGCCTGGTTTCCCGCAGCCGGGTCAGCTTGAGATCGTTGAACCGGACTTGTTCGCCGATGAACACCAGCGGTGGATCTTCGCTGTAATCCAAGGTGGCGAACGCATTGCCGGCCGCTTGCAAATCCACGACCGGCGCGTCGTAGCCGGCTCCGACCCGGATCGGCAATTCGCCCTCGCCGGCGATGCAGCGGGCGGTTTCGATGTTGGCAACCTGAAATACGCGGCCTTTCAGGGTTACGGTTTGGCCGGTGCGCAATTCCGGAAAGGGTGGTAGTGGTTCCGGCGGCCGGATCGGAAAGGTGACCGCGTAATTGCCTAGTGTTTCGCCCAGCCAGCCGCCACGCTGGTTGTCGAATGACAGATACCATTCGTTCCAGATGCCTTGGCTGTAGTGTGACTGGATGCGCCCGACCACAGTGAAGCGACTCTTGCGGTAGATGCCCTCGGTTCCAATCTGGATCGGTGAGACGTCCGGTAGCAACTCCGCCATCTTGCCAATGTTTTCCAGCGCCAAATCGTGGCGGATCAGGGTGCTTTTGCAGTAGGCGCAAACGGTCAGGATGGAAATGGCCGATTGAAAGTGGATTATGGCCCCGCAGGAAGGGCAATTGGTGGTTTTCATTTTTATATCATCATCTAAATGTATTTAGCAAGATAACAGACTTCAACCCGTTCCAAGAGTATGAATCAATAAAAATTACGTAATATGTATTCATAATAAATCTGCGAGAAAAAATTTAAATTTGACATTACGGAAATAATGTCAAGAATCTTGAAGCCATGGAAACTCAATCTTCCCAAGCAGGAATCCATCATGTTTACCAAGCTTCATCTTATGCAATTATCAGGATCACTCCCAGTTCTACCCAATCTGCTTGGGGAGAATGCCCAGCCTCTCGATCTACCTTCCAATCTGGACGGTAGTATGGGTAGCAATCGTAATCACACTATAGTCAACCGAGCACAAATCGCTGCCCGTACCGACCCGGAAGCCATCCGAGTCTGGCTGGCCCGCTACGCCGATACGCCTACGACCTTTCAAAACTACCGTAAGGAAGCCGAGCGGTTATTGCTATGGGCTCTGGTGGAACTTGGCAAGCCACTTTCCTCCCTCACCCAGGAGGACTTGCTGCACTATCAACGGTTCCTGGCCAACCCATACCCACCCGAGCGCTGGATCATACCCACAAATCATCGAGCTGGCCGCCAGGACCCCCGTTGGCGACCATTCTCCGGTCCGCTTTCCCCCGCTAGCCAGCGCCAGGCGATGGTTGTGCTGAATACGCTGTTTTCCTGGCTAGTCGCCGCAGGTTATCTGATCGGTAACCCTTTGGCGCTCTCGCGGCGGCGAGCTCGTCTGACCCCACCTCATATTACTCGTTATCTCCCCAATGATTTGTGGGTCATGGTTAAGACCACCATCGAGTCGCTGCCACGAAGGACGTCCCGTGATCAGGCGCATTACCATCGAGTCCGCTGGCTGTTCTCGCTATTGTATTTGTGTGGTCTGCGGGTCTCGGAGGTAACTGGTGGCGTCATGGGTAATTTTTTCCATCGCATCGATTCGGACGGTCGAGAATGCTGGTGGCTAGAGGTCGTTGGTAAGAGCAGTAAAATCCGGCTGGTGCCAGCAACTGACGAGCTACTGGAGGAGCTGGTTCGCTACCGCCAATCTCAAGACTTGCCGCCTCTGCCACAGCTTGGTGAACTCACGCCATTATTACTTCCCATTGGTGGCCAACGCCGTTCGTTAACCCGCGCGGCGGTGCATCTAATTGTCAAGGCTATATTCGCGCGCGCGGCTAGACAGTTGGGTATGGCTGATCCAGATCGGCTAGAGCAGGCTAGGCGGCTGGAACGAGCCTCGACACACTGGCTACGGCATACGGCAGGCTCGCGTATGGCTGATGCCAATCTTGACTTGCGTCATGTGCGTGACAACCTGGGCCATACTACGCTTGGCATCACCAGTCGGTATCTGCATACCGAGGATGATGTCCGGCATTGCGAGACTGAGCGGCGGCATCGTTTGGATTGGGATGTGGATGTTGGGTGAGATTTATTAAGATGATGTTATAAAAATACATTTATAAAGCAGAATACAACTGACAATGTTGCACAAGCACATCAGCATCGCTCATTTTTTATCCAGCGCCTGTCCATGTTAACAACCCCACGATTTTTCAAGCCCTGCCATTCACGCCCCGATCCAGCACCAAAAGTTATCCACAGCTTCTGTGGATAACTTAACAAGGCTCCTCCTGTAAATTTTCCTGTGATCCGAGCTGCGGTTCGGGCAAGCGTAGGGTACACCCATCAGCAGGATCAATAGGTTGAGCGGCGAGTTTACGGTCTAGCCCACGCTCGAACCCTCGCCATCACAGGAAAATTTACAGGAGGGAACAGCATGGGGGGTCAGTCGGCGGTATCTGGCGGCATGCGTTTGAGGAAGGCCGCTCGGTCCGCGGCAGTTGGAATATGCTCCGCCAACCGCTGATACAATTCCTGAGATGTCCGGGCCTTGACGGCGATCTGTTTGACCAGCACCTTGGCGATGGGGCCCAGGTAGACCGCCAAATCCCGCCGGGCGGCCTCCAGCACGAACTGCTCGAACGACCCCAGCGACCCGCTCATCTGACTGCCCATTACCGAGGCGCCGGTCGCCGTCCCCAAACCGCCCGCGGTACCCTCGAGCACCGTCCGCATCCGCCGCTGGAACAACAAACGGTTCGGTTCGCCGGGAATCGCCGTCATCAACTGCTGGACCAATTCCGCCGGGCTGCCGACCTGGAGCGCGGTCCGGCGTACCAGCACTCTCGCAACCGGCCCCAGAATCTCGACCAACCAGCGCTCGGCTCGTTCCAGCAGGGCCGGATCCCAACCCGGCGGAGCGCCCGCCGGTGGATCGGGCGCCTGGACCGGCGCCACTCGAACCGGCGCGGCGCCATCGGTCGCCTCGCGCTCCATCAACCTCAGCCCTCCCAGAGCGGCGATGAACGCGCTGGCATCCTGAAACCGGTCGTCCGGCGCCTTGGCCAACGCCCGGTTCAACACCACATCCAGCCCCGGCGGCAACTGGGGATTCAACACCGTGGCCTGACGCGGCGGTTCATTCAATACCTGATACATCATCTCGCTGGCGCTGCGCCCGTCGAAGGGCCGCACGCCGGTCAACATCTCGAACAGCACCACGGCGGCGGCGTAGAGATCGGTGCGCCGGTCGGTTTCCTCACCTCGAAACTGCTCGGGCGCCATATAGCCGGGCGTACCCACCGCCATCCCATCCTGAGTCAGGCCGATACCCGCCTCCAACCGGGCGATGCCGAAATCGGTCACTTTCACCTGGTTGTCCACCAGCAAGATGATGTTACCGGGCTTGATATCGCGATGCACCACGCCGGAAGCATGAGCATGGCCGAGCGCCCGCAGCACCTGGACGATCACCGACACGGCATTGGTCAACGGCAGCGGCTTGCGTTCCTTCAGATAATCGCGCAGTTCCCGGCCCTTCACGTACTCCATGACGATATAGGGCGCGTTCTCTTCCTCGCCGTACTCGAACACCGTGACGATATTGGGATGCAGGCAGCGGCCCGCGGCCCGCACCTCACGGTGGAACCGCGCCAGCCACTCGGCACCTTCCACGCCCTGCAACAGACGGCGATGAATGGTCTTGATCGCGACCGGGCGGTCGATCGCGGTATCGTGGCCCAGATAGACCACGCCCATGGCGCCGCGGCCCAGCAGACCGGTCACTCGATAACGGCCGATGCGTGGCGGCAGCGTGACGCTGACTTCGCCGCTGGCGCTCATCCCGCCTCACTCGCCCAGCATCTTCATGGCGTTTTCCAGGCTGAGCCGCATCCGGCTGAACGACTGAGACAGCGAGGCGATTTCGTCCGAGCCCGGCTTGACATATTCCGGCACGTCCGGCTTACCCAGGCTGACCTCGTTGGCGATATCGGCCATCCGCGTCACTGGCCGGATCACCACGAAATGCAGCAGGATATTGAGCAACACCAGCAACAAGGCGAAAACCCCGCCCAGCAGGATCAGGAATGTGGCGAAGGTCTGCCGGGCCCGCTCCAAGGGCACCGACATCGGCACCGTGACCACCTGCGCGCCGACGATCTCCTTCAGTTTCCAACCGAAGCCGTTGTTGGCGCCGTAAATATCGGTCATGGTCTTGGGCGCGTCCTCGATCTTGCCGTGGCAGGTCAGGCAACCCTCGTCGTAGACGCCTAGCGGCCGCGCCAGATTGAGCATCGGCCCGGTGGGCGTATCCCGCTCGACGATCAACTCCTTGCGCTCCGGATTGTTGCGAAACTCCCGAATGATGTCCGCTTCCCAGTCACTGGCCCGGTTGTTGGGATTGGTGGGGTTGAGCGCCGCTTCCTTGTAGGTGTACTCGGGGAACTTGCCGCGCAGCGCCTTGAAGCTTTGCCCCGCCGCGTAGGCCGAAACCGTTTGAGGCAGGAACTGCCGTTTCATCTGCAGCGTCAGCAACGGCTTGATCTGTTCGGCGGTATAGGCGCGGGCGCCCAGCGCGCTTTCGACCATGATGCGCGCATTCTGAATCACTTCCTCGCGGGCATTGTTCTTCAGGATACGGTCGGACAGGTACGCCGCCAGCGCCAGACCAAGCGCGAAGGCCAGCAGCAGCACCAGATTGAATTTCGTGCGCAGACCCATGGAGGGGCTCCTCAAGCTTCGGTGGGTGATGATCGCGGTCAACCGGTCGGCCGGCCGGACCCGGACGGCGGCTGGCAGTGATGATTCATGGCGTCGTGCGCCTTGCTAAAACCGGCCAGGCCGAAGGAGATCGCGAACGATTCAGTCGCCGGCCAGGTTGGCCAGAATCGCAGATAAACGACCGCCTGGCGCCCGGTCCGCAACTGGCGGACCAGATCCGGCAGCTCCCGGTCGAACACCAGAATCATCTTGTTGCGGGCGATCTGGGCGGAGCGAATCGGTGGATTCTTGTCGATCACCAGTTGCAAATCGGCAAACGAGAGATCCAGCTCCGATTCGGTGACCGCCAGCAGCCTGGCGCCGTCGAAAACCAGGGACACCGACGTGGCGCCGTAGCCGTCGGGAGTGGATTGCGGGTCGCTGCTGACCAGGCAGCTTGGCTGGCGGGTCAGGGGATCTGGTCTCGACGCCGCCGTCCAGGCGGCTTGCGCCAGCTCCACCGCCAACAGCCCCCCGCTCATCCCCAGCACCGCCAGCCAGCGCCGTATTCGATCGCCGATCGACCCGGCTGGGCGCCATGGTTGAATTTGCACGATTTTGACCTCCTGATGCATTTCGTATGGATCGGGATTCGACGCGGGGCCTCGAAGGATCGCCTACCTCCCATCCCGGGTCCGACCGGATGGCGCGGATTCCGGTATAGTGACCGTTCCGACCCGCCACGCCGAGCACGCCATGAACCCGACCGACGACTTGACCCATGCCCCGCGCCCCATCGCCCCCGGCGCCATTGTCGCCCGCGTCGGCACTGGTTTCCATTGAAGGGCGCGGACGAATCCCACACCACCCCACTAGGAAATTATTGGCTATTTTCCCATTAACCGCCACTTTGAAACGATCAACTGGCCCCATGGACTTGCTCTCCGACCTGTTTTCGTTCTTCCTGCATCTTGACCGCCACCTGGCCGAACTGGCCAGCCAGTACGGCGGTTGGCTCTACGGCATGTTGTTCCTGATCATTTTCTGCGAAACCGGGTTGGTGGTCACTCCCTTCCTGCCGGGCGATTCGCTGTTGTTCGCGGCG
>CALGOO010000337.1 GCA_937960715.1 uncultured Candidatus Competibacteraceae bacterium
TGATCCGCGACCCTCACCCCTGGCCCCTCTCCCGCCAGCGGGGTAGGGGAGGGGAGGGGCGCGAACGTCGCCACGACTTCCCGGTAATCCTCCGGCACGAAGGCGCGGATCGCCAGTTCCCGCTCCGCCACCAGCGCCAGGGTCGGGGTTTGCACCCGTCCGACCGACAGCGCGTCGTCGCCCGCCGTGCCACAGGCCAGGGTATAGGCCCGCGACAGGTTCATCCCCACCAGCCAGTCGGCCTGGCTGCGGCCTTGCGCCGCCGCCGCCAGCGGATCGAATTCGCGGCCGTCGCGCAACTGCGCGAAACCCTGGCGGATGGCGTCCGGGGTCAGCGAGGAAATCCATAGCCGACTGAACGGCTTGCGACAGCCGGTCGCCTCGTACAGGTAACGGAAGATCAGCTCGCCCTCGCGGCCGGCGTCGGTGGCGCAAACGACCCGTTCGATGGCATCGTCGGTGAGAATGCGGCGGACCGCCTCGAACTGCTCGCGGGTCGGGTCGCTGACGACCAGCGGCCAGCGTTCGGGCAGCATCGGCAACAACTCGCGCCGCCAGCGCTTCCAGGCGGGATCGATTTCGTGCGGCTCGGCCAGCCGGGTCAGATGGCCGATGGCCCAGGTCACCACGTAACCGTTGCCGTGCAGGCAGCCCTCGCCCCGCTGGCGGGCGCCCAGCACCCTGGCGAGGTCGCGGGCGACCGAGGGTTTTTCGGCGACGACCGCGGTGCTCATGCGTTCGCGTCGGTCCCGGGCAACGGTCCCGCTGCGGGCAGATCCATGGCCAGCCGCCAGCAGGTTTCCAAATGCTGCCCGATGATCTCCACCAGATCGCCGTCCAGATGCCGGTCCTGGGCGAAAGCGCGCAGCATGTCCAGAAGTCTCGCGGGGGTCAGTCGTTGCCGGTAGGGTCGGTGCTGGGCCAGCGCTTGAAACACATCGACCACCGCGATGATGCGCGCCTCGATGGTCAGATCCCCGCCGCTCCGGTGAAATGGATAGCCCCGGCCATCGAGCTTTTCGTGGTGATAGGCGGCCCACAGGGTGATGTCCTCCAGCCCGGTGATACCGCGCAGAATCTGATAGGTTTCGAAGCTGTGATGCTGGATCGTCGCCCGTTCCATTTGGGTCAGCGGACCCGGCTTCTCCAAAATCTCGTCCGGTACCCGCAGCTTGCCCAGGTCGTGCAGCAGGGCCGCCACCTCGATCTTGTCGCGGGTCTCGGGCGGCAATCCCACCTGTTCGGCCAGGAATCGCCCCACCCGCGCGGTTCCCAGGGAATGCTCCAGGGTGTACGGACTCTTGGCATCCACCACGCGGGCGAAGATCAGCGCCAACTGCTTCAGTTCGGCGAAAGCGATGGGAACAACCCCAGTCTCCCGTTCGCGCTCATAAATGAAGCGGATGAGGTGGCGGGCTTCCAGGCGCAGCCAGAACGCTTCGTTGTCGGACAAATCCAGAAACAACGCCACCCAGTCGGGCGCGAAAAACGACCCCTTCAGGCGCTGGATGGTATCCCGAATGTCATGTCGAGTCAGCAGAATGTCGCGGTTGCCATCCGATGTCGCCAACGCGTCCACCCGGTCCACCAGATAGATCAGATTGGCCCAGCGGGCGATGGGTTGGGGAATGTTCAGTGCGTTCAATACGTCCCAATGGGTGTGATGATAGCGAACGATGGGCGCCAGATGCGCCAGGGGCGGAAACCGGCCGAGCAGTTCGCTGCCCTGGACGCAATGGAATTCCACCCCCTTCCAGTCCAGTTCCTGGATCAGAAGGCGATGCGTCTGGGTGGACGAGACCCCACAGTCGTGCAACAGGCCGACATGGAATAGATCATCCCGTTGCCGGGAATCGAGGCCCAGCGCCTCGCCGCAGAGCAGGGCCATGAAGCCCACCCGCTTGCCATGCAGCACCTGATCCACGCCCACCAGGTCAAGCGCGTCCGACAGGGCGTGAATCGCCTGGCCTAGATCGATACTGACGGTCATTGCCCAGTCTCCAGGGGTTCGCGGTTTCGGAAGTGCTGGCCAGACCGCCCGCCCCGCTCTGGCAGCCTTAGCGGGGTTGCGCCGATATCCTTTGCGAAGCAGCGCGGGCGGTTTCGGCATAGTTCTGATAGGCCGGAATGGCGATGGCGGCGACGATGCCGATGACGAAGATCAGGGGCACCACCAGCGCCAGGAGGATGACGCCGGTGGTGTTGGGCGGCGGCGGATCGCCGAACCGATTGGCTCCCTGGGTTCCCGGCATGATCAGCAGCGTCAGGTACAACACCAGATTCGCCAGCGGCGCCAGCGCGAACGCCGACCACCAGCCGCTGGCGTCGAAGTCGTGCAGGCGCTGGATGGCCAGCAGGACCGAGAGCGCCACGGCCAGCGCCGCGAGGAGGATCAAGCCGCCCACCGCGAACGGTCCCATCTTCTCCTGGTCGTCGGACACCGCCATCAGCGCGCCCCAGCCGATCGCCAGCAGGTTGATCAGCAGGCCCAGCCCAACCGAGTAGCCGATATAGCGCACCCGCCCCAGGCGACCCCGATGGGAAAAGGGATGAATTTCGCCGTATCGCGTCGGCGCTGTCGGGGCGATGGCGCCGCGCGGCGGCTGGTAGGGGCTGGAACTGGTCACGATACCTCCGGATGGGTTGCCAACTGGTTGAATACTCCAACCATCTTAGGAGTCTTGGCGTCCGGCCGCAATGCGGCTACCCCACCGCTCCCAGCGCCAGCACGTAGCCGCCCGCCACCAGCAATTCGCCCGGCTTGGCGGCGGCGGCGGTGTTGACGCCCGGACTGAGCACATCCAGCAGTTCGCCCGAGGGAGCCAGGTGGTAGACCGAAAGGTTCTGGCTTTCCAGTTGCACCCACCAGTCGTCGCGGCGGGCCTGCAAACGTAGATGGCGGCGTGACAGCCCCAGGTATTCGGCGTTGACCCCGGAGGTCTTGGCGGGGTTGCCGTCCCAGCGCAGCGAGCGCGGGTCGGCCAGCAGTCGCGGCGCGATGTCCGCTTCCGAGCCGCGTCCGAAGCTGACCGCCCGCTCGCGCGGCACCGGCATGCTCAACGGCGTCGGCAAGCGAACCCAGCCCAGATAATGCGCCGTCATCGATTGCGGCGCGGCGTGCAGGTCCAGGCGCAGCTCCGGAAACGGTCGCCAGGCTCCCGGCAACTCCAGCGGCGTTTCCAGCCCCACCACCTCGCCGAACAGACGGTCGGCGCTGTCCACCCGCAACCAGGCGACGGCGTCCGGATGACTGCTGGGGGTCAGGCCGCCGGCGCGGTTGAAACCGATCCGCCAGTCGCTGATGCCCGCCGCCGCGTAGGTCGAAAGCCGTTGCAGGGCGATGCCCAGCACTCGCACCTGGACGGCGGGCCGCTGGGGAATCCAGGTGTGTTGGTCCAGCGCGGGCGGCGCGGGCGGCGGCGAAACGGACGCGGACGTCGATGCTTGGGCCGCGCGCTCCGGCGTGGGGTCAAGCGACGCCGAGGTCGGTGGCTTGGGCTTGGGAGTTTCGGCGACCTCGGTGGGCAGCCCCAGCTTCGGCTGACGCCGACCCCAAGGGTCGATCAGCGGACAGGTCGGGTCCGCCGTGTCCAGCGGCGGTTCCGGCGTCAGCGCCGGTTCGTCGGCGCGCGCGCCCGGCGCGGGCCGGGGTTGTGGCGGGGGGCGCATCGGGGCCGGTTTCCCGTCGATCCCCGCGTCGGCGCCGGCGACGATCACCCGCAACCGCAGGCCGCGCCCGCGCCGATCGCGCGCCGTGAGGCTTCCCGCGTCGTCCTCGACCAGAACCAGACCGCCCGGTGGCTCCGCCACCATGTCCACCAGGGCCGGCGCTCCCGGCTGGAGCATCAGCAACACCGATTCGCCGCCGGGAAACGGCCAGGCCGTCACCGCGAAACTGCTGGCCCGCCGGTCGCCGTTGAGCAGGGTCAGTCGCTGGCCGGGATAAACGGGGCCGACGTCCCGCCAGTCGCCCGCGCCCTCGGCGGCGGCCTGAATCCGGAATATCGGCGTTTCCTGTTCGCCCGGCAGATAGATCGCCCGGCCGAACAGGAACTGCGCCTCGCCCGCCCGCAGCGTCGTATCCGCCTCCACCTGATAGCGAATCGTGGCGTGCTCGGCCAGGTAGCGGGCCAGTTCCTGTTCATGCAGGCGATGCAGTTCCCGCAGCAGCGTCCGGCGGCCGAGACCGTCCTCCAGCCGTTCGTCGCGCACGTAGTCCCGCTCCGGAATCCGGACGACGATGTGGCTGTAGCGGGTCTCCTTGCGCTGACGTCCGCGGGGGGCGCGCGGGTGGCGTTTGAGCGCTTCCATCAGCGACAGACCCTCCTGGCCGCCCCGGATCCGTTCCCACAACAACTCGACGTTGAACACATCCGAAATCTTGCGCAAGGTGGCGCAGACCACGTAATCGGAGGCGAGCAGCGTATCAGGTTGGGTTGGCATGGCTTTTTTCCTCGACCGCGACGGCCAGCGCCACGATCGGCAACACGAACAAGGTCAGATGACTGCCGGCGGCCGACAACAGCGGCATCGGCTGGCCCATGACCGGCAAAAAACCCAGATTGGCGCCCCAGGACACCAGCAGGTGCGCGCCGAGCAGGGCCGCACCGCCATGCAGGGTAAAATAGGCGAACCAGCCCAGCGCCGTCAGCCGGTAATCGCCGCGTCCGCTCCAGTTCAGGGCGCGGTCGGCGATCGTCAGCAACAGGAGAATGAACATCGCCTGCAAGCTCACCAGCCCCAGCCCCGCCGCACCGCCCTGACGGTTGAGGAAGAACGCCGGGGTAAAATCGTTCTCCACCACCGGAATCGCCATGGCCCGGCCGTTGACGCCCCCGTCCCGGGCCTCGCCCCACCAGCCGCCGGCGCGGATCGCTTCCAGCGCCCGCCGCAACTGATAGCCGGAATGGGGATGCCGTTCCGGCTCGGCCCAGACCTGAATGCGATCGGTTTGAAAACCCAGCGGAAAATCCTCCGGCCGATCATGCAGCCAGGCCACGCCCAAGGCAAGGAGCGCGATCAGGATCAGGAGTATCCCCAGGCCGCTCCGACGCCAGACCGGTTCAGGGTGGACTCGAAAATAGGCCCAGGCCAGGGCCAGCGTCCCGAGCAGCAACAGCACCAGCGGCGAAAAATCGCGCAGGAACGCCAGGGCGAAGCCGCTGGCCGCCAGCAACAGCGTCACCGGCCCCAGATAGCGTAACCAGAGCGAGGGCTTGGCGAAACTCCAGTCCCGCCCCCACAGCCGCGCCCGCAGCATCAGGGCGTGGGCCGCCGCCGTGACCAGGGCCAGCTTGGTCAGCTCGAACGGTTGGAACCCGCCCCAGCCGCCCTCGTCGCCGAACACGGCTTGCATGACCAGCAGCGCCAGACCCGCGCCGCCCAACAGCCGCAGACCCCAGCGCGCCCGTCGCGCGTTCAGCCAGGGATCGGGTTGTCGCCAGCGCCAGAACGTCCAGCCGGCCCAGGCCGCCCAGCCAAACGCGCCCGCCAGCGCCGCGCCGCTGCCGCCATGACGCAGCCAGCCGGATTCGCTGGCGCCCACGCCGAGTTGGAGCAGGGTCGCCAGCCCGCCGCCCAGCAACAGAGTGAGCGTCGCCAGCAAGCCCGCGCTCCATGGCGAGCGCACCGTCCACAGCCAAACCAGCAACGCCGGCCAGGCCAGCAGATACGGCCACAGCGTCGGCGTGCTCAGAATGCTCAAATGCAGGCCCAGGCCGGCCCCGGCCAGCCCCAGTCCCAGCGCGATCCGCCCCCGAACCGGTCGTTCCGGCCAGCGCCGCCGTCGCCCCGGCCAGACCAGGGCCAGCGCCAGCGGCGGCAGACCCAACAGCAGCGGCCAGGATAAATCACTCGGCGCGGTCGGGCGTAGCCAGGCCGTCGGGCTCCAGCGGGTTCGCGCCGCCGGCGCGGCGTCCGGCGGAACCGAACCGGCCGGCCAGCGTTGCGCGCGGGTCAGCACCGCCAGTTCCAGCACCGGCTCGGTTCGGGTGACCCGATAGTGGGTGCGGCCGACGATCAGACGGTCGCCCGCCGCCAGCGGCACGGCGCGTCGCCACAGCGACTCGGCCGCTGGTGTGCCAACCGCCACCGTCACCGGCGAACCGTCCAATCGTCCGGCGTTACCCGGCCGCAGCGCGAAACCCGGTCGATTCGGCGCGATGAGCGCGGTGTCCACCGGCACGCCCGGCAATCCCAGCCGGTCGGCGCAATAGACCCCGCCACCCAGCCGCAGCGGTCGCCGCATCAGTCCACCGAGACCCCAGGTCGTCAGCCGTTCACGCAACCACGCCCGCCCATTGGCGACGCATTCGGGCAAGGGTTGGCCGTTTCGGCGCAACCGCAGGCCGTCATAATCCCAGCGCTGGTTGCCCGCCTGGAGCGTCAGCCAGTCGTCGCCAGCGGCCAACACCGTGAAGGATGGGTCGCCGACCGCGAACGCCGCGCCCGCCGCCAGCGGCCATTCCCGGGTCGGGCGGTCGTCGTGACCCCAGGTGGGTCGCCAAAGCACCTGTTTGCCGGGAGCGATGTTGGCCAGCCGCCAGCCGCCGTCCGCCTCGCGGCGCAGGAGCACATGCTCGCCGTCGGCCTGCGGCGCCCGCAGCGCCTCGCGGCCCAACACCAGGCTTCGACCGGGTTCCAGCGTCACCGTCAGGGCGCGCGGTTCCTGCCAGGCCGGCGCCCGGTACACCGTCCAACCCACCATCAGCGCCGGTAGCAGCCAGACCAGCAGCAGCCAAAAGCGATGCCGGGGCGTCATGGTTCACCCTTCGCGGCGGCCAGGGCCGCCAGCCAGTCCGCCACCACCGGTCCGCACTCCGCGCCGCCGGTGCCGGCGGCGTGGCTGATCAGGCAGGCGAACGCCAGCCGGCGCGATTCACCCGGCAGCGCGCCCGGCTCCAGCCAGCCCACCAGCCAGGCGTTTTGCACCGCGCCGGTTTCGTCCAGATCGGCGGTGCCGGTCTTGGCGTACAGGTGGGGCCGAATGGTGTCGAAGCGGGGGTCGGCGAACGCCGCGCGCGCGGTGCCGGCGCTGACCACCAGTTGCATACCCTGGCGGATGCGGTCGGTGACGATACCCAGCGCCGCGCCTTCCGGTTCGTCGGCCGGCCGGCCGTTCAACTCCGCCAGCAAGCGGGGCGCCGTCTGGCGGCCGGTGGCGATGGCCGTCGCCACCTCGGCCAGTTGCAACGGCGTGACCTGCATCCGAAAGCCCAGCGCCGCCAGCCGGACCTCGGCGCGGCTGGTGATCGGGTCCAGGGCCGAAGCGGTGGTCCGCAACACGTCGCCGGATGCGATCACGCCCGCCGGCAACAGGCCGCCGTCCAAATCCTGGGTCGCGCCGAAGCCCAACCCGGCGGCCATCGCCAGCAGTGGTCGCGCTTTGCGCAGGGCGTTCGGGGTCAGCGCCCGGGCCCCCGCGAGTCCCGGCGCGGCGGGATCGTCCAGCAAGGTCGCGTCGGTGGTCTCCACCAGCCAGGCGAACCAGGTATTGAGCGAATCGCGCAGCGCCTGCGCCAGGCCGTAGCGGTCGTCGCCCTGCCGCTGCATCCGCTCCAGCAGGGTTTGCATTCCGGCCGCGCCCCGGAAATTGTGCACCGCTGGTCGCGCGGGGCGGTCGTAGCGTTCTCCCGGTCGCCGCGCCCACGGCGCGCAGCCCGCGGCATGGGCCGGATAGCAGGCGGCGTCCGCGGCGAAATCGTAGGCTTGGGCCAGCGGCGATTGCGCCCATTCCGGGCCGCTCAGTCCGGCCAGCAGCGCCGCCAGTTCGGGCCGCCGCGTCGCCTCCCGTTCCAGCAGCAGCGCATCCACCAGCTTGAACGCCGAGCCGGCCGGATACAGTCCGCCGCCGTCGTGTTGCCAGGCATGGATTCGCAGCGGGCCGCGACGTGGCTGGCCGAGAGCGAAGCTGTACAGATCGGTCCAGGCGGCGCCTTGCGGCGGCTCCGGACTGCTGGCCACCGCCAGAATGTCGCCCCGGTCGGCGTCCAGCACGATCAGGCCGGCCACTCGCGCCACGCGATAGGGATCGGCGGCGCCAAACCCCGCGCCGACTGCCGGCAACCGTCCCAGCAATGCCCGCCGCGCGGCCGTTTGCACTCTGGCGTCCACGGTCAGCCGCGCGTCCACCATCGTGACGCCGTGGTCGCCCAGCCGCGCCAACGTGTGGCCGACCGCGCCCTCGTGGGCCGGGTCCAGCCCGGCCAGTGCCGTCAGTCCCAATGCCCAGGCGGCCTCGGTGGGCTGGCCGCGTTCCAGCAGGACGGCGCCGGCGCGGTCGCGCAGCGTAACCTCCGCTGGCGCCGATCGACGCGGCGCGGCGCTGACGGTCGCTGGTGGATCGCGCCAGACCAGCCGCTGGTCAACGCGCTGGATATGAGCAAAATCATGGCGATAGGCATCGGGAAAGGCGGTGGCTGGCAACGGTTGCAAGTCCAGCGTCAGGCCGGTTGCGCCCTCGCCCAGTTCCAGGCGGAACCAGTGAGCCACCGCTTCGCGCTCGCCGCGGGGTCGCGTTTCCAGACAGCGCGGTTCGCGGGCCAGCACCGTCGCGCCGATGACCGTTGGGGTCGTTCCCACGGCCAGCACTTCCAGGCGCGTGCCGCGCCGGGTCGGTCGATCCAGGGTCAAGCGGAACCGGACCGGCGGTCGCCCGGCCAGCGCCGGCCAGCGCGCCACTCGTCGCCACGGTTCCCAGTCGCGCGGCATTTCGGCGAACAGCCGCCCGGCCAGCGGCGGCATGGCGGCGGCCAACGCCAGCGGCGCGTCGCCCCATTCGGCCCGCCAGTCGCCCGTGGTCGTGGATTCCGGCCGCCAGCGCACCGCCGCCAGCAATTGCCGGCTGTTGAACACCTCGATCTGCTGGCGTACGTAGCGGCCAGCCGCGCCAAAATGCAGCGCCCGGTGCAGCGCCCGGACGGATTCGTCCCAGACCCCATTCAGCCAGTCGGGTTCCCCGTCGCGCGGCGTCAGCAGGTCGGGGTGCGTCTTGGCGTAAAGCCGACGCAGCGGCAAATCGGCCGGAGCGACCGCGATTCGGCCATCCGCATCCGGTCGCAGCAGGCCGGCGGCCAACGCCCGCTCGAACAGCTCGCCGTCCTCGCGGCGCGGCGGCGGCGCGGCCGGAGCGGCGTGGTGGCCGGGCGCCAGTCTGGATTCCCACGTCGCCCCCCCATTCCCCGGATACCAGAGCACGATGCGCGGCGCGGTCTCGAACCCGGCCTCCGCTTCCGCGCCCGCGCCGTACACGCTCACCCGCAGCCGGCCGAACGGGCAATCCCGTTCCGCCAGCCGACGCACCCGAATCGCATGATCCCAGCGTCCGGCATCCGCCGGTTCGCCCGCGTTCCACAACAACCAGAGGTCGCGTCGAAACGCCAGAGCGGGGCCGGAGCCGCTGGTCGCCGTGTCCGCCAGCAACAGCACCGGACGGCGGTCGCGCACGGTGACCCGCAACGGGTCGTCGTCGGCATAGGGCAGCAGCGGCGCGCCGGTCGATTCCACCGTCACCGCGAACGCGGGGATGTCCACGCCAGCGGGACCGTCGTCCAGCAGGGGATTCTTCAAGCCGTAATGCGCCGGCCGCGGCGGCTGGGCGGACCGATTGGCGATGGCCGCCTCCCGGGCCTGCGTCCAGTCCCAGCCGATGTAGAGCGGCAACAGCGGGGCGGCGGCGGACCTGGCGGCGCGCTGGTCGCACAGCGAAACCTCTTGCTGGCCGAGGATCCGGCGTGGTCCCTGGATCAGCAGCAGACCCTGACTCGGGACAAGAAGCCGGAAGCCGTCGCCGGCGGGAACGGTCAGTTCCGGGTCTGGAAACCCCGTCGGCAGGCGTGACGGTTCGGCTGGGACAGCCGCTGGTTGCGCGTACAGGGTCGCCAGCCGTCCGTGCAACAGACCAACGCTCGACAGGATGCCCAGCACGAACAGCAGGGGCGTCAACGTCCGGCGGGCGGCGCCGTTCAGCGGCGGTATGGAGATCATGCGGAACAATGCAATAAAGTGGAAAAATCTTGACCTGGCCATCGCGGACTAGTTTACTGAATTCCAGGGCTTCGCCGGGGATCCTCGGCTGGGAGAACAGATATGCCGCGCAACGGTGAGCGGATTGTGATCAAGGGCCGGAGTTATCGGCTCGACGGAGTGCTGTCGAACGGCGCGGGCAGCTACGGTCAGGTCTGGGCGGCCACCGACCCCGCCGGACGCGCCGTCGCCATCAAGCTGATCAACGCCGAGGCGATGACCCAGGCCGACCCGGCCCTGCACGACCACTGGCGTCGGCACCTGGAGCGGGAAATCAATTTCCTGCGCGACCTGGACGCCGATCGGTCCCGTCACGTGGTCGCCCTGGTTGACTACGGCGCGGTGGACGGACAGCCCGCGCTGGTGCTGGAACGGCTACAGGCCAACCTCGGCCAGTGGCTGGCGTACCGGCGGCGCGAAGGCGCGCCGCCGCCGGACCTGGCGCAAATCCTCGACTGGGCCGGGCAAATTCTCGATGGTCTGGAGGTGGTTCACCGGGCCGGTTTTGTCTACCGCGACCTGAAACTCAGCAATCTCCTGGTCGGCGACGATGGCGCGCGGCTCAAGCTGGCCGATTTCGGCTCGCTCAAGCGCGAGGACGGCGATAATACCCGCTCGTGCATCGGCACCCCCGCCACCATGGCCCCGGAGCAGGTGTTGCCGGCCCGCCAGGGAGTGGAGGGTTATGAATATGCGGTGGACTACCGCGCCGACTACTACGCGCTGGGGTTGTTGTTGTTCGCTCTGCTCACCGACCAGCCGACCACCGCCGCCCAGCGTCGGTTGGGCCAACTGCTGGCGGTGTACGGCCAGGAAGGCGCGGGGCAACGGGGCGCGCAACTGGGCGGGTTGAACGACGAGGAACGGGAGCTGCTGCGGCTCTCCATCGAATTCTGGACCGTGCCGGCCCGGCCGGAGCAGGGCGGCGGCGCGGCCGCGCTGCTGGTCGAATTGATCGACCGGTTGCTGGCGCGCGATCCGGCTGACCGACCAGCCGAAGCTAGGGAAATCCGCGCGGCGCTGGGGGCGGCGCGCGTCGATCCAGCGGCCGCGTCAACCCTGCCACCCCGCCGGAGCGTGTCGTCGTCCGCCGGACCACCGGACCGGCGTTCCCGCCGCGCCAGCTTCCCGTGGTCACGGTTCCAGCGACGGTGGGCGCTGTTGGCCGGCGCGGTGGGACTGGCCGGGGCGCTGGCCGGGGTGCTGATCCGTTCGGTCGACGAGACGGGTCCGGATCGAGCCGAGCCACTGAGCGCCGTGATCGCGCCGCCGGCTGCCCAATCCCCGGGGTCAACGGCGCCAGCGGTGGAACCAGTCCTGTCCGCAAGCTCGTTTCCCACGAACGCGCCGCCGGCGACGGAATCGGCCGCGCCACCATTGCCCGCCGATGCGTTGCCCGTGGCGGAACCGGCCGCGCCACCGTTGCCCGCCGATACGTCACCCGTGGCGGAAGCGTCCGAACCGTCGCCGGTTGCCGACGTGCCGGTGGCGGAAGCGTCCGAACCGTCGCCGGTTGCCGACGCGCCGGTGGTGGAAGCGTCCGAACCGGTGGACGCCCCGTCCGCGCCCATTCGGTTCGCGCCCGTCGAATCCCAGGCCATGGTTGAACCCAGAGCCAAATCCGAACCACCCACGACGGTGGTCGCGCCGCGCCCAGCCACCGCGCCCGCTACCGTGGAATCGCGTCCGCCGGTTCGCGTCAGGCCCGCGGTTAGCCCAAGACCCGGCAAGCCGGCCCCGGCGCCCGCCGTCGTCGCCGACCGTCCGGCGGTCATCGAGCGGTCCCCGGTCGCGGGTCGTCCCACCGCCGCGCCGACCACGGCTTCCCGAACCGTGAAGCCGACGCCGCCCGCCGTGTCGGAATCGCCGCAACGCCCGTCGGTCACCGCCCGGACCGCGCCCGCGCCGCGCGGCGGTTCGTCCCATCCGGCTGGCCGGGCGCGGCCAGTCCCCAACGTCGCGCTGCGTTCGTCGACGACGCTAAAACCGGTTTCCAAATCCGCCGGTTCGGCGGCTCGCCTTGAATCGCCCAAGCGGGTTGCGGCGCGTTCCGAGCCGACGCCCGCCCTGCCACCGATCAAGCTGGAGTCGCGCGCCGAGCCGACGCCCGCCCTGCCGCCGATCCAACTGGAGTCGCGCCCGCAATCGACCCCACCGGCTCAGCCGCCCATCGAGTTGGTCAGTCGATCCGGCGCCGTTGTCCCGACCGCGCGCCCGGCGCTCCCCGCGGCGCGCGCCGAACCCAAATCACCCTCCCGTGTGACGCCCCCCACCGCGCGATCCACCGATCCGATGACCCAGCTTCGGGATGACGCCGGTCGCGCCGCCACCGAGGTTGGCAACTTCTTCAGCCGCGCCGGCGCCACGGTCGGCAAGGAAGTACGGCGGGGTTTTGAGGCCGCCGACCAAACCGTGGGACGCTGGACAGGGCGTTGCCAGCCGGGGGATGGCTGCCAGGAGGCTCGGGTCGAGCGTCGCGACCGCTGGTCCAACCGCCAGGGCGGCGACACGGTCTCGCGGCGAGAGTCCTCGGCCCGGCGCGACGAGGCGGAAGGGTTTGCGAAGCCGCCGCCGCGCCCGTACCGGGACGATTACCGCTGAACCCTGGTCGGTGGCGTAACCGCTCACTCCCCTTGCCCGTTTGCGGGAGAGGGGTTGGGGGTGAAGGTTGTAGTTTCAAAGCTATGGACCATCATCCCGCCGTTCGGAGGGCCAGGGCGGTGGCGAACTCAACTCGGGACAGTGGGCGCGCAGCAACTCGTGAACCCGGCGG
The DNA here is from genome assembly GCA_937960715.1 of uncultured Candidatus Competibacteraceae bacterium. Taxonomy (GTDB): domain Bacteria; phylum Pseudomonadota; class Gammaproteobacteria; order Competibacterales; family Competibacteraceae; genus Contendibacter. The sequence goes on from CALGOO010000337.1 coordinate 12,797, forward strand.
GCCAGGTGGGGAGCGTGGCGGTTGTTGGGCGTGTGGGCGAAGAAATAGGGTTCGCGGCCCTCGCTCGACCACAACGCCAGCTTGTCCAGCCACGGGGCCAGGAACGGCCGATTCGCCTCCACGTCGGGATGGCCGATGTAGCGGATGAACGGTCGCGGCCCCAGGCTGATGGCGTGGACCGGCAGCCGCGGTTTCTTGCCTTGCGCGGTTCGGGTGTCGGGATCGGCGGGATCGGCGGCGAACAGGGCGCGGCTGTCCAGCATGACCCGGTCGAGGCCCAGATCGAGCAGCAGTCGGTTCAGGCGCCGTTCTTCCTCGCCCTTGGCGAAGAAGGCGTGATGCCGCACCTCCACGGCGTATTGAAAGTCCTTCGGCAGCGCGACGAGATAATCGCGCAACGCCGGCAGATCGTCGGGGCCGAAACGGGGCGGCAGTTGCAGGAAACTGGGCCCCAGTTTTCCGGCTTCGGCCAGCGGCGCCAACCGGTCCAGAAACTCCGTCGTCTCCGCCGCGACCGAGCGCAACCGCTGCTCGTGGCTGATGACGCGGGGGAATTTGAAGCAGAACCGGAACCCCGGCGCGGCTTCTTCCCGCCAGCGGGCGACCGTTTCCGGTTTGGGCAGTCCGTAGAAGCAGTTGTTGCCCTCGACCGTGTCGAACGCCGCCGAATACTGACGCAGGAAAGCGCCGGGTTTGGTCCCGGCGACGAACAATCCGCCAATCCAGTCGCGGTTGCTCCAGACCGGGCAACCGAGGTGACAACGAACAAGAGCCATGCCTGCGAGCGCCACGCAAAAACCCCCCGCCCGTCACCGGGCGAGGGGCAAGGATGAGGGCGTCTTTATCAACGAGTTATTCAGGGCTATGCCAAAACGCCTCTCGATCCGCGTCCGGCCCCATCCACCGAATGGAGCCTATCCTATCCCAATCACCGCTGCCGCACCACCTGATAGGGCCGAATCGGATAGGTGACCGGCGCGCTCCAGATATGCACCAGCCGGCTGAACGGGAACACCAGGAACACGGTCAGGCCGAGGAACAGGTGTAGCTTGAACAGCAAGCCGACATGAGAAACCGCTTCGACCGCTTCCATCGGGTCGAACGTCACGATGTTCCGCGCCCAGCCCATCAGATTCATCATGTTGTGGCCGTCCAGGTGCATCAGCGACACCGGGATGGTCAACAGGCCGAGAATCAACTGGGCGTACAGCAGCAGCAGGATGAAGATGTCCATCCGGGTGCTGTTGGCCCGCACGCGCGGATCGGTCAGCCGCCGTTGCACCAGCAGGGTCAGCCCGACGAAGCACATGATGCCGGCGATGCTGCCGGCGACGATGGCCAGCACTTGCTTGGCGCCGGCGGAAATGCCGAAAGCGTGGAAGATCGCCGGCGGGGTCAGCAGGCCGATGAAGTGGCCGAGGAACAGCAACAGAATGCCGACGTGAAACAGGTTGCTGGCCAGCCGCATGTTCTTGTTGCTCAGCATCTGGCTGGAATGCGCTTTCCAGGTGAACTGGTCGCGGTCGAAGCGCGCCAGGCTGCCGAGCAGGAACACCGCGCCGGCCAGATAGGGATAGACGCCAAATAGCAGGGTATCCAGGTAACTCATGATCTTTGCCTCAATGTGTTAAAACCACCCTCACCCCCAACCCCTCTCCCAAAGGGCGAGGGGAGTTTTCATAGGGAACGAGCAGGCTGTTGCGTCGGACCGGGTCGGGGCGTCCAATGCACCGGTTGCGCCTCGCGCGGACCCGCGCGACCGGCCGAACAGCTCTCCTGATTCGCCAGGAAAGTCACGGCTTCCTCTTCCCAGATTTTGTCCATGTTCACCACGGTTTGATCGGGACCTTCGGTGGCGGCCTGGCGGCGGATGTCCGCGATGTCCGCCGGTTCGCCGACCAGCGCGGCGAGGGCGTCGAAGATCGCGCGATAGTCGCTGCCGCGCTCGGCCAGTCGCGCGCCGAGCAGCGCCATGACGTGCATCGCGTCGGCCAGCGTGTCCAGCGCCTCACCCATCGGCCGCTGCGCCAGATACTCCAGAAACAGCGGGATGTAGTCGGGCAGTTCGCGGGCGTCCAGTTCGAAGCCGTGCCGGCGGTACACCTCCAGCAGGTTGACCATCGCCTGACCGCGATCCCGCGATTGACCATGCACGTGCTCGAACAGGTGCAGCGACAGCGCCCGGCCCCGGTCGAAGGTCGCCACGTACCGCTCCTGCAATTCCATCAGGTCGGTCCGTTCCAGCCGGTTCATGAACGCTTGCAGCGCCCGCCGCTCCCGTTCCGGCAACAGCTTTTCCTGGTCGAGCGCTTCCGCCATTTCATCCAGCGCGGCTTGCATGTCCGCTTGCGGGTAACACAGCAGGGCCGACAGGACTTTCAGGGTTTTCATCGTTCCACCTCGTCGAGGGTAGGGTGGGCATTGCTCACCCTACTTTCAGGCTTTGGTCGGCGGTTCCACCTTGATCGGAATCGCCCGGCGGGTGGTCACCTTCTTGCCGCCGAACAGGTTGGTCTTGTCCGTACCCGGCGAGCAGCCGTTGCCGAAGCTGAAACCGCAGCCGCCGCGCTCGCCGAGGGCGTCATAGGTCGCGCTGGCGTACTCGCGGTGCGAGGTCGGAATGACGAAGCGGTCCTCGTAGTTGGCGATGGCGAGATAGCGATACATCGACTCGACCTGATCGATGCGCAGGTTGACCGCCTTTAACACGTCTTCCTTCACCTCGCCGTCCACCACTTTCGCTCGCATGTAGGCGCGCATCGCCAGCATCCGCTCCAGCGCCAGCTTGACCGGCTTTTCGTCGCCGGCGGTCAGCAGGTTGGCCAGATACTTCAGCGGAATCCGCAGCG
>CALGOO010000338.1 GCA_937960715.1 uncultured Candidatus Competibacteraceae bacterium
ACCGCGATTGCGTTTGGCGATCACGATGCCCTCGAACGCCTGCAGGCGCTCGCGGCTGCCTTCCTTGACCTTGACTCGCACCACCACGGTGTCGCCGGGACCGAAGGTCGGGATTTCGCGGGTCATCTGCTCCCGCTCGAATGCTTCAACCAGTTTGCTCATGACACGATGCTCCACGTTGCTCCGCGAGACCTCCGGCGGCGCCGGCGTTCTCCGTGCTCTCTCGATAGTCGCGAATAAATTCACTCAGCAGCGCCCGATCCGAGGTTTCCAGCGCCCGCCGCGCCAGCAGGTCGGGCCGCCGCAACCAGGTTCGTCCCAGCGCCTCGCGCCGCCGCCAGCGGGCGATGGCGGCGTGATCGCCGCTCAACAACACTGCCGGCACCCGCCGCCCATCCAGCTTCTCCGGGCGGGTGTAATGCGGACAGTCCAGGAGACCCTCCATGAACGAATCCTGTTCCGCCGATTCGTTGTCGTTCAGCGCGCCCGGCAACAACCGGGCCACGGCGTCGATCACCACCAGCGCCGCCAGTTCGCCGCCGCTGAGCACGTAATCGCCGATGGACCATTCCTCGTCCACTTCAGCTTCGATCAGCCGCTCATCCACGCCTTCGTAGCGGCCGGCCAGCAGGATCAGGCGCGGCTCCGTCGCCAGTTTCCGCACCCCGTCCTGGGTCAGCGGCCGACCCTGCGGACTGAGGTAAACCGTTATTCCAGGCGGCTCCGCCACCGTCCGCGCCCGCCGCAAGGCATCGCGCAGCGGTTGCGCCTTCATCACCATGCCCGGCCCGCCGCCGTAGGGCCGGTCGTCCACGGTGCGATGGCGGTCGTGGGCCTCGTCCCGCGGATTCCAGGTCGCCACGGTCAACAAGCCGCGCCCCACCGCCCGACCCGTCACCCCGAAACGGAGCAGGGTCTCGACCATCTCGGGAAACAGGGTCACCACGTCCACGCGCATGAGGCGCCCTCGGCTCCAACCTCTCCCATTGTAACGAGGGGAGTTAAAAATCCGGGTCCCAATCCACCCGCAGCAGGTGCTGTTCAAGATTGACCTCGACCACCACCTGGCCCTGGACAAACGGCAGCAGGCGCTCCCGTTCGCCCTTCACCACCAGCACGTCGTTGGCCCCGGTGGCGAGCAAGTGGGAAACCGCGCCCAACTCGACGCCTGCCAACGTCACCACTCGCGCGCCTTCCAGATCAGCCCAGTAGTATTCACCCGGCCGGGAGGGCGGCAATTGCGCGCGGCGCACCGCGATGTCGCTTTGAATCAGGGCGGCGGCCTGGTCGCGGTCGTCGCAATCGGCGAATTTCAGCACCACCCCGGCGCCGTGGGCGCGACCCGCCGCGATCCTGAATTCCCGCCATTCCTCCTGACGCCTCAAAAACACGGGATGATAGCGGGTAATGCCTTCACGCGGTTCGGTGTAGGAAAACACCCGCACCCAGCCGTTCACGCCGAACAGGCCGGACACCCGGCCCAGCACCACCCAGTCGGTCATCGGGGTGGCCGATCCTGGTCCTACGGCGCGGGCTGCCGGCGCGCGTATTCCTTGATCAGGCTGCTTACCCGCTCCGAGGGTTGCGCACCCACTCCCAGCCAGTACTGGACGCGCTCCTGATTCAGGTTCAGGCGCACGTCCTGACCGCTGGCGATGGGGTTGAAAAACCCAAGGCGCTCGATGTAGCGGCCGTCGCGCCGGTTGCGGCTGTCGGTTACGACCACGGTGTAGAAGGGGCGCTTCTTGGCGCCGCCGCGGGACAGGCGGATGGTGACCATGCGCTGCGAGTACCTCTTGCAGATTCCGACAAGAAAAGGCCACCTCGCACATGGGCGGCCCAAGGGAACGGGGGATGATACCCAAACTTCCACGGATTTAAAACCCGCTGGCCGGCTTATAACTTGAACGGCGGCAACGCGCCGGCCGGCAGCTTGCCCTGCAAGCCGCGCAGCATCTTCATCATGCCGCCGCCTTTCATCTTCTTCATCATCCGCTGGGCCTGATCGAACTGTTTCAGCAACCGATTCACGTCCTGAATCTGGTTGCCGGAACCGCTGGCGATGCGGCGCTTGCGCGAACCCTTGATGATATCGGGAAACCGCCGCTCCTGTGGAGTCATCGAGTTGATGATGGCGATCAGCCGCCGGACTTCCCGGTCCGCCGCCTGATCCTTGATCGCTCCCGCCGCCGCGTTGAAGCCCGGCATCTTGTCCAGCAGGCTGGCGATGCCGCCCATCTTCATCATCTGCTCCATCTGCTCGCGGAAATCCTCCAGATCGAAGCCTTTGCCCTTCTGAACCTTTTTCGCCAGCTTGAGCGCCTTTTCCTTGTCGACCTTGCGTTCCATCTCCTCGACCAGGCTCAATACATCGCCCATGCCGAGAATGCGGGAAACCACTCGGTCGGGAAAGAACGGCTCCAGCGCCGCGATCTTCTCGCCCACGCCCAGAAACTTGATCGGCTTGCCGGTGAGGTGGCGAATCGACAGCGCCGCGCCGCCGCGGGCGTCGCCGTCGGTCTTGGTCAGCACCACCCCGGTCAGGGGCAGGGCGGCGTTGAAGGCCTGGGCGGTGTTGGCGGCGTCCTGGCCGGTCATGCTGTCCACCACGAACAGGGTTTCGATGGGATCGAGCACGGCGTGCAGCCGCTGGATTTCCGCCATCATCTCTTGATCCACATGCAGGCGGCCGGCGGTGTCGGCGATCAGCACCTCCACGCCGTGACGGCGGGCATGGTTCAGCGCCTGGCGGGCGATGGTTTCCGGGTCCTGATCGGGCGCGCTGGGAAAGAACTCCGCGCCCACTTCGCCAGCCAACTTGCGCAACTGTTCGATGGCGGCGGGCCGGTACACGTCGCAACTCACGACCAAGACCTTCTTGTGCTGGCGCTCACCAAGCCAGCGAGCCAGCTTGGCGACGCTGGTGGTCTTGCCGGAACCCTGCAAGCCCGCCATCAGCACCACCGCCGGTGGCTGAACCCGCAGGTTCAACTCGGCGTTGGCCTCGCCCATGATCCGGATCAACTCCTCGTTCACGATCTTGATCAGCACCTGGCCAGGCGTCAGGCTGAGCAAGACTTCCTGGCCAACCGCCCGCTCGCGCACCCGGTCGATGAAGTCTCGCACCACCGACAACGCCACGTCCGCTTCCAGCAGCGCCATGCGCACCTCGCGCAAGGCATCCTTGACGTTGTCCTCGGTCAGGCGACCCTGGCCGCGCAGATTCTTGATGGTGCGCAACAGGCGCTCGCTGAGATTTTCGAACATGTGAATTAACCTGCGCTGGGATCGGAGTAGGCCAGATTATATACAGCATCGGGCACGGCGCGACGAACCGGAAACGATGACCCGCTTCAAGCCGACGGCGTTCCATGCCATGATTGACCGCAAGGGAAAATCATTTTGTGGAATCCATGATGAACGTGGTCATCGGCGGCCTGGCCGTCTTGCTCTATCTGCTCGCCGGCGGCTGGCTCGCCGTCCGCCTGGCGCGCGCCGGCGCGGGTTCGGCCGGCTCCAAGGGCGGTCCGCTGGCGCTGGGCTGGGGCGCGGCGCTGTTGCACGCCATGATTCTGGCCCAGACCGTGTTTCAGCCCGCCGGGCTGAATCTCGGCTTCTTCAATGCCTTGTCCTTCACCGGCTGGCTGATCGGCGTGGTGTTGCTGGCGGCGGCCATGGTCCGGCCGGTCGAAAATCTCGGCATCGCGGTGCTGCCTTTCGACGCCCTAACGTTGATTTTCGGCCTGCTGTTCCCCACCGAGCGCATCGTCGCCGATCCCCACCAGTGGCCCTTGGAGCTGCATATCCTGATTGCCATCCTGGCCTACTCGCTGCTGGCGCTGGCGGCGGTTCAGGCGGTCTTGCTCGCGATTCAGGATCACCGCCTGCGCCATCGCCATCCGGGCGGCTTCCTGCGCGGCATTCCGCCATTGACCGCGATGGAATCGTTGTTGTTCCAGATGATCGGCGCCGGTTTTGTCCTGCTCAGCATCACCCTGGTCAGCGGCTTGTTCTTCCTGCACGACTTGTTCGCCCAACACCTGGCGCATAAGGCGATGCTTTCGTTCATGGCCTGGGGCGTGTTCGGGGTATTGCTCTGGGGTCGTTGGCGTTTCGGCTGGCGGGGCCGCACCGCCATTCGCTGGACCCTGAGTGGCTTCGCTTTTCTGGCGCTGGCCTATTTCGGCAGCAAACTGGTGCTGGAACTGATCTTGCGACGCTATTGATCGGGCGACGTGGAGGCGGTGGCGCGCCGCCGCTCCAACCACTCCACGCCCCCCATCAACAGACCGTGGACGACGACCCAACCGACCAGCAGTGCCAACTGGCCAGCGGGGGACAACCGGACCGCCAGCAGCGCCGACCCGGCGCAGGCCAGCATCAGCGCGTACTCGACCAGCACCGTCCGGCGATGCCCCCAGCCGAGTAACACCAGCCGTTGATAATAATGAGTCCGATGAGCTTCCCAAACCTTCTCGCCGCGCAACAGGCGGCGCAGGAGAGTCACGGTGGCGTCGGTGATGAACGGCGAAAATACCAGTAAAGCCACCCAGAACGGGAACAGTCCAACCTTGCTCCCCCACAGACCGCACGCCGCCGCCAGGAAACCCAGGGCGGTGGAGCCGGTGTCGCCGAGAAAAATTTTCGCCGGTGGGAAATTCTGGACCAGGAACCCGCCGCTGGCCGCCGCCACGGTCAGGCAGAAAACCATGAATCCCGGATCGGCCCGCCCCAACCAGCCCAGCGTGGCGAAACCGACCACCGCCATGCCGCCGGCGAAGCCGTCCATGCCGTCCATGAAGTTGTAGAGGTTGATCATCCAGACGATGAACAGCAGGGTCAGGAAAATCGTTGCCCAGACGGAAACGGGCCAGGCAAGACCGGGAAGTTCGAGATGGTCGGGATCAAGGCCAGCCGCCAACAGGCTGACAGCGGCCAGGAGATGAACTAAGATGCGCCACCTGGCGGCGACACCCTGGCGATCATCGACCAGCGAAACCAACGCCAGCGGCGCCAGGCCGGCGAGAACGAACCCAAAAATCCGGAGTGGCGGG
>CALGOO010000339.1 GCA_937960715.1 uncultured Candidatus Competibacteraceae bacterium
CCCGTGGGGTCTGCACGAAATGCACGGCAACGTCTGGGAGTGGTGCCAGGATTATTGGCACGCCAACTACCGGGGCGCTCCGGCCGACGGTTCGGCATGGGAAGATCACGACCGCGACGCCGGCGCGTACCGCGTCCTGCGCGGCGGGTCCTGGGACGTCGGCGCGCGCGACGTGCGCTCGGCGTACCGCCGCCACGTTCACCCCGGCGACCGCGTCGGCATCCTGGGTTTTCGCTGTGCCCGAGTTCGGGTCGCGCGCCCGGCCAGCCAGGAGGGAGCGGAGCCGGCGGGACCGGCGCGGGGCCGGCAGGCGGAGCGCCGGCCCGAGCGGGACCCGCCCGGCGGAGCGACCGGCGCGGAAGCCACCCTGCTGCGTCTCGACGCCGTTCCGCCCCAAGACCACTGCGCGTTGCCTCAAGCTCCGGCCTTCCTCATCCGCACCGACCGCGAGCACCTGACGTTTCGCCGCCTCGCCAAACCGGCGTGGGCCAGCACCATCGGCCGCGACCGCTTCGGGCTGTGGTGCGAGATCGCCGTCGATCCGGGTCGAGGCGAGCCCGTCATCCAGCGTTTGCGCTGGATACCGCCGGGACGATTCTGGATGGGCTCGCCGGAGGAGGAGCCGGGCCGTTTTGACACTGAAGGTCCCCGTCACCTCGTGACCTTGAGCGAAGGCTACTGGCTGTCCGACACGCCCTGCACCCAGGCGCTGTGGGAAGCAGTGATGGGCGAGAACCGGAGCCGGTTCGAAGGCGCGGACCGCCCGGTGGAACGGGTGAGCTGGCACGACGCGCAGGACTTTCTGGCGCGCATCAACGGCCGGATTCCCGGTCTCGACCTGACGCTGCCCAGCGAAGCCCAATGGGAGCACGCCTGCCGGGCGGGGACCGAGACGGCCCTCTACACCGGGGATTTGGCGATTCTGGGCGAGAACAACGCCCCGGCGCTGGACCCGATGGCCTGGTACGGCGGCAACAGCGGGGTCGAGTTCGACTTAAGCAACGGTTACGACAGTTCGGATTGGAAGGAAAAACAATACCCGCACACCAAAACGGGAACGCGCCCGGTGAAACTCAAGCAAGCCAATCCCTGGGGCCTATACGACATGCTGGGCAACGTCTGGGAGTGGACGCAAGACCACTGGCACGCCAACTACGAGGGCGCTCCGACCGATGGCTCGGCTTGGGAAGACGCCGAGGCCGGCGCGTACCGCGTCCTGCGCGGCGGGTCGTGGTACAGCAGCGCGCGCGACGTGCGCTCGGCGGTCCGCCACGCGATCCCCCCCGACCTCCGCGACGACTTCACCGGTTTTCGCTGCGCCCGAGTTCGGTCGTGAGCCCGGCCAGCCAGCAGGAAAGCGCGACGCGCCCGGAGCCGGGGCCGACCCGGAAGCGGAGCGACGGGGCGCCAAGGCGACGGGTGGACTGTATGTGTATCCGACCCTCGTGGTGACGCCGCAAGGGCTGGTCTTGGGGGTGGTGGATTCGTGGATGTGGGCACGCAAGCCCCAATGTGAGGCGACGGTCAGGGAAAGTGTACGCGGGTTAGAAGGGTATGAGAAATAATTTTACCGTGACCAATCAACCATAATTATATTGGCTCAATATGGATTGCGGTCAGTTACGAACGGCTCGCGAGGGGCGGAGGAGATAGCTACACTGCCCAGGTTCCAAACGGCTGCGGCGCAAGTTTTTCCCCATGATGATCAACCTCCAGAACCTCTTAAGATGACGCCAAGTGTTACGAAACGGTTCGGCAGTTGCGCTGGCCGCTGGGGGTCTGTTGCCCACACTGCGAATCGGCCGAGGTCACGAAGCAAGGGCGAGATACGACCCAACCGGCTCGACAGAAGTACCGATGCGAGCGCTGCGAACGTTACTTTGACGATCTGACGGGGACGGTGTTGGCGGGGCATCATCAGCCCTTGCGGGTTTGGGTATTGTGTCTGTATTTCATGGGATTGAACCTGTCGAATGCGCAGATTGCCCGGGAATTGGGGTTGAACCCGAATGACGTGCAGCGGATGAGCGAGCCGCTACGCCAAGGCATTGTTGCCCGCCAACCGGAACCGGTGCTGGTCAGGGCGGTGGAATGCGATGAAGTGCACGTGGTGGCCGGCCATAAGGGACGCCCGGATGCGGTGAAAAAAAGGGACGGCGCGGCCGACGGCGGCTGGAACGGGCGCGGGGACGCGGGACGCTGGAGGGCGAAAAGCCGCCCAGCTTCGGCATGAGCCAGCGCGGTGGGGCGGTCATCCTTCGGATGCTCGAAAACGTCCGGCAGGCCACCATTCATCCACTGATCGATCAATTCATTACGCCGGGAACCCGGGTGTACACCGACGAATACGATATCTATCACCGGTTACCCGCGTGGGGTTTCGACCACCACACCGTCTGCCACAGCCGGGGCGAATACGCCCGTGACGACGATGGTGATGGCTTCCATGAAGTCCATGTCAACACCGCTGAGGGCTTCTGGTCCCTGCTGCGTTCCTGGTTGCGACCCCATCGTGGCATTTCGCAAGAGCAATTGCCTCTCTATCTGGGGTTCTGTCAGTTCGTCCATAACGCCCATATTCGCGGCAAGGGCCTGCTCAGACCTCTTTTAGAACTCCTGGTGGCCTATGCCAACTGACCGGAATCCATATTGAGCCATTATAATTTGTCCGTCCAGAGCCTATCCGAAAACTACAATCCGGAAGGAAGAGATCACGTGGAGCAATCTTCATGGCTGGAGCACCCCGTTGTTAGGCGGGGCACGGATCGAAGCCGACCCAATTATGGCAACAGCGCCCGGCACGCGAAGCGCGCAGCTCCAAATTTGGCCGTCCGGACAGAATCCTAGAAAAAAACTTTAAATGACCACACTACGAAAATTTGTCTTGTTTCGGCCTCGATGCTCATTGAAGAAGAAACTGTTGATAACCGTCGGGGCCGGCGCTTCGTTGGACTTCGGCCTGCCCTCGGTCAGCGCTGTCGACACGTTTTTCGACAGCTGCGCGAGCGAGAGTCACCCCTTGGCGGACGGTCCACCCTCCAACTTGTACCGACATTGTCGCGACTTGATCAATGATTATTACAGCCAGGCACCGAAGCCGCGCTCGCGCAAACAGGCGAACTTCGAAGAAGTGCTGTACCAGATCAACCTATTGATCCCCTACCTGTCCGACCCTGATCGGCTGCACGGATCAAGTGCATTGCTTGCGGCCAATTCTTGGCCGGACGTAAGACGCTTTGGACGGAGGAACGCTGTCGATGGGG
>CALGOO010000340.1 GCA_937960715.1 uncultured Candidatus Competibacteraceae bacterium
TTCATAGCTCCATACTCTCAAAAGTTGGAGCCTCCGAGAAAGCCGGGGCGGTTCAAATGACTAATATCGCGCTGTTGAATACGCCGGCAGATCCACCACATCCACCAGGTAGTACAACTCCGTCGTCCGCGCTGTCCCTAACCCCGCTGGCGCCGACACTTTGATCTGCTTCGCTGCCTTCTCAATCGCCGCCGCGCTCTTGAACGCCCACTCGATCCCACTCTTCGGCAATCCCATCCCGCCCGCATTCGGCCGCAGCTTCAGTGTCCCGCGCTTCTTCGACGGCACTCGATAATCGCCTACTTGCCGCCATGCCGTGATCGAATACTCAAGCCGGTCCGACATCGCCGCATCCATCACAGCCCCGATATCGGAGGCATCCCACTGAAACACCACGCCGAAGATCCCATCGCCATCGGAATACACCGGCGGATACGCAATCGACTTCACCTCCAACCCAAACGGCGTATACAGCGTCATCCGCTCCACCGACCGTTTGTACACCGCCCCCATCGACACCATCGACTTCGGCAGTTTCGCCCCCGAGTCTCCTTCAAACACCAGCCCCGCCACGAACCCCAGATTCAATTCAGCCATCTCACACCTCCTCAGGATCGCAAAGATAAAAGACAGAAGTAAGCCCGCATTTTTATCGCTCTACTTGGCCAATGCCCGCCGCGCGCGCACGGCCTGTGCCAGTTGGTCGAGCAGGCGCACGGAATCCTCCCAGCCGATGCAGGGGTCGGTGATGCTTTGACCGTACACCAGGGGTTGATCGAGGCGCAGATCCTGCCGGCCCTCGACCAGATGGGATTCCACCGCCACCCCCATGATCCGCGCGCTGCCCGCGGCGATTTGCTCGGCGACCGCCGCGCCCGAGACCAATTGCCGCTGGAACCCTCCGGGAGTGTTCCCGTGCGAGAGATCGATCATCAACCATTCGGGCAAATTGGACCGGGCGAGTTCGGCGCAAGCCGCCTCCACGCTCGTCTGATCGTAGTTGGGCTGGCTCCCCCCGCGTAGGATGATGTGGCAGTCGGTGTTGCCCAGGGTATCGACGATCGCCACCTGCCCGGATTTATGCACCGATAGAAAGTGATGGCGCTGGCGGGCGGCCAGAATCGCCGCGATGGCGATCCGCACGTTGCCGTCGGTGCCGTTCTTGAACCCGACCGGTGACGACAGCCCGGAAGCGAGTTCGCGATGCACCTGCGACTCGGTGGTCCGCGCTCCGATGGCGCCCCAGGAGACCAGATCGCCGATGTACTGGGGAGAGATCACGTCGAGGAATTCGCAGCCGGCGGGAACGCCCACCTGATTGATGCGCACGAGCAGGTCGCGGGCGATACGCAGCCCCTCGTTGATCCGGAAGCTGCCGTTCAGATAGGGATCGTTGATCAGGCCCTTCCACCCGATGGTGGTGCGCGGTTTCTCGAAATAGACCCGCATGACGATTTCGAGATCTTCGCCCAACCGGTCGCGCTCCGCCTTCAGGCGCGACGCATAGTCCAGCGCGGAAGCCGGATCGTGAATGGAGCAAGGCCCGATGACTACCAGGAGCCGGTCGGAGACGCCATGCACGATGGCGCGCACGTTGTTGCGGGTCTCCGAGATGAACGCTTCCACCGGCGTGTTCTTGATCGGAAAGAACTGAATCAGGTGCATGGGCGGCGGCAACGGCACGATGTTCTCGATGCGCTGGTCATCGGTCGCCGAAGTGCGGTCGGTCAGCGGGGACGCCAACCCGTCGTTGGGGAAATCGGTCATGATCTGAGTATCTCTTGGTAAGGAATATCGGTGTTTCGAGCGGGCACTGGGCCATCCTGTTGCCTTGGAGTTTATTCCGCATCGCGCCGAATAATCCATGCGGTGGTCGGTCTCCTGCCATGCCGTGCATCGTTGACTGCCGGTAAATGCAACCCTATTGCATAAATTGATACCTTGTGATTTATTGGCGCCCCATGATCGAAGAAATTGCCATCTCCCCCGATGTCCGCGAAACCGCCCGGCAACGCCTGCAAACGCTGGGTCAGCGGGTAACGCCGGCGCGCCTGGCGACGCTGGCCACGCTGCTGGATTCGCCGAATGCGCTCAGCCATCACGAGGTGGTGGCCAGGATCGTGGCCCGTGGCGAGCACTGCGACCGCGTGACCCTTTATCGCGTGCTGGAATGGCTGGTCGAGCAAGGATTGGCCCACAAAGTGGCGGGCGAGGATCGATCCTGGCGGTTCGGCGCGATGCTCGACGAGAACCATCAGCACCCGCATTTTTGTTGCCTGCGCTGCGGCAAGGTGCTCTGCCTCGACACCCTGCGCCCCGCGCTGATTCTGGGATTGCCACCGGGCTACACCTTCCAGCGGGCGGAAATCACGATCCAGGGTACTTGCCCGGCGTGTTCTCCCTAAAGCGATTTTTGCGCAATTCAATTGCATGAAATAATCGATTCAGAGGATCGGGATTGGGAATTCTTCGAGGATGTGGCCCGCACCAACAACGAACTGGTGCGAGGCTACAAGCGGTTGCAGAACGAATTTTAAGAGCCATCGGGTACTCGTATAGCCATGGAGATACCAACATGAAGCATCTCGCATCGACCCGCATCGCCGCCGCGCTCGGATTCGCCCTGACGAACACCACCCTGCTGGCCGCCGAACCCCACGTCCACGGCGCCGGGACGCTGCAACTGGTCCTGGAAGGCGACAGCCTGAACGCCGAATTGCGCCTGTCGGCGATGGATGTGGTGGGCTTCGAGCACGCGCCGCGAGAAGCCAAGCACAAGGAAGCGGTGAAAAAAGCCGTGGCGATGCTGAAGGATTCACGCAAGGTGTTGGCGCTTCCCGACGCCGCTCAATGCACCGCCGCGCCCGGCGCAGTGGAAAGCGAATTGCTGGAAGACGGGCACGCGGCGGGTTACAAGCACGACAAGCACGACAAGCACGACAAGCACGAAGCCGGTCACGATCATGCCGATGGCGAAGCGCACGCCGATTTCGAGGTCACCTATCGCTTCGACTGCCGCCGTCCCGAGACGCTCAAGCAAATCAAGACACTTTTGTTCCAACAGTTGCCCCGGCTGGAACGGCTCGATGTCGAAATGGTGACCCCCGCCGGGCAACGGAGCCAGCGACTGGTTCCGGGACAGGACACCATCACCCTGCCATGACCAAAGCGCCAGCGGTCGAGGCGGACGCCATCCCGGCCATCGCCATCGGTGGGCTGCGTTTTCGCTGGCGACCGGATCGGCCTTGGGTGCTGGACATTCCCGCCTTCGCGCTGGCGGCGGGCGAGCGGCTATTTCTGGCGGGTCCGAGCGGTTCCGGCAAAAGCACCTTGCTGGCGCTGATCGCCGGCATCCACCGGACGACCGAGGGGCGGGTCGCGGTGCTCGGCGCCGATCTGACTTCGCTCTCCGGTTCGGCTCGCGACCGCTTGCGCGCCGACCGGCTGGGCGTGATCTTCCAGATGTTCAACCTTTTGCCCTATCTCTCGGTGCTGGAAAACGTGACGCTGCCGTGCCGGTTCTCGGCTGCCCGTCGCGCCCGCGCCATCGTCCCCACCGGATCGGTGCAAGCCGAAGCGCGCCGGCTGCTGGCGCATCTGGGCTTGGACGATCCCGGTCTGGAACGTCGCACCGCCGCCGAACTGTCGGTCGGACAACAACAGCGGGTGGCGGCGGCCCGCGCCCTGATCGGACGCCCGGAGCTGATCATCGCCGACGAACCCACCTCCGCCCTGGACGCCGACCGTCGCCTGGATTTCGTCGAACTGCTGCGCCGCGAATGCGAAAGCGCCGACGCCGCGTTATTGTTCGTCAGCCACGACCGTTCGCTGGCCGGCCATTTCGACCGGGTGGCGGAACTGCCTGCCCTCAACGCTGCGCCGTTCGCAGGGTGAAGCGTGGCTATCCTGACCCTCGCTGGCAAAAGCCTGTGGAGCCGCCGTCTCACCAGCGCGCTGGTGGTCCTCGCCATCGCCCTGAGCGTGACCTTGCTGCTCGGGGTCGAGCGCCTGCGCACCCAGGCCCGCGCCAGCTTCGCCAACACCCTGTCGGGCACCGACCTGATCGTCGGGGCGCGCGGCGGTCCGATCAACCTGCTGCTGTACAGCGTGTTCCGCATCGGCGATCCGACCAACAACGTCAACTGGACCAGCTATCGAACCCTCGCCGCCCATCCCCAAGTCGCCTGGACCGTGCCGCTGTCGCTCGGCGATTCGCACCGGGGCTTTCGAGTGCTGGGCACGAGCCGGGACTATTTCCAGCATTACCGCTACGGTCGCAACCAGCCCTTGCGACTCGCCGAGGGCCGCGAATTCGAGGACGTGTTCGACGCCGTGCTGGGCGCTGAGGTCGCCGACCGGCTCGGCTACCGGCTGGACCAGTCCATCGTCATCGCCCACGGTGCCGGCGAGGTCAGTTTCGCGCTGCACGACGACAAGCCGTTTCGCGTGGTCGGCGTCCTGGCGCGCACCGGCACGCCGGTGGACCAGACCATGCATGTCAGCCTGGAGGGCATCGAGGCGATTCATGTCGATTGGCGCGGCGGGGCGCCCGTTCCCGGAATGCGCCTGTCCGCTGAACAGGTGCGCCAGCTCGATCTGACGCCCAAGACCATCACCGCTTTCCTGGTCGGCCTCAAGTCCAAGACCGCGATTTTCCGACTGCAACGCGAGATCAACGAATTCTCCGCCGAACCGCTGCTGGCGATCCTGCCGGGCCTGACCTTGCAACAGCTTTGGGATTTGATGGGTCTGGCGGAAAACGCGCTGTTGGTCGTGTCCGGTCTGGTGGTGCTGGTGGGACTGACCGTGATGCTCGCGGCGTTGTTGACCGGCCTGAACGAGCGACGCCGGGAAATGGCGATTCTACGGGCCGTGGGCGCGCGGCCGGGGCAGATCTTCGCGCTGGTGTTGGGCGAATCGCTGACGCTGGCGCTGGCCGGCGCGGCCCTCGGCGTGTTGCTGCTCCAAGGGGCGCTGCTGCTGGCCGGGCCGGCGCTTCAAGCCCGATTGGGACTGGCCATCGCGGGTTGGCCACCGTCGGGGCACGAGCTGGCGCTCCTGGCGGGGGTGCTGGGTTGTGGAGCGTTGGCGGGACTCTTTCCGGCCTGGCGCGCTTACCGCTATTCTGTCGCCGACGGCATGACCATCCGGATTTGACCCATGCATCGCTTCGTCCTGTTCATCGCCCTGTCGACGCTGTCGCTCTTCGGTTGCGATTCGTCGCCCCAGCCGCCAGCGCCCGCGTCGGCGCCCGTGGAACCGTCGGTCCAATCCGCCGCCAAGCCGCGCACGCTGGAATGGGACGATCTGATGCCGGCGGATTTCGATCCGGGAGCGCCGTTCAAGGATATCGACGTCACCACCCTGAACGACGACGATCCGCAGGCGCGGGAACTGATGGCGAAGTTGCGCAAGCTGTGGGACGAGGCCCCGGTCGTCGCGGCTCTGGACGGCGCCCGGGTTCGCCTGCCCGGCTTCGCCGTTCCCCTGGAAACCGACGGGCGGACCGCCACCCGGTTCTTACTGGTACCGTACTATGGGGCCTGCATCCACGTTCCGCCGCCACCGCTCAACCAAACGGTGTTGGTCGAAGCGCCGGCTGGGGCGAGCATTCAGGGCGTTTTCGATCCGGTTTGGGTTTCGGGACGGCTGGCGGTCCAGCGCGCCACCACCGACCTGGCCAACGCCGGCTACACCCTGACCGCCACCGAGGTCCTTCCCTACGACGAAAAACAGCGTTGAAACGCATCCAGAGGGGTCCATGCACAACCTGCATTCGATCAAACGCTCCTTGGTCGTCACTCCAACGGCCCGCGCCGCGAATGGGCGGGCGCTGGCTCCATGAAAGCGGCGGACGAAGGCCGACCCAACCGCTCCCGCAGCAACTCCAGCACCGCCTCGCGCGAACGCGGTGTGGGCTGGAGCCGATCTCGACCCATGCCAAGCATTTCCGTCACTTCCAGCAGCAACGGCGGACGCAACCGCGCCCGATGCAACACGTCTCGATTTCCCAACACCGCCGCCGTCTCCCCTTGACAGAGCACCGCCCCTTCGTGGAACACCGCCACCTGGTCGGCCCAGCCATAGGCCAAATCCACGTCGTGGGTCGAAAACACCAGGGTCGTGCCGGCCTCGCGCAACTGCTGCAAGACACCCAGCAAATGCGTCACACCGTGCGGATCGAGGCCGGCGGTCGGCTCGTCCAGCACCAGGATTTCCGGGCGCATGGCCAACACCCCGGCGATGGCGACCCGCTTTTTCTGGCCAAAACTGAGCGCATGGGTGGGGCGGTCAGCAAGATGCGTCACGCGCAACGCCGTCAATGCCTCGTGAACCCGCTCGGCGGCTTCCGCTTCGGACAACCCCAGATTCAACGGCCCAAACGACACATCCTGCTCGACCGTCGCGGCGAACAACTGGTCGTCAGGCTCCTGCAACACCAATCCCACCCGCCGCCGCCACTGGTTGAGCGCGCGGTGATCGTAACGGGCTGGTTGACCGTCGAGCCGGATTTCGCCGCGCGTGGGTTTGCAAGCACCGTTGAGATGCAGGAGAAGGGTGGTCTTGCCGGAGCCGTTGGGGCCGAGAACGGCCAGCTTCCAGCCGCGTTCGATGTTCAAGTCCAGACCGCGCAGCGCGGTTACGCCGCCGGGGTAGGCGTATTCCAACCCACGCGCCGCCAGCAGGGGCGCGGTCATGAGAACCCGCGCGCCAGCAGACCGCTCGCCGCTCCCACCAAACCGACCAGTCCCAGCCCCGCCGCCAGCCGCGTCCGCGACAAGACATGCGGCGGCGCCAGCACGCGCAGTTCGCCGGTATAACCGCGCGCCAGCAAACCGATTTCCAACCGCCGGGCCTGCGCCAACGCCCGCTGAAACAGATTGCCGGCCAGCCATCCCAGGGAGCGCACCGACCGATCCACGCGCGAATGGCCCAGCCGCGCCGTCTGGGCCTGATGACCCGTCAGGGCGCGTTCGACGAACACGAAGATCAGTCGGTAGGTCAACAAGATCAGCTCGACCACACCGGACGGAACCCCGACCCGCCGCAGGGAGGTTATCCAGTCGGTCAGCGGCGTGGTCAGGATCAGGAAAGCCAAACAGCTCATCGCCGCCAGCGCGCGGAGCATCGTGGTCAGCGCCAGCCACCAGCCATCGTTCGAAAGCCGCAGGTCAAATCCTTGGGTAAAATCCACCGATACCGCCAGAAACGGGATGCCGGCCACCAAAAACGCCGTCGGCGCGGCCAATACGCTCAGTAGCGTTGGCAATGGCACGCCGGCGCCGCGCACCGTGGCCAACACCGCCCCGGCCAACACCAGCGGCGCGGTGGTCAGGGGCGGCAGGATCAGGGTCAGGACGAGCAAGCCACTCGCCGGCAACAACTTCTCGGCGGGATGCCAGCGCCGCCAGCGATTGGTCCAGGCGTGATGGTCAATCGCCCGCATCGGTCCGGTTCCGCCGTTCCCGCGCCTGGCCGCGCTTGAAGCCCAGGTAGTAGCCCAGTACGCCCGCGCCCAGGGCCGCTTGCAGGGCGAACAGACCGCTGGCGATTTCCGGCGGCGGCTCCCAAAGCAATTTGAACCAGGGCTGATAATCGGGCTGAATCGCGGCGACCGCCGCCATCGCCTGACCATCCGACCCGGCGAACTCCGCTCCCTCCCGGCGACTACCGATCAGTACCGAACCGACCACCAGCACCGCCGCCAGCATCAGCAGCCCACCATTGCGCGCTTTCATGAACGGGCCTCCGTCGCCAGGGCGCGTAACGGGAACTGGAGGATTTTCAATTCGTCGCCGCTGTATTCCCGCAAGAAATTGACGATGACCACCGTCAGCAAACCCTCGATCACCGCCAGCGGCAACTGGGTAGGGGCAAACACGCCCAGGAACTTGACGAACGATCCCATGAATCCGCTGGCCGGGTCGGGGAACGCCAGCGCCAGTTGGCCGGCGGTCACGGTGTAGGTGGCCAAATCGCCCAGCATCGCCGCCAGAAACACGCTCGCCGCCAGCGGTATGTTCAACCAGCGCGCGCCGCGCAGCAGACCATAGGCGACCCAAGGGCCGACAATCGCCATCGAAACCACGTTCGCGCTCAGGGTGGTGACGCCGCCATGCGCCAGCAGCAGCGTCTGAAACAACAACACGATGGTTCCCAGCAGCGCCATCACCGACGGACCGAACAGGATCGCTCCCAACCCCGTGCCGGTGGCATGGGAGCAACTGCCCGTCGCCGAGGGCAGCTTGAGCGCCGAGATCACGAAGGCGAACGCCCCGGACGCCGCCAACAGCAGCTTGATTCGCGGCTGGTCCCGCATGAGGCGATTAACGCGCCAGGCGCTGACGACGACGAACGGCAGGGCGACCGCCGTCCACGCGGCGGCGTGCAGCGGCGGCAGAAAACCTTCGGCGATATGCATGACGAACCTCCCCGGTGATGGGCGGGGCTCGAGGGAAGTCGTCTTGGGAAGCGGCAGCCACGAATCGTGGCAAGAGCAACGCGCTGGCTGGAGACGGTTCGCAACCCCGGAACACCCCGCCCGGAATCCAACTGGCAACCGACATCGGCAGGTCTCCTGGCTCACAGGTCTTGGTCGCTTGCCCAGCCTTCCCAGCCGGTTCGGCCAGTGGCGTGCGGGGGGCGCGACTCGCTGTTCACAGTTGCGGGGGCAGCCCTGGCATTGGCGACCTCAAAGCCGCCGCACCAGATTCCCTTTTCATTCCCACCGGCGAACGCCAGCGGGAAAACCTCGTCGTTACTGGGTCGATCATAGCGCCCCGGCGGCGGAGGCGTCAATTTCGCCGCTGGCGCCCAACTCCCCCGATGGATCGGCTTGCTTTTTTCAGCCGTTGGGCTTATGGATTCAAAAATCGCCGCCCGCGTCGGCGGGTGTTTTCTGACCCCGGACCGGCAATGACGCCATCGCCGGACTCGCCGTAACCGACCCTGATCGCCATGACCACCCCGCCTGTCAAGAACAGTCGTCCGCTCCAGCGCCAATTGCTGCTCTCCCATCTCTCGGTGGCGCTGGTCGGACTGATCATGCTCGGCGTCGCGCAAACCCTGGCCGCGCGAGCCGCCACCGCCGCCACGGCCTGGAGCCTGCTACTGACAATCGTCCTGATGCTGGCGGCCGCCTGCTTCCTGTCCAGACGGCAGGCCATGGCCATCACCCGACCCATCGCTTCCCTGGCCGAAGCCACCCAGCAACTGGCGGCGGGGCGTCTGCGCGCCGACATTCTCGTCGGCGCCGACAACGAGATCGGCAGACTCACCCGTTCGCTCAACACCTTGCGGGCCGCCATGGAGAAAGCCCAGGAAGAATCGCGCGAGACCAACACTCTGCTCGAAAAGCGGGTCCGCGAGCGCACCATGCAACTGGAGGCGATCAATCGCTCGCTCAGTCGGGAAATCGCGGAGCGCAACCAGACCGATCATGCCCTGCGGGAAAGCGAAGCGCGGCTGCGCGCCATGGCCCGGGCCATTCCCGATCTGGTGTTCGTGGTCGACGAGGCAGGCTGCTATCGCGAAATCCTGGCCGCGGGCCAGGATCGAACCGCGGTCGGCAACACCCCGATTCGGGGCAAGCTGCTCAGCGAGATCCACACGCCGGACATGGCGCGATTTTTTCTCGACATCATCCACCGGGCCTTGCAGACCCGGCAAACCCAGGTCGCCGAATACGAACTCACGACCACCTCGGGCCGACGCTGGTTCGAATCGCGCACCGCGCCGCTGGACATCCGCTTCGCCGAGCCGTCCCCCATCACCACCCTGCATCCCCAGGGCGATCTGTTTGGCCCACCGGAATTGCGGCGGTTCACCGCCAAATCCGCCGCCATCGTGGTCGCGCGCGACATCACCCAGCGCAAGCACGCCGAGGCGCAACTGCGCCAGGCCCACAAAATGCAGGCCATCGGCCAGCTCACCGGCGGCATCGCCCATGATTTCAACAATCTGTTGGCCATCATCATGGGCAATCTGGAATTGTTGAACGAACAACTGACGACGCAACCCGAGTTGCACGAAATGGCGCAACAGGCCTTGCGCGCCACCGACCGGGGTGCCAAGCTGACGCAGCGGCTGCTGGCGTTCTCGCGGCGCCAACCCCTGCTGGCCCAGCCGACCGACCTGAACAAGCTGGTGTTGGGGATGCTCGAACTGATGCGACGCACCGTGGGCGCCAACATCCGGATCGAGACGACGTTGGCCAGCGATCTGGAACAGACCCTGGTCGATCCGGCCCAGTTCGAGAACGCCTTGCTCAATCTGGTGATCAACGCCCGCGACGCCATGCCCCAAGGTGGCCGGCTCGCGCTGACCACCGCCAACATCCTGATCGAGGAAGAGAGCGAGGCGACAACGCAAACCGAAATGTTGTCCGGCCCCTATGTCATGCTGGCGGTCGGCGACACCGGCGTGGGCATGACGCCCGAGTCGCTGGAACGCGCCTTCGAACCGTTCTTCACCACCAAGGAAACCGGCAAGGGTAGCGGTCTGGGACTGAGCATGGTCTATGGGCTGGTCAAGCAATCCAACGGCCATATCACCATCCATAGCGAACCTGGCCGGGGCGCCACGGTTCGGCTGTATCTGCCCCAAATCCATCACTCGGCGCGGACGACCGCGGAACCGCGCACCGCCGATACCTCGATTCAGGGGCGAGGCGAGACGATCCTGGTGGTCGAGGACGATGCCGATGTCCGGCGGTTCGCCGTCAGCGCCTTGCGCGGCCTGGGTTACGCACCCCTGCAAGCGGCTGACGCCGCGACCGCGCTGCAACTGTTGGAAACGACGCCGCATATCGCCCTGCTGTTCACCGATATCGTCATGCCGGGGGAGATGGACGGGGTCAGGCTGGCCGCCGAGGCGCAGCGGCGTTATCCGGGCTTGCGCGTACTTCTGACCTCGGGCTATACCGAACACGCTTCCCTCAGCGACGGCGAGTTGACGGCGGCGGTCGAGGTGCTGGCCAAGCCTTATCGAAAGGCCGATCTGGGCCGGAAGCTGCGAATGCTACTGGGTCGGGACGAGAGTCAAAGCCAATTGGTCGGTTCGATTGACGATCATTATAATGGCCCCAGCGAGTGACAAATATTCCTCGCCCGCTTGCAAAGCCGCAATCTTAAAGTCAATGATGAGGAGGTTTCCGCAATGCCATTGAGCAATCGTCTCGCCGCCGAATTCATCGGCACCCTCTGGCTGGTGCTGGGCGGCTGCGGCAGCGCCGTGCTGGCCGCTGTCTTTTATGGTCCCGACAAATATCCGCTGGGCATCGCCCTGGTGGGCGTGTCGCTGGCCTTCGGTCTGACGGTGCTGACCATGGCCTACGCCATCGGCCACATTTCCGGTTGTCACCTGAACCCGGCGGTCTCGGTCGGCTTGTGGGCCGGCGGCCGCTTCCCAGCCTCCGATCTGGGTCCCTACATCGTCGCCCAGGTGCTGGGCGGTCTCGCCGGCGCGGCGATCATTTACCTGATTGCCACGGGAAAACCGGGGTTCGACCTGGTCGCCAGCGGCTTTGCCGCCAACGGCTTCGACGATCACTCGCCGGGCAAGTACGGCATGAGCGCCGCGCTGGTCTGCGAAATCGTGATGACCTTCATGTTCTTGATCGTCATCCTAGGTTCGACGCATAAAAACACCCCGACCGGCTTCGCGCCGATTGCCATCGGCCTGTGCCTGACGCTGATCCACCTGATCAGCATCCCGGTCACCAACACCTCGGTCAACCCGGCGCGCAGTACCAGCCAGGCGATCTTCGTCGGCGGCTGGGCCTTGCAGCAACTGTGGCTGTTCTGGCTCGCGCCCATCGTCGGCGCGGCGGCGGCGGGCTTCTTCCACCGCTGGATGGCGAACGACCATCCCGCCTGATGCCTGACGGCTGGCCAAGGGCGCGTTTCGGCGCGCCTTTTCGTTTAGCGGAACGCTCAACAATCGCGGGCTGGATTTGTACAATGCGACCCCATCGCATTCGCCAAGCCCACAACGCCATCTCCCATGCCCCAGCCGCCGACTTCCCCGCCCGCTGTCCTGCTGATCGGCCACGGCACCCGCCTTCCCGCCGGTGTCGCCGAATTCCGCGCCCTCGCTGACCAGTTGCAACAAGCCCTGCCCGACCGGACTTGCCTGGCCGGTTTCCTGGAACTGGTCGAACCCGACCTGCCCGGGGCGCTGGAGCAACTGCGGCGACAGGGTTTCCGCCGGGTCACCGCACTACCGGCGCTGCTGTTGGCCGCCGGTCACATCAAGAACGACATCCCGGCCATTCTTCACGCCTTTCAAGCCGAACATCCGGAGATGCGCATCACGTTCGGCGCCGATCTGGGGATTCATCCCAATCTGCTTCAGGTCGCCCGCGAACGGATCGAGAGCGCCGAAACCGAATTTGGACCGGATTACGACCGGCGGGACACGCTGCTGATGGTGATCGGGCGGGGCGGTTCCGACCCCGACGCCAATTCCAACGTCAGCAAGATCACCCGGATGCTGTGGGAGGGCATGGGTTTCGGCTGGGCGGAAACCGCTTATACCGCCGTGGCCGCGCCGCTCATGGCCGAGGCGCTGGAACGGACGCACCGGCTGGGCTTTCGGCGGCTGGTGGTATTTCCGTATCTGCTGTTCACCGGCCGGTTGGTCGAACAGGTGCGCGCCACGGTCGCCGCCCACCAGGAACGCCATCCCGAGGCGCAAGCGGTGGTCGCGCCTTATCTGAACGCCCATCCGCTGGTGGTAAAGACCTTTTTGGAGCGTCTGGCCGAGGCCGAGGCCGGCGCGGCGCACATGAATTGCCAGTTTTGCCCATATCGAACGCCCATCGTCGGCCGCGAGGCTTGGCGGGGGGCGCCGCAAACCGGGCATCATCACCACGATCACGATCACGGGCACTAATCCCCCCTCACCCCCAGTCCCTCTCCCTCAAGGAAAGAGGGGTCAACCTTGGAGCCGCCATGTCCCGCTTCGACTATCTCCGCGATCCTGATGAAATCGAACGTCAGTCGTTCGCCCAAATCCGTCAACTGACCGATTTATCCGGTTTCGATCCCGACCAGCAACAGGTGGCGATGCGGCTGGTTCATACCTCCGGCGATCCCAATATCGTCCACGATCTCCGTTTCAGTCCCGGCGCGGTCGAGGCTGGACTCACCGCATTGGAACAGAGCGCGGACGTGCTCTGCGACATCGAAATGGTCAGCCACGGCATCAGCAAACGCTACCTGCCAGGCCAAGTCTACTGTTTCCTGAACGCGCCCACGGTCGCCGAACGTGCCCGCCAGACGGGCGAAACCCGCGTCATGGCGGCGATGGCGGAATGGCCAACCTATCTGGCCGGCAGCATCGTCGCCATCGGCAACGCGCCCACCGCGCTGTTTCGCCTGCTGGAACTGCTGGACGAAGGCGCGCCCTGGCCCGCGCTGATCATCGGGATGCCGGTCGGCTTCATCAACGCCGCCGAATCCAAGCAGACCCTGTGGGACATCGCGCCGACCGAGTTTCAGACGCCCTGCATCACCCTGCTGGGTCGGCGCGGCGGCAGCAGCCTGGCCGCCGCTACCCTCAACGCCCTGACACGGATGATCAGCGGGGTTCGCTTCTGATGACCGCGCCGGTCGCCTGGCCCGGCCCGCCGGTGCAAGTCGTCGGCATGGGCATGGAGATCGGCGCGCTCGGTCCGGCGGCGCGGGCGGCGCTGGACCAGGCGGAACTGGTCATCGGCGCGTCGGCGCATCTGGCCGCGTTCCCGGAACTGACCGCCGAAAAGCGCCCGTACCCCAGTCCGATGAGCGGCCTGTGGGATTTATTGCAAGCCAACGCCGGGCGGCGCATCGCGCTGCTGGCTTCCGGCGACCCGCTGTTTTTCGGCATCAGCCAGACCCTGCTTCGCCATCTGCCGCCCGAACATCTGGTGTTCCATCCCAACGTGTCCAGCATCCAGGCGGCGTTCGCCCGGTTGGGCCGACCGTGGCCATCGGCGCAATTCGTCAGTCTGCATGGCCGGCCGTTGGCCGGCTTGCGCGCGGTGCTGGGGAGCCATCGGCTGTATGCCCTGCTCACCGACCGCGACAGCTCGCCGCCCGCCATCGCCCGGCTGTTGATCGAAACCGGCTTTGGTGAATCCGACCTTTGGGTGGCCGAGGAACTGGGGGCGGCGAACGAACGGTTCCGTCACTTCCGCGCCGCGGATCTGGTGAATACCGACCCGGAGTTTTACCCCCTCAACGTCGTGATTCTGGAGACCCGTGGGCCAGGCGGCGCGCTACCCGAATTCCCCGGCATTCCCGACTCGTGGTTCAGCACCGGCGCGGAGCCGGGCAAGGGGCTGCTCAGCAAACGCGAGGTGCGGCTGACGATTCTTTCCCTGCTTGCGCCGCGCGCCGGCGAAATCGGCTGGGACGTGGGCGCGGGCTGCGGCGGCGTCTCGGTGGAATGGGCGCGCTGGAATCCCGGTGGCCAGGTTCACGCGGTCGAGGTTCACCTGGAACGGCTGGAGCATCTGGGCATCAACCGCGAACGGTTCGGAGTTGTCGCCAATCTCCATATCGTTCCCGGCCATGCCCCGGAGGCGCTGATCGACTTACCCGACCCACAAGCGGTCTTCATCGGCGGCAGCAGCGGCGGTCTGCGTGAGATGCTGGAGATGGTCTGGGCGCGGCTGCGACCCGGCGGCCGGCTCGTGGCGAGCGCCGTCACCGAGGACAGCCGGGTGGAGTTGCACGCCTTCGTCGGCGACCGCGCGGCGGAATGGACCGAATTGAGCGTCGCCCGTGGCGAACGGCTGGCCGGCCAGCGGGTCATGCGCCCCTATCTGCCGGTGCTGCTGCTGAAACTGGAGAAACCCGCGTGAATCACGCCACAGAACCCTCACCCCCAACCCCTCTCCCGCTCGCGGGAAGCGCGCGGCCTGGCACCCTGTACGGCGTCGGCGTCGGCCCCGGCGACCCGGAACTGCTGACGCTCAAGGCCGCGCGCATCCTGCAAAGCGTACCTGTGGTCGCCTACCCCGCCACGCCGCAAGGCAGCGCCCAGGCCCGTGATATCGCGGCGGAATGGCTGATCGGCAAGCGCGAAATTCCGATCGTCATGCCCTGCATGTTGGATCGTGGTCCGGTGAACAAAGGCTACGATGAAGCCGCCGTGGTCATCGCCGAGGAATTGACCGCCGGGCGGGATGTGGCGATCCTGTGCGAGGGCGATCCACTGTTTTACGGCAGTTTCAGCTATCTGCTGCATCGGCTGGGCGACCGTTTCCCCTGCGTGGTGATACCCGGCGTCAATTCGGTCAGCACCGCCGCCGCCGCCGCCGCGACGCCGCTGATCACCGGCGAGCAGCGGTTGACCGTCATCCCGGCCACCGCTGGCGACGAGGCGGTACGGCAAGCCCTGCTCGGCAACGACAGCGTCGCGATTCTCAAACCGGGCCGGCATCGGCCGCGTTTGCTGGAACTGCTGCGGGAAACCGGCCGCGCCCAGGAAGCTCTTTACATCGAACAGGCCAGCCGGCCGGCGGAGCGTGTCATCCGATGCATCGAGGACATTCCCGCCACGCCGGGACCGTACTTCGCCCTGTTTCTAGTGGTCCGAAACGGGTATCGGCAGGATGGCGGGGATTGAGCAATCCGCCGACCGGGGTCAACCATGCGCGCACTGGTAATGGATCAGATCGGGATTGTTATTGGTGACTGCCTGCCCCAGACAGATGATCCCTCGATCATGCAGGGTGAACTCCTCGCGCCGCACGAAATACCGCGCGCCGTTTTCCAGCAGTAGATAGGTTCCGTTGGTGCTGTGATCCACCAGGATGAACTTGCCCTGGCGAAACTCGATATCGGCGTGACTGCGGGACACCAACTCCCGATCCACCACCAGGCTGCTCCGCTCGCCGCGACCCATCGTGAACGCCTGCGCGGACGGCGTCAACTCCTGCTTCTTGCCACGATATTCCAACATCAACCGGGCGAACAACAGGTTGCGCAGTTCCTCCTGATGCTGACCGGTGGCCATCTGGGTCAGACTGGTGGTGTCGTGCCAGATCACCTCGCAGATTTCGATTTCCTCCTGTTTGCCGCGAACCTGCGACTGACCGAGGCTGCGCGTCATCCGCGCGACATCGGTCGACAGACAGCCGACGGTTTCACGGTTGGTGATGATCTGATCGGCCTTGGCCAGGGACACCATCCGGGCGGCAACGTTGACCGCGTCGCCGAACACGTCGTTCTTCTCGACCAGCACCGGCCCGTGATGCAGACCGATCTTGATCGCGATGTTCAATTGCGCCAACTCCGGATCGTCCTTGAGCGCCTGATGCATCTCGCAGGCGGCGCGCACCGCCGATTCGGCGTCGGCGAAGCGGCTCATGATCTCGTCGCCGATGGTCTTGATCACCTCGCCGCCATGCACCTGGGTTTCGGCGGTGAGCGCATCCAGCACCCGCGTCTCGATCTGTCGCGCCCGAACATCGCCGTAGGTCTCAAACAGCCGGGTGCTGCCGCAGATATCGGCGAACAGCACGGTCGCCGCCACCTGCTGATGCCCCGCTCCCCGATCCGTTAGCCCGGCGATCAGATTACCCAGTTTCAGTTTCATGATTCCGCTCTCCCACCCTTCGTGACCGCGCGCGTCAGCGGTAACCACGCGCGCCCAAATCCGCGATGATTCGCGCCAGATTCGCGCGTGCGACCAGTTCGTAGCGTTGCTGAAAAAATGCCGTGCAGAAGAAGGTGGCGCGATCTTGCAGGGTCCGCAGGAATCGCAGGTGACCCGGATAGTATTGGTCGTCGGCAACCCCCGCGAACTCGGCGCGAATCAGGCAACCATCCCGTTCGCAAGCCTCCCACGGCAGGCCGAAGCTGGACAGATCGATATCCACCAAAAACCGGGCGTCGCCCCAGTCCGGCGGCTCGCGGTGGGTGGTGGCCATGATCAGATCGTCCACCCGCTGCTGGAAAACTGGGTCCACCGCCCCCTCCGACCATTGGCGGAACAAGTCGGCGCTGCGCCGTTCGTTGTCCCTGGCGCCCGGTTGGTAAATCGCGTCGTGGAACCACAAGGCCATCTCGACTCCGTCGGGATCGGTCATCAGCGCCGCCGCCCGGTCGAATTCGCGCAGACAATGACGGATGTGACTCAGGGTGTGGTAATGGCGATGCGGCTCGCCATAGAGTTTGATCAACCGGTCATGAATCGTTTCAGCCTTCACGGATTCGCCTGGCAGGCTTCGCGTCCACAAGGCTGTGAACCGCGCTCGTTCCTCGGTGGATTCATCCGCTGGCGGGACCAAATCCGTCAGCCTGCCGGATCGCTCATTCATCGCCGACCTCCCAAACTGGTTGTTCCCCTCGTCCCAAACCGACACGACCGCGGATCGTATCTTACCTCGTTCCCCGAGCCACGAAATCCTGAATCAGCCGCCACGCCATGCTCATCGGGCTGGGCAGGCCCGGCAAGGTGTCGGGCGCGAACCAGCCAGCGTCCAGCAGCTCCCGCCCGTCCACTTGCAGTTCGCCGCCCGCGTACTCGGCGGTAAAAGCGATCATCAGCGAATGGGGAAACGGCCAGGATTGACTGGCGAAATAGCGCGGGTTGCGGATCCGAATCCCCACCTCCTCGGCCACCTCCCGCCGCAGCGCCTGCTCCAGCGTCTCGCCGGCCTCCACGAACCCCGCCAGCACACTGTACACGCCCGGCGCGAAGCGCGGCGCCCGCGCCAGCAAAATCCGCCCATCGCGCACCACTCGCACCATGATGACCGGCGACAGCCGAGGATACGCCGTCAACCCGCAAGCCGGGCAATGCCGGGCGCGTTCCTCGGCCCGACGCTGGGTCGGCGTACCGCAACGACCGCAGAATTGATGGGTGCGGTCCCATTCGATCAATTGTAGCGCGTGACTGGCCACGCCGAGCAGGGTCTCGTCCAGCCTCGTCCACAGGGCGCGCAGGCTCTCGAATTTCATTCCCGGCGGCGGCGCGGTCGGCTCCACTTCGGCGGCATGACAGGGTTGGCCACGCAGCGATCCCAGATAGATCCGGCGCGTCGTCGGCAGCTTGGCGAAGGGCCAGATCGAGGCTGTCGGCAGTTCGGCCCCGTCGGGCGTGGGTCGCACCAGCAGATCGCCGCCGGCGAACACGAACCACCAGACCGGCGCATCGGCATCGCCCGCCGGCAGCAGCTCGGGTCGAAAATCATCGGGTAACATCAGCATCGAGAAACCGCTCTCGCTCAGGTAATCTTCTCGGTGAGCACGGGCTGGCCCGCGTTCGATTCGCCCAGATAATAGCGCACCCGCATCAGCGCCTGCGCCAGGCTGGCCGACAGCAACAGCTTGCCGGGCACGTTGCGCAAGCCGGCCCGCCGCATCAACAGCGCCGGTTGGCCGCGCACTCCCGCCACCGCCACCAGAATACCGTCGCTCAACAAACGGTTGATCGATGCATCCAGTTCCACCAGCCCCGACACGTCCATGACGGTGACTCCCTCGATATCGATGACGACAGCTCGCGGCTGGGCGCCGATATCGTGCAGGGCGCTCATCGCCTTTTCGGCGGCGCCGAAAAACAGCGAACCGGAGACTTCGTACAGCCGCACGCCTTCCGGCAGCGGACTTTCCAAATGGGGATGGTCGGGTTCTACATGCTTGCCGCCGGTCAGTTCCGCCATCCGGTTCATGAACAGCAGCGCGGCCAGCACCACCCCGACGCCGATCGCGATCACCATGTCGAAGATCACCGTCAGGCCGAAACACGCCAGCAGCACCAAAATATCGCTGCCGGGCGCGACCTTGAGAACATGGCGGAAGTGTTTAAGTTCGCTCATATTCCAAGCCACCAACAGCAACAGCGCCGCCAGGGCGGCCATGGGCAGATACCCCAGCAGCGGCGCCAGCGCCAGTAGCACCAGCAGAATGAACAGGGCATGGAACACGGCGGCCAGCGGACCTCGAGCACCGGCGCGGATGTTGGCGGCGGTGCGGGCCAGCGCGCCGGTCGCGGCGATGCCGCCGAAGAACGGTGCCACGGTGTTGCCGATGCCCTGCCCGATCAGTTCGGCGTCGGGATCGTGCTTGGTCCCGGTCATGCCGTCGGCCACCACCGCGCACAGCAGCGATTCGATGGCGCCCAGCACGGCAATCGCCATCGCCGGACCCAGCAGATCCTTGACCAGCCCCAGCGATAGCCCCAGCGGCTGGCCATCCGGGCCGGGCAACTGCCACGGCAACACGAAATGCGGCGGGAACGGCGGAATGCCCGGCAGCATCTCCCCGCCTTGGACATAGCTGAACCGGGAGGCGATGGTGGCGACCTGGAAGCCGTCCACGAATCGGTCGAGCGACCAAGCCAGCGCGGTGGCGGCGACGATGCCGACCAGCGGCGCCGGGAACCCGGTTTTCAGGCGCGGCCACGCTAGCAGCAGGGCCAGAGTCAGCGCACCGATCAGCAAATCGGGGAGGTGCGAGCCAGGCAACGCCTGTCCCACCAGCCACAACCGTTCGAGAAAGTGTTCCGGCTGCGCGGCCAGTTGCAGACCGAGGAAATCCTTGAATTGCAGGCTGGCGATGACGACCGCGATGCCGGTGGTGAAACCGGTGGTCACCGGATAGGGAATGAACTGGATCAGCTTGCCCATCCGCGCCACGCCCATGCCGATCAGCATGATACCGGCCATGCAACCGGCGGTCACGAGTCCACCGAGGCCGTATTTTTCGGCGATGGGATGGAGGATCACGATGAAAGCGGCGGTCGGGCCGGACACGCTGAAGCGGGAACCGCCGGTCAGGGCAATCAGCAGGCCGGCGACGATGGCAGTGTACAGACCGTACTGCGGCGGCACCCCGCTACCGATGGCCAGCGCCATCGCCAAGGGCACCGCGACGATGCCCACCGTGATGCCGGCCAGCAGGTCAGCTTGCAGCTTGCTCAAGTTGTAACCACCGCGCAGTTTGTCGCGCAAAGCGGTGGCGAAGGGCAGATAAAGCGAGTGTTCGCGATCCGGTTTCATGAGGGGTTGCAACGACACATCCCATCAGCGAAATGACTAAAAAATCGGCAACTAGCCCTACTGAACCTGCAACAACGCCAGCAGGCCTTCCAATAACTGGATCGGATTCGGCGGACAACCGGGAACGTGCAGATCGACCGGGACGACCTCGGCCACGCCGCCGATACAGGCGTAGCCACCGGCAAACACGCCGCCGTCCCGCCCGCAATCGCCGACCGCCACCACCCATTTCGGATCGGGCGTGGCGCGGTAAGTCCGTTCCAGCGCCTCCCGCATGTTGACGGTGACCGGGCCGGTCACCAGCAGCACATCGGCATGACGGGGCGAGGCGACGACGTGGAGGCCGAAGCGTTCCAGGTCATAAAAGGCGTTGTTGAGAGCGTGAATCTCCAGCTCGCAACCATTGCAGGAACCGGCGTCCACCTCGCGGATCGCCAGACTGCGACCCAGCCGTCGCCGAGCCGCCTGATCGACCCGCGCTCCGAGTTCGGCCAGAGCCTGTTTGGACGGAGCTGGTGCAGCGACCGTCAACGGCAATCGCAGCAGATTCTGGAACAGCAGCTTACGCATGGCGGCGTCGCTTAGAGATCGTGGCCCGAATACGAGCAGTTGAACGATTTGTTGCAGAGGGGAAAATCCGCCACGATGTTGTTTTCGATGGCGGCTTCCAGCAGCGGCCACTGAAACCAGGACGGATCGCGCGGATGGCAACGCGCCACCGTGCCGTCGGCGGCCAGCCGCAACCAGACCAGGACGTCGCCGCGAAAACCTTCGACCAGCGCCACGCCTTCGCAGGGCTGACCGGAACGGTTCAACTCCCCGCGCATGGGACCCGAGGGCAATCGCTCCAGTATTTGCTCGATCAATCTCAAGCTCTGTTCCACCTCGCGGACGCGCAGCCATACTCGGGCATTGACATCGCTCTCGGTCAGCACAGGAATCTCGAACTCCAGTTGCTCGTAGGGTGGATAAGCCAAGGTGCGGCGAGCATCGAACGCCCGACCACCGGCCCGACCGATGACGCCACCACAACCGAACTGCCTGATCAGGGATGGCCTGACAAAGCCGGTGCCCACGGTGCGATCTTGCAGCGAAGCGGTGTTGTCGTACAGATCGATCAGCGACGGAAACTGGCGACGGAACTCGGCGACCAGCGCACGCAAGACGTTGATGCCGTCCGCCAGCAAATCGGCAACAACTCCGCCGGGAATCACGCAATCCATCAGCAACCGATGGCCGAAACAAGCGGCGCTGGCGCGCAGAACCCGCTCGCGCAACACCGCGCAATGGGCATGCATCAAGGCAAAAGCCGCATCGTTGCAGATGGCGCCGATATCGCCGCAATGGTTGGCCAGCCGCTCCAACTCGGCCAGCAACGCCCGCAGCCAATGCGCGCGGGCTGGCACATCCGTCTCGGTCGCGGCTTCGACGGCGCGGGCGAACGCCAGCGCGTAAGCCACGGTGCTGTCGCCCGACACCCGCCCCACCAGCCGCGCCGCCCGCTCCAGCGTCGCGCCGCTCAGCAGCGATTCAATGCCCTTGTGGACGTAGCCCAGCCGTTCTTCCAACCGGACAACGGCCTCGCCGTTGGCGGTAAAGCGAAAATGGCCGGGTTCGATGATGCCGGCGTGAACCGGCCCCACCGGAATCTGGTGCAGGCTCTCGCCTTCCGCCGACAGGAAGGGGTATGGCGGCAGCGGTTCGGTGCGTGGTGTCGCCGCGCCGAGCGGATGAGCAACAGGCCAGCGACCGTGGTCCAGCCAGGGACGGGAATCGGGCGCATCGACCGGTTGTAACCCAACCAGATCAGTGATGGTACGTTCCAGCCTTTGCGCTGGCGGATGCAGGCGACCTACCGAGGGAAACTGTCCGTCGGGACACGGCAGGCTGGCGACGAG
>CALGOO010000341.1 GCA_937960715.1 uncultured Candidatus Competibacteraceae bacterium
AGAAGCCGCTTGAACCGGCCATTTCATCGATGCATCACTTTGAATCACACCCCCTAAGATACCGACACGCGCCAAGTCGCCGATCCGGCTCAAACCTTGCAGCAACGCGAGTTGAGAGCCTGAAATCACGCTCAGCCACACCCCAAAACTCAACCATCCCACCGTAGCCGCGCGGGCTGTGTCACCAAACACCCAGGATGAAACGGGTTCTCTTAGTAACCAAAGCAACAGCGCCCCCAGCGTTCCAAGAGTCAGCGAAGTACGCCAAAGCGTCTTGCGAACGACTGTTAATGCATATGAATCGCCAGTAGCGCTGGCCTCTGCAACCTGACGTACACCACTGAAACTTAAACCCAAGCTCGCTAAAGTTGCTGTGGTACCCATGATCGTGCTGTACAGGCCGGCCAGTCCCACCCCCGCCGGCCCCAATAGCACCGCCAACACCTTGACCCGAACGAGCCCAATAAGAACGTTCAGCGCTGACGCCCCACCGATGATGGAGGTGGCGCGCAATATCTGACGGTGGGAGGATTGCCGAACGTCGTTCATCGATTCATCCACGCGCCGCGACAGCTTCAGACAAGTCGTCCAGATTCACTAAACCCATCGCCGCCGTCCCAGCCCGCCACAACGCCTTCACCACCGGCACCAGATTGATTGCTTCCGGGCGGGTGCCGAACACCAGCAACATCCTGTTCCCAAAGGTCATCATGCATCGTCACAAAGGCTAAAGGCTCAGCCCGATCAATCGTTCATATTCATCGTGGGTTCCAATCCAAAACCAATAAAACACGCCATCTTCCAGTAGCACGAATGCTCTATAGCCTCCGCCAATTCGGACGGACCACACATTACCGGTCTTCTTGAATTCTCCAATTCCCCGATCAGACACAAAATGTCCGGCAATCGCTCCTGCTCGGTCAGCCACTGCTCCCAAATCCACAACACCCCGCGCATCCCCACCAGCACCCGCGCCGTGAGGTCGGTCAAATCCTGCCCCGGCTGCATCACGTCCAAGGCGAAAGGCGAAAAATCTCACAACGCCTCCACCTCGGTCGAATCACCGTAGGTTTCGATCCCCAACCGCTCCGCCACCTTGCGCGCCCGCGCGTCGATCATCGGCGAAATCACGATCAGCCGATTGGCGGTCCGCTGGTGGCGACGTTCGTAAAACCGCGCCTTGCGCTCGAAAATGTACATCCCCGCCTTGTCGATGGACGATTTCAGCTCGCAGATCAACAGCAGGCCATTCTTGATGATCACGTCCAGTTCCACCTGATCGGGTCGCCCGAACACCTCGCCCTGATCATCGTACTCGTTAACGTTGACGACCTGCACACCAAAATTCTTTTCTAGAATCCCCGCCAGCGCGTCACGGAACGCCTTTTCCGATTGCAGGCCCCAGCGCGAACCCAACGCGCCGATACCTCGCTCGTGCTTTTGGGCCTGGGCCATGATTTCTTCATGCAACCGCCGTAGTTCCACTTGGTTCGCATCCCATCTGCGATTCTGCTCGTCCTTGTATTCGTCCCATTCGCGCGCCCGTTCCTCTCGGTCGCGGCGCAATTCCGCCTGAACCGCGTCCCACTTGCGGTTCTGCTCATGCCATTTTTGGTTCTGCTCCTCCCACTTGCGGGTTTGCTCTTCCCGGTCGCGGCGCAACTCGACCTGAAGTTCGTCCCACTTGCGGTTCTGCTCCTCCCACTTGCGGGTTTGCTCTTCCCGGTCGCGACGCAACTCGGCCTGAAGTTCATCCCACTTGCGGTTCTGTTCATCCCACTTACGGGTTTGCTCCTCCCGGTCGCGACGCAGCTCGCCCAACAGGTCGTAAAACCGATCCTGAGTCTCTGTCCGGTCGGCGTACTCTCGCCGGGTCAGTTCCAGAATATAAGCCCGCAACGCCGGATCCGCCTGCAGCATTTCCGGCAGTTCCCGTCGAATCGCTTCCTTAAGGGATTCCGCATTCATCATCGTCGTTCCTCTCGCCGCTCGCGCCTGGGAAGGGATATTAAGCGATTCTTGGACTCAAGTAACCCGACCCAGCCCCCACGCTCCAGTAGCTTGATTCGGTTATACTTCGGACCCTCCATTCCTTCAGCGTCCGATCACCCAGCCCCATGCCCAAGACCGCACTTATCACCGGCATCACCGGCCAGGACGGCGCCTATCTCGCCGAGTTCCTGCTAAGCCAGGGCTACACGGTCCACGGCATCAAGCGCCGTGCCTCGCAGTTCAACACCCAGCGCATCGACCACCTCTATCAGGACCCGCACGCCCCCGACCGGCGCTTCACCCTGCATTACGGCGACCTCACCGACGCCACCAACCTGATCCGCATTCTCCAGCACACCCAGCCCGACGAAATCTACAACCTTGCCGCGCAAAGCCATGTCCAGGTCTCATTCGAGACCCCCGAATACACCGCCAACGCCGACGCCCTTGGCACCCTGCGGCTGTTGGAAGGCATCCGCATTCTCGGCCTGGAGCGCAAAACCCGCTTCTACCAAGCCTCCACCAGCGAAATGTTCGGCAAGGTCCAGGAAATTCCCCAGAAGGAAACCACGCCGTTCTACCCGCGCAGCCCTTACGGCGCCGCCAAGGTCTACGGCTACTGGATCACCGTCAATTACCGCGAAGCCTACGGCATCCACGCCAGCAACGGGATACTTTTCAACCACGAATCACCAATCCGCGGTGAAACCTTCGTCACTCGCAAGATCACCCGCGCCGTCGCCCGCATCCACCTCGGCGCGCAACAGACCCTGTACCTGGGCAATCTCGATTCGAAACGCGACTGGGGCCACGCCCAGGATTACGTGCGCGCCATGTGGTTGATGTTGCAACAGGACGCCCCGGACGACTATGTCATCGCCACCGGCGAAACCCACACCGTGCGCGAATTCGTCGAACGGGCCTTTCAGGAGCTTCACTACCGGCTGGAATGGCGCGGAACCGGCGTGGATGAAATCGGCCGGGACACCCGCACTGGGCAGGTGCTGGTGCGCGTGGACCCCCGCTACTTCCGGCCCACCGAGGTCGATTTCCTGCTCGGTGACCCGACCAGGGCCAAGACCGTGCTGGGCTGGGAACCGCGCACCCGCTTTCCGGAACTGGTCAAAGCCATGGTCGAAGCCGATCTTCAGCAGGCCCAGCGCGACCAACTGTGCCAGACCCACGGGTTCGTTGTGCCTCAACCGGAGGAGTAATGCTCTCGAACGCTGACACCAAGATTTACGTGGCTGGCCATCGCGGCTTGGTCGGTTCCGCCCTGGTGCGCACCCTGCATGCGCAAGGATACGCCAACCTGATCCTGCGCACTCACGCCGAACTCGATCTCCTCGATCAGGCCGCCACCGCCCGCTTCTTCGCCGAGGAACGCCCCGAGGTGGTATTCCTGGCGGCCGCCAGGGTCGGCGGCATCCACGCCAACAACGTCCAGCGCGGCCAGTTCATTTACGAAAATCTGACGATGCAAACCCAGGTGCTGCATCAGGCCTACCTCGCCGGAGTAAGGCGACTGATCTTTCTGGGCAGTTCCTGCATCTACCCCAAACTCGCGTCCCAGCCGATCCGCGAGGACGCCCTGCTCACCGGCCCGTTGGAGCCAACCAACTCGCCCTACGCCATCGCCAAGATCGCCGGCGTCGAGATGTGCGACGCCTACAACCGGCAATACGGGACCGCTTACGTCCCGCTCATGCCCACCAACCTGTACGGCCTCAACGACAACTTCGATCTGGAATCGTCCCACGTCCTGCCGGCGCTGATCCGCAAATTCCATCTCGCCAAGCTCGCCCAGGCCCGGAACTGGGCCGGCATCGCCCGCGATGTCGCCCGCTTCGGCCCGATCCCCGCCGACCTCCAACAAAGTCTCGGCATCCCGCCGCATCCCCCCATCGCGCCCCGCGTGACGATCTGGGGCACCGGCGCCCCCCGGCGCGAATTCTTGCATGTGGACGACATGGCCGCCGCCTGCGTCCACATCGGCTTGCGCACCACCGCCACCGATCCGATCAACATCGGCACGGGTGTCGACATCACCATCCGCGAACTGGCCGACCAGATCGCCGGCATCGTCGGCTACACCGGTCCCATCGACTACGACCCCACGAAACCCGACGGCACCCCCCAAAAATTACTGGATGTCTCCCGCCTGGCTGACCTCGGCTGGCGCGCGCGCATCGACTTGGTGGCTGGGTTGCGGGAAACCTATGCTTGGTATCAGAATCTATACAAAAGCAACCATTCCCCGGCGGAGCTGGGAGACTTTCGTTCATGAGCCGCTCAAAGCGGCTAATCCGAGAACCACGCCTTCGGCTGGAACTTGGCGTCATCGAGAATCTTCACCGTATCGCCGGTCTGCGCCAGGACGAACAGACCCTGCCGGTAGGCGTACCGATCCGCCCCATCTTCGATCCGCATCCCCGCGACCGCTCCATGCACCTGCCAGTCGCCGTATTCCGGGAAAAAGGCCCGGAATTGCCGCAAGTCGTCCAGAAATTCCCGCACCGCCTCCACGCTCAGGCTGGCCTTGACCTCCACCACCACCACCACCACATGCCCGGCGTTCACCACCAGCACGTCGATTTCCAGCGTATCGCCGCCCCGGCGTTTCTTCACCCGCTGGCTGACCATCTGCACCGGAATGCCGCGTTCGCTGAACACCCGCTCGCAGGCCGGGGCGACCTGGTTTTTCACAAACAGGCCCCGTGACCGCCTGGAAAGTCCCGGCAATGAGGGCGAAAATGAGCGGTATCAGTAACCTTATCGAAGGTGGATTCCATCATGATGGACTGGTCAACTTGTCCTGCTGTCGAGCGTGACCCTCAACGCGTCAGCGGCGCTTGGGTGTTTCGCGGCACGCGCGTCCCGGTAGCAACTCTCTTCCAAAACCTGGAAGATGGCGCGCAACTTTCTGATTTCGTCGAGTGGTTTCCCGGCGTTACCTTGCAGCAAGCCCGGGCTGTGCTGGAGCACGCCGCCTGTTTTCTGGAAGCGGCCTGAATGCACGTTCTCTTCGACCAGGGCACGCCTGTACCTCTACGCAAGTATTTGACTGCACATGAAGTTGTCACCACCTTTGATTTGGGGTGGGGCAGGCTTGGAAACGGCGAATTGTTGAACCACGCTGAGAGTGCAGACTTTGAGGTTCTGGTCACTACTGACCGGAACCCGAAGTATCAGCAGAATCTCGCGGGTCGAAAAATCAGCATCGTGGCCATCGCGACTACCAGTTGGCCCCGGATTCGGAAGGTCGTCGCGGCTGTTGCAGAGGCGGTGGACGCTGCGGCAGCAGGTGGTTATGCCGAGGTCCCAGTTCCCTGAACGTGTTCCGGGGCGCCAGTCTTTTTGAGCAGCGAGACAATTTCTTTTAGATATTGAATTTCCTTATCTTTCTGTTGCAGCAAGACTTGACACTTCTGCAACTCCATCATCAGTACCTCTGGTGAGGTATTCAGGGTTTGCAGCACATGCTGATTATTGTCTCCAAAAAAATACATAATATTTCTCTCACCAAAACTAGTAACCATCCCCCGGCAGAGCCGGGGGCTTTCGTTCATGAGCCGCTCAAAGCGGCTAATCGGGGTCGCTAACGCGGCCCCACCTTCGGGGACCACCTACAGGTGGTTAAGGGGGTCGCTAACGCGGCCCTCCTAGCGGGTACCCCCTGATGATCTTTAAAAATTTAATCCGGTACTGCTAGCCCCACGTAGCGCAGCAGTT
>CALGOO010000342.1 GCA_937960715.1 uncultured Candidatus Competibacteraceae bacterium
TCCTCGCGGCGGTAAATCTTCTCGTCCCAGGGCCGGTCGCCGCGGTCGAAGATCACCAGATGGCCGGACCCTTCGCCCACCCGGTCGAGGTATTGCCAAGTCTGCTCCAGCCCCTCGGTCAGGGTGCGCTCCACGCTTTTACGCAAAATCTTCAGTTCGAGCACGATCCGCTGCACCCCGCCCGGCGCGTGCCAGATCACCAGCAGATCGGTCCGGCCCCGGCCCAGGCCGTATTCGCGCTCCACCCGGCCGCCGCCATTGACGATCCGTTGCAGGAAGGCTTGCATCAAGAGTTGCGGGCCGGCTTCCTGGTAGTCGAACCGTCGCAGCCAGTGTTCGGAGTGTTCGCGGAAGAACTCCTGGAATCCGGCCAGCAGCTTGTCCTCGTCCAGCCGACCGTCCGGGCGCAGGTACCAGGCGGGTTGCTGGCTGGCTTCCAGGTCCAGTTGCTGGACGTAGGTCAGTTGCCGGGGAATGATCTCCCGGTAGGTGGCGTTGGCGATGGCCAGGCGGCCGTCGATCCGGTCGATCAGCCCCAGATCGAGCACGTACTGGATGTCTTCATCGCTGGCAGCCAGTTGAAGCTCGTCACCGCTCAATACCGGTTCGATCACCCGCCGCACCCGCGGTTCGCGCAACTTGTCGGCCAACTGGTCGAGATGGGTTTCCCGGCGCAGGATCAGCGCTTCCTTGGCCTGGTCCAACGCCTCGGCGTCGATCGGCCGGCTCCGGTCCCGCCCGGCGGGCGCCCGAAAGCAGGTCTCGTAGCCCAGGGCGTTGACCAGCCACGGCTGGCCCCGACTGAGCGCCCAGGCGCGTTCCAGCGCGGCGGCGGTGAAAGTCTGGCCGGTGGCGGCGGTGTGTTCGGCGTACAGCGCGGCCATGTCGTCCGCCGTGAAGTTGCCCAGCCGCAGCGATTCGGCCTTGATGTTGAAAGCCGACCCGCCGGTGATGATCTCCTTCGTGCTGCCGGAATGAATCCGGTAGTCCCGCACGTCCCGCACGCCGCAGAGAATCACCGTTTGAGGGAAGCGGACCGGACGTTTGGGATACCCCGCTCGCAATTGCCGCAACACCGCGATCAAGGTATCGCCGATCAGGGCGTCGATTTCGTCGATCAGCAGCACCAGTGGTCGGTCGCTGGCGCCGGCCCAGTCGCTCAAGACCGCCTCCAGCGCCTGATGCGGGCCGTGCCGTTCCAGAATCGCCGGCCAAATCGCGCCTGGATAGCGATCCTCGGCGCCATCCCGCGCCCAGTCGCCCAACGCGGCCAGAATCGCCCGCATCGCCGCCGCCACGTCCTCGCGGGCGCTCTGGGCGATTTCGACGTTGACGTAGACGCAGCGGTAGCGGTCGCCGGCGTTGAGGTGCTCGCGCAGCGCCAACAGGCAAGTGGTCTTGCCGGTCTGGCGAGGGGCGTGGAGGATGAAGTATTTTTCCTGTTCGATCAATGGGAGCAGCATATCCAGATCGATCCGCCGCAAGGGATCGAGACAGTAATGCCGGGTCAGGTTGACCGGCCCGGCGGTGTTGAAGAAGCGCATGGTCATGGAGTTTCTCTGGTGGGGCGGGGTCGAGCGGGCCGAGCGGCACGTATTTGAATATAGCCGTCACCATATCACTAAGTTGACAAAGTGGAGCTCCTTGTCGATATTTTTCCACCGCTATGCTCAAGAATATCACCTGCCGCTTCCCGCGCCGCCCGCCTCCCGGCGGCGTCTGACCGCTTGGCCCAGCCCATGGAGATCACCACATGCGGTCGAACCCATGAAACCGGTCAATCTCCCGGCCACAGCGGTGGCACTGGGCCGTGCGGAGGGCGCTTTCCACCTCGATCAACAGGGTGGCATCCGGCAACACCTGGGTGGCCAACACCCGGACATCAGGCAGATCCAGGGGCAAGCTAATCGTGATCGACATGGTCAGCACTCCACTCGGGTCAGAACCTGCTCAGCGTTCCATCCTTGGGCTGCCAATGCCACACCACTACATCTTGTGGCCTTCACGGGAGACCTCATTGAACCACTTATCCACTTATAGGAGGCGAAGATGAGTGACACAATTATTCAAGAAGCGCGGAATATTCGCGAACGACACGCCGCCAGCCTAGGTTATGACTTGGATCGAATTTACATCGACCTGAAGGCCCGGCAGGAGAAACATGCAGCAGAAGGTTGGGCTATCGTTCCACCACCTGCCAACCCGTCGCCAGAGCCTAACTTGGCGTTGCGGCGGGCTCGCTTCGCTCGCCGCTGAACGCGAGCGTTATCCACCTCTGCCCTGTACGCGCCCCGCTGGCGGCCATGCCGACCACGGCGACGACCACGCCCAGCGCCAGCCGGCCCGGCGTTTGCGACAGCTTCAGGCCGGCCGGCCCGGCGATTTCACACAGGCCGGCCACGATCAAGTAAGGCCAGGCCATACGGTGGTCTCCCCGCAGTCAGCGGTTGCACAGCCAGCCTCAAGACCGGCCGCCTGGAAGTGCTCAAGGACAGGTTGGAGACGCTGAAAGCGGCCTATCGCGGTGGGTGATTGGGGGCGCTTGGGTTGTCCATCCGCCCGCGCCTATCGCGGCAATGACGCATCCATCGACCGCCGCACTTGGGCGACTTGTTCGTCGCTATAGCGGCGGCTGTCGGTCAACTCGAAATCGACCTTCAGATTCAGGCGCCGCACGAAAGCGTCGACCGCCGCATCACGCAACCGTCGGCGCGGTCCGGCGCCGGATGGAATGCCGCCAGCAATCTCCCGGTCGTCGTCCAGCGCTTTTTTGATGGCGTGCAACACGGTCGGCGAGTCGATGTCGCGCAACACCGACAAGAAAAATTCCATGTCGGCGACGCTCGCGCGGTCGATGGTCCGTAACAACGCCTCGCGGGCAGCGCCGTCTCCAAGTTGCGAGAGCGCGACTTGCGCCGGCAGCGCCACCGCCACCACCGGTCCCCAATCCGAGAGTTTGGTGCGTTCCGCGCCGAAACCCTCGACCATGGCGCGCAGCGCCTGTTCGTTCTCGGCGGCGGGGAAATACCCCAGCAACAGGAGGCAAGCCGCCGCGTGATTGCCCGCCAGGACGCTGGCGCGCAACGCCGAACCAGCCGCTTTATCGCGCGCCAGCGTCGTCGGCTTGTAGCGGGTGTAGAGCGCGCGAGCCGCGCGTTCGCGGATATCGGCGTCTGGATCGCCGAGCGCTTCCAGCAGCAAGGGCAAGGCCGCCGTACCACCGACGGCGGCGAGTACCGCGACCGCCTCGCGCCGGATATCCGCCCGATCATCGCGGAGATAGGGCGCCAGCAAGGGAGCCACGCGCGGCCCCAGCGCCGGCAATTGGCTGATGTGGCCGAACTCGCCTTCGCGCGCCGCGCGAAACGCCTGCTCGACCTGTTGTTCGACATCGACGGCCT
This sequence comes from uncultured Candidatus Competibacteraceae bacterium, assembly GCA_937960715.1. Lineage (GTDB taxonomy): Bacteria > Pseudomonadota > Gammaproteobacteria > Competibacterales > Competibacteraceae > Contendibacter. The sequence goes on from CALGOO010000342.1 coordinate 3,402, forward strand.
GTTTTGCCATGAGGAGATTCCCATCGAAAAGATGGGCCGCCAGCACTAGAGCGGGCGCGGCCCAGACCAGCAACGACTTGATCGACCTGGTCGCCAAGTTCTTGTCCCTGCGTGGCTCAAGGATTGGCCGTGTTGGCGTGGTCCTTGGGGATAAAGGAACCGCTGGGCGAACCATCGAACATCAGGTCCCGGCGGTTGTTGGTGTGATCGACGCCCAAATGGTGCAACAGTTCGTGCGCCAGCACCAACCCCGCCGGGTCCAAGGTGTTGTCCTCGAAAATGCAGCTTCCGCCCAGCGTGCCGGCCTCGACGTCGTCGCGCAAGGGCGTTCGATCCTGCTCGTACTCCTTGACGAAGAACACGTTGAAGTCGGCGGTTCTGTCCGCGTGACTGGTCACGATATCCCATTCGTGCTGGCGCGCGGCGACGCCGGGAAGATGAGCGGAAAAACGCACCACCCGCCTCAGGTTCTGCGCGATCCGCAGCGGCGCGGCGCCGTGGCGCGAAATTTCGATGTTGGCCTGCGGCGACAAGATGCGATTGGCGGCGATGATCAAATCGTTCAGGTCGGCGATCTGGCGCGCGGTCTTTTGGACGCGGCCGTCATCGACGTAATGAAACGTGGTCCGCACCGTCCTTTTGTTTTTGACCGAAACGTCGAGCACGGCGTCGAACAACGGCCCTAAACCCACCTGAATCTGACAGGTTCCCGCGCGCACGCCGGTGATCGTAAGGATTCTTAAGCCCAAGATGCTGGAAGTCCGCACCGTGGCGACGGCGGTGTTGCTGCTGGCGACGGAAAGTCCCGCGGCATCCAACAGGAAGACCATTTTGAAGCCGCCAACAGGCACCATTTGCCAGTTTGGCGAAGCAAATCTGTCGAAACCATCGTTCGGGCGAACTTCCGCAAATCGGGCGGCCATAGCGATCTCCACGGTGATGCACGCTCATGCTGACGCTGGTTGAAGCACGCTGCGTGCCACAGGCGGTTCGTTATCCGCGCGTGGTCGATCACGGCGACGGAGGCGACGATCTTGGGGTCGGCGCGGAAGTTCCTCAGGCCAAAATGATCCGTTCGGTCCATTTTGGTGTGAGCCAAACAGCGCGACCGGACCCAACGTCCGCTTGGGGCGGTGGTGGGTCGCACCACGGCAACCGGCGCACCCGCGTGAACGCCTGGGCGCTCGCGCGATGCCGGCTTTTGAACCCCTCGTCGGCGAGCAGGTGACGGGTGGTTTCGATCGTGTACGTAGCCGGGTTCATCGGTGACTCCCAAGGTGGTTGGAGTCACCGATATGGGGGCGACTGGGCTTAACTTAATGGTAGTGACGTTAGAGCGTGGGATGGGGTGCGCACAGTCTCCTTAGGCCTCGGTCGCTTCCGGTTTCAGCGAAGCCATGTCGATCACGAACCGGTACTTGACGTCGCTGCGCAGCATCCGCTCGTAGGCCTCGTTGATTTTCTGGATCGGGATGATTTCGATATCCGAGACGATGCCGTGCTGGGCGCAGAAATCCAGCATCTCCTGGGTTTCCCGGATGCCGCCGATCAGCGAGCCGGCCAGCCGCCGGCGCTTGAAGATCAGATTGAAGACGTGCGGTGCCGGGTGGGGGTGATCCGGCGCTCCGACCAGACACATCGTCCCGTCGCGCTTGAGCAGATCAAGGTAGGCGTCCAGGTTGTGCGGCGCGGCCACCGTGTTGAGAATGAAATCGAAGCTGCCGACATGCGGCTTCATCTCCTCGGGGTTTTTCGACACCACCACCTCGCTGGCGCCCAGCCGCCGGGCATCCTCGGTCTTGCCCGGCGAGGTGGTGAACAGCACCACCCGCGCGCCGAGGGCGTGGGCGAACTTGACCGCCATGTGACCCAGGCCGCCCAGACCGACGACGCCGACCTTCTGGCCCGGACTGACCTTCCATTGCCGCAGTGGCGAGTAGGTGGTGATGCCGGCGCACAGCAACGGCGCGGCGGCCGCCGGGTCGAGCGAGTCCGGCACCCGCAGCACGAATCGTTCGTCGACCACGATCTGGCTGGAATAGCCGCCGTAGGTCATCTTGCCGGTGTATGGGTCGGGACTGTTGTAGGTAAAGACGATTTCGTTCTGGCAATACTGTTCCAGACCTTCCCGGCAGTCGGGGCAGGTTCCACAGGAATCGACCATGCAACCGACCGCCGCTAGATCGCCGACCTTGAAGGCGGCGACCTCGCCGCCCACGTGCGTGACTCGACCGACGATTTCGTGGCCGGGGATCACCGGATAGACCGCGTTTTGCCATTCGTTGCGGACGGTATGCACGTCGGAATGGCAGACGCCGCAATAGAGGATTTCGATTCGAACGTCGCGCGGTCCCGGTTCGCGCCGCTCAAAGGCATGAAGATTCAGCGGAGTGGTTGCGCCTTGCGCGGCGTATCCAAGCGTTTTGATCATGAGGGTCGACCTCGCGGGTGGGAAGTAAGGAGGGGTGACGCGAGTGGGAGTCGCTCCACTTGCGGTTCGCCCCTTTCGATCAACGTTTTTCGATCAACGTTCGATGGTATAGATCAGATCGGCGCCGATCCCGGTGGTGCTGCTGGCCGATACGAACATCAGACGCTGGCTGAGCCGGTATTTGACGTTGAAGGTGTTCACGGCGTTGAGCAGTCCGACGCCGTAGCCGATGTAGAGATTCGGCGCCAGATATTTGCCCAGCATGAGCGAGGTTCCATCGCCACCGTCGCCGGCCGATCCCAGTTGCAGGGCATCCAGACCGAACGCCTCGCCCAGGCTCTGGGTGAACGCGCCGCCACCCAGCCCCAGGGCGCTGGCGGCCTTGAACAGCAGCGCGGACTCGCCACCCGATCCGCCATTTTGCGGCCCCCGACCCAGCACCAGATAGGACAGAATACTGGAGTCGGGCATCTTCGGATCCGAGAATAGCGTCATTTTGGGGTTTTTCAGCGTGCCCCGGATTTGTGCGCCAGCAGTGATGCGCGTGCCGGTAAAGACGCTGCCCGATGACTGCCGCACCACCCGCAAATCCAGACCAGGGTTGTCGAGCGGGCTGCTGCTGAACAGCAGTCGTCCGCGCTGAATTTGAATCTCCTCGCCAAATATCCGGTAATTACCGGCGACGACTTCGATGCTACCGCTGCCTCGCGGGGCCAGTTGCGGGTTTTCCTCGATCAGCAGATTCCCTTGTAAGCGGCCCTTGAAGGCAGGCGTTTCCACCTGCACGTCGTTGCCCAGAATCACCCGGACCCTGGCGAAAACGTCCAGTCCCCTGGGTTTGGGCGGCGCTTCGCCATCGGCGCCGTTGACGATGACGACATCGTCGGACGCCCTGACCGCGCCTGGCCGTTCGCCGCCCGGCCGCAGATAAGCTATTGGAATGGTTACTGTTCCATCGACTTTGACCTGCTGCTGGGTCGCCTCAAGCTGGAGATCGGGGCTGATCTGGACTTGCAGATCGGTGGTTTTCAGCGCCTGGAAATTTTCGCCCCGGACCGTCAGATTCAGTTGTGGCTTCAGCGGATCGACGGTTCCGCTCAGATGCAACTGACCGGGCGCGGAGCGAACCGAACCGGAAAGGCGCAACGGCCCCTGCCCATCGCTGGTGGCGGTGAGCTGGAGATTCTCCAGCTTGATCCCGGCTACGGGAATGCTGGCCCCAGCGTTCTCCAGCCGGATGTCGCCGCGCAGCGCCAGCCTGGGAAGCGTGCCGGCGACGTTGACATCGGCCCGCAGTTGTCCCGTGACGTTTTGCACCTGGGGCGCGAACGCGGAGACGATCTTCAGATCGGTGATCACCGCGTTGATCTTGCCGCTCAGCTTGGCCGCGCCGAACGGGTCTTGCGCTTGCAGGCTGGTTTGCAACTGTCCGGTTTGCGCCAGGTCCAGTCGCGCCTGCCCACTTGCGGTCCGCCCATCGGTTTGCAGTTGCGCGCCGCCGCCGTTGAGGGTGAACCGAACCGGCTGGCCGTTGGCCGCCATGCTCAGACTGCCGGGGGCGATGGTCAGGTTGGCCCTGGCCTGGAGCGCGCCGCCGATCTTGCCGCTGGCGCTGGCTTCGCCGCCAACGCGGGTAACCAGCGTCATCCCGTCGGGCAAGAACCGTTTGAACCGTTCCGGCGTGAGGTCGCTGAGTTGAATCCGGCCGTTGAAAGCGCCGGACTGTTCCCACTGACCTTGCAAACACACGCGGGTCGGGGCGCTGCTCAAACAGGTGGCGTCGAGGTTGGCGGCCTTGGCCGAGGCGCGCGCCAGGGCCGGTTTATCCAGGTTCCAGGTCCCAGCAACCGTGTCCCTGGCGCTGAGTTGCGTGACGCGGCCCTGCCAGAGCAGGGACGGGGTTTGCAGGCTGCCGCTGAGCGCCAGCAGAAAGCGGCCCGGCTCGCCGGCCAGTTCCGCCTTGAGATCGTGCGCGGCGGGCGTGCCGCCGCCGTCGAGGGTGAGCGATTTCCAGTGTTGACCGCCGAGCGTGAGTCCTTCGCCGCTGACTTTCAGGACGGAACGGCTGGCGCCACCGACGTCCACGCGGGCCTCGCCGCGCAATTGCTGAATTTGCGTATCGCCTTGCCGCAGGTCTCGCACGGTGAAACTGGCCGCCACCGCCGGCCGGTCGGCGGGACCGCTCAAGCTGCCGCTGCTGGCGATGGTCCCGCTCAGGCCGGGGAGCAGGGATTTCAGTTGCGGCACATCCAGTTTCCAGCGCAAATCCCAGCGTTGCGCCAGCGATCCGTCGGCTTCCAGCCGGGCGTCGCCGGCATTCACCTTCAGGGCCTTGATGGTCAGATTCCGGTCCTGAATCGCGACATCGGCGTTACCGCGCACGGCCTGCCCGCTCAGCGTCCCGGTCAGTTCCTCCAGCAGGAGATGGGCGCGTAATCCCGCGTTTTCCAGGTTGCCATCGCTTTTGAGCCGCAGGTTCAGCTTGCCGGGTACGTCTTTCCAGTGCGCGCCGGGATTGAGTCCCGCGCCGGTCAGTTCGGTTTGCCAGCGCACGACGGGCAGCCAGGCGACATTCGCATTGCCCTGGATCGTACCCTCCAGCGTCTGGCCGTTCAGCTTCACTTCGCGTATTTCCTGATCGGAACCCTGACCGGTTAGCGTCCAGCGGCCCTTGGGAATATCGGGACCTTGCAGCCCAGCGGCAAGCTGGAACCGGTAGTCGTTGAACACGCCCTCGGCGGCGAAATCGCCCTGGGCGCTTTCCACCTGGGCCGGACCGGTCAGCGGCCAGACCAGGGATTGCCACTGGCCGGAAGCATTGAAGCGCCAATCGGCGAATTGCAGGTCGCCCTTGGCGGTCAGCGCCAGCGGCCGGTCGGCGGTGGTCAATCGCAATTCATCCAGCTTCACCGCCCGTTCGTCACCGGCGGCGGTGAATTTCAGGATGGCGGGACCCAGTTCGGGCAGAGTGGCGCCGATTTCGCCCCGACCCTCGAACCGGGCCAGCACGCCGCGCGCATCGAGTTGCACGGTCAGGGGCTTGCCGGCCAGGTCCGGGAGGAAGGGTTTGAGGTCCGCCACGTCCAGTTTGGCCTGGGCCGACCAGGCGGGTTCCGGGCGCAGCGGTTGGCGGACCTCGCCATTCAGGTCCAGCGTGGCCGCGCCGGTAACATGCTGAGTCAGTCGCAGCCGGTCGCCCAGTTCGCCTTCGATGTTGCCTTCGCCGGTGAAAACGCCATGGTCCGGGGTCGGTGCACGCCAGTTGAGCCGGGCCTGGAGCGGGTAGCCACCGACGGAATTCAGCCGGCCGCTCAACCGCGCCTCGCCCTGGAACGCGCGGACTTCCAGGGTTTCGATGGTTAAACCCTCGGCGTCGGTGTGAGCCTTGAGACCGACGGCGTCGATGACGATGGGCTCGACGCCCGGCGGCTGAATGCGGAGGGCATGGCCTTGCAGGTCGTTGACGTGAATCGCCAGCGGCAAGCGGATGTCGGGCAGGACCAGCGGTTCGGTCGAAGGCGCGGTTTCCTGGCTGGGCGGCCATTGCAGTTCCAGCCCGTCGACCTGGAGGCGATGGACGGTCAGCGCGGCGTCGAACAGATCAGTGGGTTGCCAGTCCAGTTCACCGCGGGCGAACGCCAGCTTCAACCCGCCTTGCTCGTAGCGCAACTGGTCGATCCGCAACGGTCCCAACAGCCGGCCGCTGACGGAGCCGACGCTCAACTGGCCGGGCAAGACCCGTTCAGCCAGTGCCAACAGGCTTTTGAGGCCGGTTTCGGTGGAAACGGCGATTGCACCCGCCAGCACGATCAGGAACAGGAGCAACAGGAACAGCCGGAACGGCCAGAAGAACAGGCGGCGCGCGGCGCGGGACAGGTTCACAGATCGGGTCCGATGCTGAAGGAGAAGCGGAACGTGTCGCCCGGCGGGCGATCCAGGCCGGAAGCCAGGTCGATGCGCACCGGCCCGACCGGCGAGCGCCAGCGGAGTCCGAACCCGACGCCGGTCTTCATGTCGGGCGTCGCTCCATCGAAGGCATCGCCGCTATCGACGAAGGCGGCGAGGCTCCAGCCGTCCCAGACGCGGTGTTCGTATTCCACGCTGCCCACCAGCAGATTCTTGCCGCCGATGACCGTGCCCTCGTCGTCGGTGGGGCCGATGGTGTTGTAGGCGTAGCCGCGCACGCTGGCGTCGCCGCCGGTGAAAAAACGCAGGGAGGTGGGCAGGTTCTCGAAACCCTGGCTGATCAGGGTGGTGCCGGCATCGCCCCGCGCGATGATCCGGCTGGCGTCGTTCAAGGCATACACGCCTTTCAGATGCAAAAGGCCTTGGGCGAAATCGAGATCCGAAAGCAGCGCCGTCGAGGCGCCGCGCAGTTCGAAGCCGAACAGGAGGCCGCGAGTCGGATACAAACGGTCGTCGGCGCTGATCCAGGTCCAGTTCAGGCTGGGAATCAGCAGCAGCGCGCTGGTTCGGGGCTGGTTGCCAACGCTGAATTCCTCGTACTGATAGCTCAGGCTGTAGTTTTTCAGCCACTTGCCGTCTTGCCGCTGCCAGCCGCCGCCGATGATGTACTGATCGTAATCCTGCTGGTTGTAGTTTTGCTGGGTGTAGCCGGCGATCAGGGTGTAGGCGTCGGTGGTGGGGTCTTGGCCGGGAATGGAATACTTGCCGCCGAGGACCACCTTGATCGGCGACCAGAGCAGTTCTTCCTCGGCGTGGTGTCCCCGGCGGTTGAGCCAGCGTTGCTCCGCTTTCAGCCTGACCCGCGCGCCGGTGTCGGTGCCGTAGCCGGCACCGGCGCTGAACTTATGCTGCTTGCCAGGTTCCAGTTCCACCTCGACCGGAGTCGTCTCGGTGGCGGCGTCGGGTGGGGCGTTGACCTGAACCTGACTGAAGTACGGGCTGCTGTTGAGATCGCCTTGCAGTTTCAGCAAGTCGTTGGCGTTATAGGGATCGCCGGGTTTGAAGCGGGGATAGCGATTCAGCAGCTTGGGGGACAGGAAGTCCTGCTTGAAGGTGATGGCGCCGAAACGGTAGCGCGGGCCGGTGTCGTAATGCAGCCGGATCGCGGCTTCGTAAGCTTGCAAGTTGACCTCGATGACGTGCTCGGTGAAGCGGGCGTTGAAATAGCCGCGCTCGGTGGTCAGCCTTTCCAGCCCCTGCTTGAACTGCTCGTACCGGGGTTGATCGAGAACCTGGCCCTGGGCGAGCGGCATGTTGGCCATCGCCTGCTGGAAGGCCGGGTCGTGCTGGCCCTCGCCGAGAATGCGCACGTCCAGCGTGGCGATGCGCAGCGGCCGGCCAGGCTGGATGCGATAGCGCGCCTGCCAGCCACCGGAAATCCGTTCCAGCGACGACTCGATGACGGGTTCGTAGAAGCCGAACGGTTGCAGCGCCTCGCGAATCTGCGCCTCGGCCCGGCCATGCAGCCAGCGCAAGCGGGTTTCCTCGGGCGCGGTCTGGTCGGCGAAGCGGTTGAGTTCCAGCAGGGCCAGCACGTTGGCGCGCAACGGTCCGTCCACGCCCTCGACCGTCACCGTGAGCTTGCCGTTTTCGCTGGTTTCCGTGGCGGTCAGCGGCGCGGCGTCTTCCTGGGCGGGCAGGGGTTTGGCGGCGCCCGCCAGGATGCAAAGCAGTAGCCAGATGAACGCGAGACGCGGGCTGGAACGGGGCATGAGGGGCGGTCGCGGGCGGTGGTCGGCCAGTGGCTTTGACGATTGAACGGCGGGACGCGGGTGCGGTTCCAAGATAAGCAGCGGTTATAATCCGCCAAACGTTATTTAGCACGCTTCGCGGCTTTGGCAAATCCCCGAACGCCGCGATCCCCGAAGACCGCCTGGACTGTCCTTATGCCGCATTCCGATTCTCCCACGCTCGAAACCTTCGTCGGCAACACCCCGCTGGCGCGGTTGCAACGACTACCGGGCCTTGCCACCAACGTCATTCTCGGCAAGCTGGAGGGCAACAATCCCGCCGGCTCGGTCAAGGATCGGCCGGCGCTGAGCATGATCCAACGGGCCGAGACGCGCGGCGACATCCACCCCGGCGACCGGCTGATCGAGGCCACCAGCGGCAACACCGGCATTGCCCTGGCGATGATCGCGGCGATCAAGGGCTACCGCCTGACGTTGATCATGCCGGAAAACCAGAGCGCCGAGCGCCGCGCCGCCATGCGGGCCTACGGCGCGGAATTGATCCTGGTCGGCAAGGACGAGGGCATGGAAGGCGCCCGCGATCTGGCCGCGCAACTGGAACGGGAAGGGCGGGGCCGGGTGCTGGATCAGTTCGGCAACCCCGACAATCCGCTGGCCCATTACGAAACCACCGGTCCCGAAATCTGGCGCGATACCCACGGTCGCGTGACCCACTTCGTCAGCGCCATGGGCACCACCGGCACCATCATGGGCGTGTCGCGCTATCTGAAGGAACGGAACCCCACGGTGCAAATCGTCGGCGTGCAGCCGACCGAGGGTTCCAGCATCGCCGGCATCCGCCGCTGGCCGGTCGAGTATCTGCCCAAGATTTACGATCCCGCGCGGGTGGATCGGGTCATGGATGTCAGCCAGGCCGAGGCCGAGGACGTCACTCGCCGGCTGGCGCGGGAGGAAGGCATTTGCTGCGGCGTGTCGGCGGGCGGCGCGGTGGTGGCCGCGTTGCGCGTGTCGCAAGAGGTCGAGAACGCGGTGATCGTCACCATCATCTGCGACCGCGGCGACCGCTATCTGTCCACCGGGCTGTTTGGGGATGGAGCCTGAGAGCAATGTCGCAACCGTTGCATCAACCATGGACAAATAATCCATGAGTGATTTCCTGCTTCGC
>CALGOO010000343.1 GCA_937960715.1 uncultured Candidatus Competibacteraceae bacterium
CCAGGCTGGCGGCGAACACCGGCGAGGGTGTGACCAGCGAGCTGGAATAGGTCAGATGCCGGTTCAGCTCCTCGACCCGGCGCAGGTATTCGCGCAGGATTTCCTGGGCTTGCAGGCGCACCGCCAGCGCGGTGGTTTCCGGCGTGACGAACGGGTTGCCGTCGCGGTCGCCGCCGATCCACGAACCGAACCGCAGCAGGCGGGGAATACGGATCGCCGCCTTGCCGCCCTCGTCGCCGTACACGGCGTTCAGCGCCCGCTCCAGGTTGCGGTAGAGCGTCGGCAACGCCTGGAAAATGGATTCGCGGAAGTAGTACAGACCGTTCTTGATCTCGTCGCGCACCTGCGGCTTGAAGCCGCGCACCTCGTCGGTTTTCCACAGGATTTGAATCTGGCTGCGCAGCTCCTCGACCACCTCGGCGCGCTGGTGGCGGTTGAGCGCCGGATGGTCCAGCTTGCCGTTGGTCACGAACACCCGCCGCTGCGCGCCCAGCAGGACCCGGCGCTTGGCCTCGGTCGGGTGGGCGGTGAACACCGGCGTGAAGCAAAGCCGGTCGAGCAAGGTCTGTAACCGGGCGGCATCGATGCCGTCGGCGCGCAGCGCGCGCAAGGTCTCGTCGAAGGAACCCCGCCACAGCGGTTTGCCGCGCCGGACCTGCTCGCGGCGCGATAGATGCTGATAATTTTCCTCGGCGGTGTTGGCGAGATTGAAGTAGGTGTTGAAAGCCCGAACGACGTGATTGAGCATCTCCGGATTGAGGGCGGCGATGAAGCGCAGCAGTCGTTCGCGCAGGTCCGGGGCGGGTTCGGATCGACCGCGCAATTCGATGAAGCCCTGGCGCAGGGTTTCGACGGCGTCGAGCGCGTCGCGCCCTTCCCGGTCGCGGAGGGTTTGGCCCAACAACTGGCCCAGCAGTTTGACGCGGTCGCGCAGCGGTTTGTCGGATGGGGTCGGCATGGGGAACTCCGGCGGCGTTGGAAGAGGATTGCACAAGGGTTGACCACGGTGGACGGTTTTGTTTCGCGCGCGTGCTCTATGGCAAAGGGTAACTGGCATCGCGCTTTGTCGAACAGGTACGGTTCGTTTATCGGAGGAACTGGTTACGGGTTGTCGGTGGCCGAGCTTGTTCGCGCCGCCCCTGGCGATTGCTGACCGCGTGAGTCGGCAATACACTGTCCAGGCGGTCGGGCGTAACGACCCGATGATCGACCCGCTCCACGTCGTCACAGCCTAAGCTGGGGCCGATTACCGACGTGGATGGCGCGCGGCCGATTCGCTGGGCGGCTGGAGTGAAGGGGGTATTGCGTGGATGAATCGCCGAATGATCCTGTCCCGGACCGGGCCGACCTGTCCGACGCCGAATTGGGCGCGTTGACGCTCGCCAGTCTCGATCATCTGCATGAAGCCATCAGTATCGTCGATCAGGACCTGCGCCTGCGGGTCTGGAACCGGCGGTTCATCGAGTTGCTGGATTTTCCCCCGGCGCTGGTGCGGGTCGGTTTACCCTTCGTCGAACTGTTTCGCTTCAATGCCCGGCGTGGCGAATACGGCCCCGGCGATCCCGAGGCGCAGGTCGAGGAGCGGATCAGGCGGGTCGAACGGTTCGAAAGTCGCTGCTTCGAACGAACCCGCCCGAACGGGACGGTGCTGGAAATCCGCAGCGAACCCATCGCCGGCGGCGGTTTCATCACCATCTACGAGGACATCACCGCTCGCAAGCGGGCCGAGGCGGAGCTGCGCGAAAGTCACGAACAACTGGAGGCGCGGGTCCGCGAGCGCACCGCCGAACTGCTGGCGCTCAACGCCCAACTGGCGCGGGAAATCGAGGAGCGCCAGCGCGTCGCCACCGCCCTGCGCGAGAGCGAGAACCGTATCCGGCTGATCACCGACGCCGTTCCGGTGCTGATCGGCTACCTGGACGCCGACCGGCGTTACCGATTCGTCAACCAGAAATACGCGGAATGGTTTGGGGCGCCGGCTGAAACCTTTCTGGGCCGCGCCTTCGGCGAGATGCTGGAGCCAACCCTGGCGCGGCGACTGCTCCGCCATGTGGACGCGGCGCTGAGCGGCCAGAGCACCCATGTCGAATACGAGCTGAACACGCCGGTCGATCGGCGGTACGTGCGCACCTATTTCATCCCGCACGCGCCGCGCCGCCTGGAGGCGGTGGCCGACGAGATGGTGGTCGGCTGTTTCGTGCTCGACGAGGACCTGACCGAATACCGGCAGACCCAGATGGCCCTGAACCAGGCGCAAAAACTGAAGGCGGTCGGTCAGCTCACCGGCGGCGTCGCCCATGATTTCAACAACCTCCTGACCATCATCCTGGGCAATCTGGCCATGCTGGAAGAGGGGCTGCGGGACAATCCGGACCTGTATCGATCCGGGCACACGGCGATGAACGCCGCTCGGCGCGGCGCCGATCTGACTCGCCGCCTGCTGGCGTTTTCCCGCCAGCAGGCCCTGCAACCACGCCTGTTGGCCCCGGGCCAGCAATTGCGGGAAATCGCCGAACTGTTGCACCGCGCCCTGGGAGCGAGCATTACTTTGGAAACCGTGGTCGATCCGGCGGTCTGGAACATCCGGGTGGATCCCGGCCAACTGACCAATGCGGTGCTCAATCTGGCGATCAACGCCCGCGACGCCATGCCCGGCGGCGGTCGACTGCGCATCGAGGCCAACAACGTCACGCTCGATGCCGCTCATGCCGCCCACTACCCCGATGTCGCGCCCGGCGATTACGTGCGACTGACGGTGAGCGATACGGGTTGCGGGATGACGCCGGAGGTGGTCGAGCGGGCCTTCGAGCCGTTCTTTACCACCAAGGACCTCGGCGTCGGGACCGGCCTGGGGTTGAGCATGGTCTACGGCTTCGTCAAGCAATCCGGCGGTCACGTTCGCATCCGCAGTCAGGTCGGAGAGGGAACCGCGATGGAGCTGTATCTGCCGCGCCATGCGTCCAGGGACCGGGAGACGGTCGCCGCGGGAGAGGCGGCGCTGGACGAAAACCGCTTGCGGGGACGGGAGACGGTGTTGCTGGTGGAGGACGATCCCGACATCCGCTACTTCATGACTCGAACCCTGACCGGATTCGGTTACGGCGTGCGCGAGGCCGCCAATGGCCGGGAGGCGCTGGCCTTGCTGGCCAAGATGGCGTCGCTGGATCTGCTGTTGACCGACACGACCATGCCGGGCGGCGTCAGCGGTTATGACCTGGTGCGGGAGGTCCGTCGTCAGCGGCCGAAGCTCCGGGTGCTGCTGATGTCCGGCTTTACCGACGGCTCCGGCCAGTTGCCGGCCGATTGCGCCCTGCTGGAAAAACCATTCCAGAAGCTGGATCTGGCGCGGGCGGTGCGGCTGGCCTTGGATCAGCCCGCGCGGCCATTGCCGGCCGGCGCGGGAAGCTAGCGCGTGGAAGGGGAATGGGTATCGGTCGGCGACCGCGATCGGTACTGGATGAACCGGGCGCTGGAACTGGCGCGACGCGCGGCCGACGCCGGCGAGGTGCCGGTCGGAGCGGTGCTGGTGCGGGGGGGCGAGGCGATCGGCGAGGGTTGGAACCAGCCGATCGGCGCCTGTGATCCGACCGCGCACGCCGAGATGCTGGCCTTGCGGACGGCGGCGGCGCGGGTGGGCAATTACCGGCTGGTGGACAGCACCCTGTACGCGACCCTGGAACCCTGCCCGATGTGCGCCGGCGCCCTGGTTCACGCCCGGGTGGCGCGGGTGGTGTTCGGTGCGGTCGATCCCCGGGCCGGCGCGGCCGGAACCGTGTTCGATCTGTTGCGATCGGCGGCGCTCAATCACCGCGCCGAGGTGGTGGGCGGCGTCTTGGCCGAGGAATGCGCCGCGCTGCTGCGAGACTTTTTCCGCGCCCGCCGGCTCAAGCCGGCCACTGGCGCGGAGGCGGCGCTCAACGTTGGTTGAAGCCGCCGCCGCTGTCGTTGTAATTCGACGGTTGCCGCCACCAGGGTTGCTGTTGCTCCTGTTGACGGCGTAGTTGTTCCTGCCGGACCCGTTCGAATTGCTGGCGCTGCATTTCCTCCAGCGCGGCCTGTTTTCGTTGCTCTTCCCGGGCGCGCCGCGCGGCCGCCTGCTGGGCTTGTTGAACCTGCTGACGCAAATTCAGCAGGGCGTCGCTTTGCGGCGTCGCGCGCAGTCCCCGATTGATGTAGGCCAGGCTTTCGTCCAGCCGTCCCTGTTGCAGGCTTTGCTGCGCCACGTCCCGATAATAGATCGTGATGCGCTGGATCCCCTCCAGCGCGGCGGGATGATCGGGTTGCAGCGCCAATACGCGCTGGTACGTGCTGAGGGCGTTGCCGCTGGCGGGCGCGGTGAACCGGCGATTGTCCATTTGTTGCTGGGCGTCGACGAGCAACTGCTCGATCTCCGTCGTCGGCGGAGGGGCGGCCTCGGCGGTCGGTTCGGTGGGCGCCGGTTCGGCCTGACCGTCCGGCGTGGCGACGGGCGATGGTTCAACCGGAGGCTGAGCGCCAGCGGGCTCGGTCGGTGGGGGGGGCGAGGTCGCGACCACGGCGACGCCGGTCAAGACCGTCGACTGGCCGGGAGCGGAAGCGGTATTGACAGGTGGCGGACTGGGAACGGTCTGGGCGGGGCGGACGGGCGGAGTGGCCGCAGTCGCGGGGAGGCGGGGGGAGCGGCTATCGTCCACGATGCCCAGGAGTTGCGACGGATCCCGCAGGAACGGGATTTGCCAGAGAAAATAGAGACCGATCAAGCAAATCGTCGCCACGGCGCAGAGGTAAATCACGAGATGCTTCAGCCACTTGAGCAGGCCGAAACCGGCCGGCGCGTCGTCCGGTTCGGGTTCCTGGACGACGCGAGGCGGCGCCGACGGGAGAGGGGGATGAGTTACCGGTTGCATCGCGGCGGTCTCGGGCGGCGCGCTCGCCGCGGCGCCGAGATGGAGCACGAGGCGCTTAAGCCATCCGCGCAAGCCGAAACCGTCCGGCGGGCTATCCGGCGTGGGCTGGAGGGGAACCGGATTGTCTGACAAGGAGCCGGGAGTGCGAATTGCTGACTTCATCGCGGCGCTCTCTGGGTGAAGGTGGTTCCGGTCAGGACGATATGGATGCCGGGACTCGCGGCGCATCGTTCCGAGTGGAAGGCGTGGCTAAGAGCCTATGCGAAAACCAACCGATTGATTGATTGTTAGGAGCGAGCGAACTCGCGATAGGAGGGTCAGCCATCGCGGCCAAGGCCGCTCCCACATACAACACATTGATTTATGGATACTCATTTTCGCATAAACTCTAAATCGGACCGCGCCCATTTGCCGAGGGCGAGGCTATAATACCAACTTTGATAATCTCTCATTCCCAATCCTCGATCCCTGCACCTCGTCCTTGAATCCATGGCCACTGTCACCTTTCTCGTCGCGCCCGGCGGTGTCCCGCGCGGACGCATTCGCGCGCCCGGCGATAAATCCATCTCCCATCGCGCCATTATGCTCGGTTCGATCGCCGAAGGCGTGACCACCATCGACGGGTTCCTGGAAGGTGAAGATTGTTTGGCGACGCTGCGGGCGTTCCGCGCCATGGGCGTCCGCATCGATGGCCCGGATCGGGGTCGGGTGACGGTCCACGGCGTCGGGCTGCACGGGCTGCGCGCCCCAACCGGTCCGTTGGACATGGGTAATTCCGGCACCTCCATGCGGCTGATGGCGGGCATTCTGGCCGGACAGCGGTTCGATACGGTACTGACCGGCGACACCTCACTGACCCGGCGGCCGATGCGGCGGGTCACCGAACCGCTGGCGTCGATGGGCGCGCGCATCGAGACGACCGCGACCGGCGCCGCGCCGCTGCGCATTCACGGCGGCCAGCGGTTGGCCGGCATCGATTACCGGCTGCCGATGGCCAGCGCCCAGGTCAAGTCCTGTCTGTTGCTGGCAGGTCTGTATGCCGAGGGAACCACCCGCGTCACCGAGCCGGCCCCGACCCGCGACCACACCGAACGAATGCTGGAGGGTTTTGGCTATCCCGTGCAGCGCGAGGGCGAGGACACCGACAGGCGCGTGGTTGGCCTTGGCTATCCCGTGCAGCGCGGCGAACGCACGTTCGTAGTCACTGGCGGTGGGCGGCTGACCGCAACCATGATTGACGTGCCGTCTGATATTTCGTCGGCGGCGTTCTTTCTGGTCGGAGCCAGCATCACGCCGGGAGCCGACCTGCTGCTGGAGCATGTCGGCGTCAATCCCACCCGCACCGGCGTGATCGGTATCCTGCAACTGATGGGCGCGGATATCGAACCGCGGAATCGGCGCCTGGCGGGTGGTGAACTGGTGGCGGATTTGCGAGTGCGCCACGCGCCACTGCGCGGCATCCGCATTCCCGAGACCCTGGTGCCACTGGCGATCGACGAATTTCCGGCGCTGTTCATCGCCGCTGCCTGCGCCGAGGGCGAAACCGTTCTGACCGGCGCCGAGGAATTGCGGGTGAAAGAAAGCGACCGGATTCAAGTCATGGCCGATGGGTTGACCGCCTTGGGCATCGCCGCCAGGCCGACCCCGGATGGCATCGTCATCCGGGGCAGCGCGCTGTCCGGCGGAACCGTGGACAGCCACGGCGACCACCGCGTCGCCATGAGCTTCGCCATGGCGGCGTTGCGCGCCGGCGGCCCGATCGCGATCCGCGATTGCGCCAACGTCAATACCTCGTTTCCAGGCTTCGTGACCCTGGCCCGGAATGTCGGCCTGACCATCGGGGAACAAACGACGACATGAATGCGCGGGCTCCAGTGATCGCCGTGGATGGCCCAAGCGGAGTCGGCAAGGGTACGCTGTGCCGATGGCTGGCGAACCGACTGGGCTTTCATCTCCTGGACAGCGGCGCGTTGTACCGGCTGACCGCGCTGGCGGCGCTGCGCCGAAACCTGGCGCTGGAGAACGAAGCCGAAGTCGCGGCGCTGGCCGCCGGGTTGGCCGCGGACTTCCTGACCGAAACCGGTGGTCCGTCGCGCATTCTGCTGGACGGAGCGGAGGTGGGCCCTGACCTGCGTACCGAAACTTGCGGCAACGCCGCTTCCCGGGTGGCCTCGCTGCCGATGGTGCGCGTCGCGCTGCTGCAACGGCAGCGCGATTTCCGTCAGCTACCCGGCCTGATTGCCGATGGTCGGGACATGGGCACGGTGGTATTTCCCGACGCCGAACTCAAGCTGTTTCTGACCGCCAGCGCCGAGGAACGCGCCCGCCGCCGCCATAACCAGTTGAGCGAACAGGGCATGGATGCTAACCTTGAAAGCCTTGTCGGCGAAATCGCCGAGCGCGACGCCCGCGACCGCCAGCGCGCGACGGCGCCGCTCCGGCCCGCCGCCGACGCGGAAGTGCTCGACACCACGCACTGGAGCATCGTCGAGGTTTGCGAGCGGGCGCTGGCGCTGGCGATTCAGCGGCTGGGATTGCCGGGAAACCGTTAGGCTCAAGTCTTTACGTCGGCGAAGCCCATGCTACGCTTACCCGTTGACGGGCGCCGGGATCGGGCGCTTCCGTCGCGACGAGATGGAGTGACCCAGAACCGGTTCGGGAGCGTGCTGCCGAACTCGATACCTCAACCCAAGCCATGGCGGTTTCGCGCCGCCGGTCCTTTGAGCTACAACCCATGACCGAAAGTTTTGCCGAACTGTTTGAACAGAGCCTGGCCGACAAGCAGATGCAGCCCGGTTCCATCGTCCAGGGAACGGTGGTGGAAATCCGATCGGATGCCGTGGTCGTCAACGCCGGCCTGAAATCCGAAGGGCTGATTCCACTCGAACAGTTTTACAACGAGGATGGCGCTCTCGAAGTAAAGGTGGGCGATCAGGTTGAGGTCGCCCTGGACGCGCTCGAGGACGGCTTCGGAGAAACCCGACTGTCCCGCGAGAAAGCCAAGCGCGCCCGAGTCTGGAGCGCCCTGGAGAAAGCCTTCGAGAGCGAGGAAATCATCAAGGGCCTGATCAGCGGCAAGGTGAAGGGCGGCTTCACCGTCGAAATCGGCGAAATTCGCGCCTTCCTGCCAGGATCGCTGGTGGACGTGCGCCCGGTGCGCGACGCCGCCTACCTGGAAGGCAAGGAACAGGAGTTCAAGGTCATCAAGCTCGACCGTCGGCGCAACAACGTGGTGGTGTCCCGCCGGGCCGTGGTGGAGCAGGAGTACAGCGCCGAACGCGAGGCTCTGTTGCAGAATTTGCAGGAAGGTCAGATCGTGGACGGCGTGGTCAAGAACCTGACCGATTACGGCGCGTTCCTGGACCTGGGTGGCATCGACGGTCTGCTGCACATCACCGACATGGCCTGGCGGCGGGTCAAGCATCCCTCCGAGGTGGTCGTGGTCGGCGACGCCATCAAGGTCAAGGTGCTCAAGTTCGACCGCGAGCGCAACCGGGTTTCACTGGGCCTCAAGCAACTGGGCGACGACCCGTGGATCGCGCTGGCCCGCCGTTATCCGGTCGGCACCCGAGTGTTCGGCAAGGTTACCAACATCGCCGACTACGGTTGCTTCGTGGAAATCGAGGAAGGGGTCGAGGGCCTGGTTCACGTCTCCGAAATGGACTGGACCAACAAGAACATCAATCCCAACAAGGTGGTGGCCCTGGGCGACGAGGTCGAGGTCATGGTGCTCGACATCGACGAGGATCGCCGGCGCATCTCACTGGGGATGAAGCAATGTCAGGCCAATCCCTGGGAGGATTTCGATCAGAATCACGCCAAGGGCGACCGCGTTTCCGGCAAGATCAAATCCATTACCGACTTCGGTATTTTCATCGGTCTGGATGGCGGCATCGATGGTCTGGTGCATCTGTCGGACATTTCCTGGAACGTCACCGGCGAGGAAGCGGTGCGCCAGTACAAGAAAGGTCAGGAAGTGGACGCGGTGGTGCTGGCGGTGGACCCCGAGCGCGAACGGATTTCGCTGGGCATCAAGCAGCTTGACAAGGATCCGTTCTCCAATTTCGTCGCCGACCATCCCAAGAACAGCGTGGTCAAGGGCCGGGTGATTTCGGTGGACGCCAAGGGCGCCGTGGTGGATTTGGGTCATGGAGTCGAGGGTACGCTGCGCGCCTCCGAACTGTCCCGCGAACGGATCGAGGATGCGCGGGCGGTGCTGAAGGAAGGCGACGAGATCGAAGCCAAATTCATCAACGTGGATCGCAAGAACCGCACCATCGCCCTGTCCATCAAGGCCAAGGACATGGCGGAAGAAGCCGAGGTCTTGCAGGATTACAGCCGCAAGTCCGGCACCGGCGCGACGCTGGGCGATATCTTCAAGGAACAGATGAGCACGCAGGACGACTGAATATTGAATTGAATCAAGGCGGCCGCTAATGCGGCTGCCGTTCGTGGGGGACGTTTCATGACGAAGTCGGAACTGATCGAGATTCTCGCGCGCCAGCGCAGCGATATCCCCTACAAGGATGTGGAGCAGGCGGTCAAGACGCTGTTGGAGCAGATGAGCGATTCGCTGGCTCACGGCGAGCGGATCGAGATCCGCGGATTTGGCAGCTTTTCGCTGCATTTCCGCCCGCCGCGAGTTGGCCGCAACCCCAAGACCGGCGACGCCGTTACCCTGGCGGGCAAATACGTCCCGCACTTCAAGCCTGGCAAGGAGTTGCGCGAGCGGGTCAACGACCGTTGGTTCGAGGGCGGTGAGGTGTTGTTGTAATCGCCGTCCCAATCCGGCAGGCTATCGGCAGTCATTCGCCGTTCAAAAACCCACGGTATAAAGTGGGTTTTTTGTTGAGGATCCGTGGGGACAACCCATTCCACCCAAAGCGGCGGATGGTCTGCCGTTTGCGTCAGCCGAGTTGAGGCCATTTTGGCGGGGGAGACCGATGTTTTGGATTAAATCCATTTTGATCGCCGCGATCTTGTTGACCGTACTGTTGGTGGGCGTGGAATTTTCCACGCTCCACGCCAACCCGGTGTCCATCGACTATTTGCTGGGCAAGACGGACTTGCCGCTGTCGCTGGTGGTGGTGGCGGCGTTCGCCGCTGGTGTGCTGTTGACCTTTCTGATTGGAGCCTTCGTCGTGTTGCCGTTGCGTTGGCAGGTGGCTCGGTTACGGCAAGCGGTGGCTGGCAAGGATCAGGAAATCAGCTTGTTGACCCGAAAGGCAAGCCGGGATGGCCATTGATGCGCCGAGGACGCGCCGCTAGGTCATGATGGAGTTATTGTGGTTGCTGCTGCCAGTCGCCGCGGCCTCGGGCTGGTGGATGGCCCAGCGCGAGCACGCCGGGCGGCGCAACCGCGCGACCGCTCGCAGTACCGAATACTTCAAGGGATTGAATTATCTGATCGAGGACAAGCCCGATCAGGCTATCGAAGTGTTCACCCGCATGGCGGGCGTGGACCGAAATACCGCCGAGATCCACCTGATCCTGGGCAATTTGTTTCGGCGCCGCGGCGAGGTGGATCGCGCGATCCACATTCATGGCAGTTTGATTGCCCGGTCCACCTTGACGGCCGACCAGCGATGCCGAGCCTTGCTTGAGCTGGGCGAGGATTATTTGCGGGCTGGCCTGTTCGACCGGGCCGAGGAGCTGTTTCGGGAACTGCTGGAACAGCCCGATCACACCGAAGTGGCCCTGTCTCGCCTGATCCATATTTTCCAGCAGGAGAAGGATTGGCGCCAGGCGATTGCCTACTGCGACCGGCTGGAACGCCTTGGCGGTGCGTCCAGGCGGCGGGAGACCGCGCATTTTTGCTGTGAGCTGGCCGAGGAAGCCAGCCAGCGACGCCAGGGCGATGAAGCCAGGACCTGGCTGCTCGATGCACTGGCGCGCGATCCCCACTGTGCTCGGGCCAACTGGTTGTTGGGGCACTTGGCGATGGAGGCGGGCGATCACCGGGCGGCCATTGCCGCGTTCCAGGCGGTCGAACGACAGGATCGGGGGTATTTTCCGGAAGTGATCGCGCCGCTGGGCCGGTGCTATGAGGCGTCGGATCAGCTTGATGAGTGGGGAGCGTATTTGCGGGAAGCCCAGCAGCGGGATCATGGCGGCCGAATCACCGATGTCCTGGCGGATTGGCTGTTGCGGCGGGAGGGCGAGGAAGCGGCGCTCCAGTTTCTCGAACGCGAACTGCAGGAGTATCCCACGCTGTTGGGCTTGCGCCGACTGATCGAAATCCAGTTGGCTCGAGGCGATGGCGGGGGATACGCGGGCTTGCGCGCCTTGCATTGCGTCAGCACGCAGATGCTCGACGGCGTTGCCCGCTACCGTTGCGCCAACTGCGGTTTCGTCGTCAAGACCCTGCACTGGTGCTGTCCCAGTTGCCAGCAGTGGAACACCATCAAACCGATGCCGGATCTGGTCATGAAAACCAGCGCCTAGCCGAAAAGCGGACTCGCGCGACCAAGGGCGGCTGTTTCCAGGGAGCGACGCGCTGCACTTGCATTTTCCAGTTTCCGTCCTATGGTTGTTGTTAATCCTGTTTGGCGCTCGCCGACGGGACGATCCGCTGCACAACCTACTTGACGAATTGAGGGAGGCATCATGAAGTCTTTGATAAAAAGCCTGTTTGTTGTCGTCTTGATCGCGTTTTCGGCCGCGACCTTCGCCCAGGCCATCGATATTAACACGGCGACCGCCGAACAGTTGGACAAGGGGCTGAAGGGGATCGGTCCCAAGAAGGGAGCCGAAATCGTGAAATATCGGGAAGCCAACGGCCCTTTCAAATCCGTCGACGATCTGGCCAAGGTGCCGGGCATCAAGGGAAAAACCCTTGACATGATCAAACCGATGGTGACCGTGGGTGGAGCGGCGCCGGCCGCAGCACCCGCCATGTCGGCTACCCCGGCCCCGCCCGCCATGCCGGCTGTCCCGACCACCCCC
>CALGOO010000344.1 GCA_937960715.1 uncultured Candidatus Competibacteraceae bacterium
TCGATGCGCACGCCGTCGCTGGTGACGATTTCGGCGGTGGCCAGCCGGTTGCCGATGAACAGTTGATCGACGATCCACTGCATTTCTTCGGCGTTCAGGTTGACGTGGCCGCCCCACCAGGTCTCGAATTCCAGAAAGCGCTCGCTTTCGCTGTCCACCTTCGACCAGAGATCGTAATTCTTGGCCCAGTAGGTGTTGGCGGGATTGAGGTTCTCAAAGTTGCCGACCAGGTTGGCGCCGTCGAACTGGCCGTGTCCTAGGTCGCTGGTGAGCGCGGTCAGCCAACTGCCGCCCAGCAGGCCTCCGGTGTAGCGCATGGGATTCTGACCTTCTACCCCGGCCCAGTAGGACAGGGGCGAACCGGGGATGATGAGCGGCCCGAATAGTTCCGGTCGGGTCGCGGCCAGCATCAGCACCGCCCAGCCGGCCTGGCAGTTGCCGATGACGCAGGGCTTGCCGTCGGCGTTGGGGTGCAGGGCGATCACGTTCTCCAGGAACACCGCCTCCGCCCGCATGATGTCCTCGATGGTCTGGCCCGGCATCGGGTCGGGCGTGAAACCGACGAAATAGCAGGGATGGCCGGCGCGCAGCGCCACGCCCAGCTCGCTGTCGGCCTTGAAGCCGCCGATCCCCGGGCCGTGGCCGGCGCGCGGGTCGACCACCACGAACGGGCGCTTTTTCGGATCGATCACCACGCCTTCCGGCGGCTTGATCCGCACCAGCCCGTAGTTGACCGGCCGCTCGAAGGTGCGCCCGTCCAGCACCAGTTCGGCGTCGAAGTGGAGGACGTGCGGCACCTTCATGGCCTTGTGCTCGAAATACTGGTTGCCACGCCGGCGCAACGTGTCCCAGAACAGGATGGTGCGCTGCCAGGAGTCCACCCAGTAATCGGCGACTTGCTGGGCGGGCGCGGGCAGGCTTTGGAAAGGGGAGAAAGCGTTGGGATCGGTCATCGGTGAATCTCCTCAAGCAAATCTTCTGGGAGCGGTGGAAAGCGAAGCGCGAAGGCGCTCTCGCCTTATGTGGACTCCAGGGAAGTCTGGCCGCATCGCGCTTGCCAGGCGAATTCGAGGCCCCGGATTTCGGAGATGATCCGAAAATCGAGCGAGGGCGGTTTGGTCGCCGTCTCCATCAATTCCGCCAGACGGGTAAAACGTTCCGAGCGGAGCATCGAACACAGATTCTTCTCGGTATCCCACACCTCGATGTAACAGAGACTTCGAGGATTTTGACTTTCCGTGAAAAGATGGGCCTCCAGACAGCCGCGCTCCAACCGCGCCTGTCGCCCCAGCGACCGCAGCGCGGCCGCCAGCGACCGGGTTCGCTGGGGAAAGGCTCGGAGACAAAGACGCAGCTCGATCATGCGTTTGAACGGGGCAGGTAGCGTGCCAGCCGAATCGAAACGCGGACTGGAATTGAATCGCTATCTAAAACAATGAACCGCGTGAATGGTCCGAGGTTCGCGGCCGCACCGAACTTGCGGGGATCATCCGAAATATCGTGGAACTCCGAAATACCGGAGTCTAGTGGGATGGATGGCGACGCAGGCCGAGCTTGGCCATGCGGCTTTCGAGCGTGGTGGGCGGCAGACCGAGGATTTCCGCCGCGCCGCCCGCGCCCCGAACGCGCCAATGAGTGAATTCCAACACCCGCTGGATATGTTCGCGCTCGACCTCCGCCAGAGTGGCCAGACCCCGAGCGGCCGGGGTGGCGGCAACGCCCGGCGGGTCGATCCGGAGCGTGGGACCGCTCGCTAGAATCATCGCCCGCTCGACGGCGTTGCGCAATTCGCGCACGTTGCCAGGCCAATCATTCTGTTGCAGCGCCCGCAGGCTGGCTTTGGCGATGGCCTGGATCGGTTTGCCCATGGCTTTCGAGAATTCCTCGATGAAGGCCCAGACCAGCAACGGAATGTCCTCCCGCCGTTCGCGCAACGGCGGCGCCGTGATCGGGAACACGTTCAGGCGGTAGTACAAATCCTCGCGAAAATGGCCCTCGGCGACCGCTTTGACCAAATCCCGGTTGGTGGCGGCGATGACGCGAACGTCCACCTTGATGCGTTTCGGGCTGCCCAGCCGTTCGATTTCTTTTTCCTCCAACACCCGGAGCAGCTTGGCTTGGGACTCGGGCGGTAGTTCGCTGATTTCATCGAGGAAAATCGTCGATCCATTCGCCATCTCGAAGCGGCCGATCTGCCGGGCCAGCGCGCCGGTATAGGCGCCCTTCTCGCGTCCGAACAATTCGCTCTCGATCAGCGCCGCCGGAATGGCCGCGCAATTCACCCGCACCATGGCGCGGTCGCGGCGAGGGCTCAGTTCGTGGATCGCCGTCGCGAGCAACTCCTTGCCGGTGCCGGTTTCGCCCAGCAGCAACACCGAGGAGGCGGTGGGGGCCACCTGTTCCACCTGCGCCAGGACCCGCAGAATGGCCGGGCTCTGGCCGACGATGCGGCCATGGCCCTGGCTGGCCTTCACTTCCTGTTGAAGATAGAGATTTTCCTGCTGGAGCTGCGTCTGCAAGCGCCGCACCTCCGCCAAGGCGTCGCGGAGACGTGCTTCATTGTCCTGGCGTTCGGTGATGTCGAGGGAAGCGCCCACCATCCGCGTCGGCTGGCCGTGGGCGTCCAGTTGGCAGGAACCGATGACATGGAGCCAGCGGATGGCGCCATCGGGATGCACGACTCGGTATTCCTCGCGGAACTCGCCGCCGTGGCGGAAGGCGTTCCGTATCGCATCGCCCACCTGGGTCCGGTCCTCGGGATGCAGGCAGGCCATGAACCGTTGGAAGCTTGCCGGCCCGTCGGGTTGAGCGCCATACAAGGCGCGCGCCCGATCCGAAGCCCAGATGGCGTCGTGGGGAATATCCCAGTCCCATAGGCCGATGTTGGCCGCCGCCGCCGCCAACCGCATACGTTCCTCGCTGTCCCGCAGCGCCCGGTCGGCATCCTGGCGGGCCAGGGCATTGGCGAACACGTCAGCCATGAGGCACATGCCGCGCACCACGGGTTCAGGCCACTCCCGCTCCCCGCGCGCCAGACTGCATCCAACCGCCCCAATGAGGGAGCCGCCGACCTTCAAGGGGACCACCATGCCCGACAGGATCCCGTGGCTCTCAAAAAGCCGCCGGTCCACTTCACCCTCCGCTGGCAAATCGGCCAAGCGCGCCATCACGAACGGTTGGCCGCTCAACAGCGTCCGGGACATTAACGGCGCTTCAGTCGCCAAGGAGGGGAACAGCGGGAACGCCGTGATCCCAGGCAAGGCAAACGAGTGGGTCACGACCAAATCTCGACGGTTCTCGGTCAGGCGCCCCAGGGCCGATCGATCCACCCGCAACGCCTCAACCAGGCAGCGCAGGGCATTTTCAATTTCCCAATCCACCATTTCGGGGAGCAAGTTGACAAAACGCGCCGAGAGTTTGGCTAACAGGGTCTCGAATCGCAGCCGATCTTCAAGTTCGGCCTGAATGTCGGTATTCAAGGCTTGCATGGAATAGGAAGGTGATTCATTGAAATCCAGTGGCTACATTGGACGGGGTAAATCCATCGGGAACCGCCATGACGCTACTACGCAGGTTATGGAATTTCCATACCATCCCGCTTTGCAAAAGCTCTGCGAAAATTTAAGAATAGGGCATCTTCGTCGACTTATGGAGACATCATCATGAATCGAACCGGAACCGTGTTGCTGGAATTCGACCCCAGCCTGAACCAGTTGCGCAAGGATAAGAAGCTGTGGGATGGGCTATCCGCCGTGGTGCAAGTCGGCAACACGCTTTGGGTCGCCAACGATGAAGCCTTGAGCCTGGAACAGCTCTTCCGGCGGGATGCAACCGGCAACGGCGCAATTCGCTACGCCAACCATCGGCAATTCCCGTTGAGTGATTTTCTTGAACTGCCGGCGCCGCCCGAGGCGGACGGCAAGATCGAGGAAGCCGACATCGAGGGCCTTGACCACGACGGCGGCTATCTCTGGCTGGTCGGCTCGCACAGTTTGAAACGCGGCCAGCCGAAGCCGGAAAATTCCATCGAAAAGAACGCCGAACGCCTGGCCAAGGTCAGCCGCGATGGCAACCGTTTTTTGCTGGCGCGCATTCCCCTGGACCCCAGCACGCAATCGCCGAAAAAGACGGTCGAACAGAACGGCCATTCACGCACCGCCGCGCGCTTGGCCGGCAACCAGAAAAGCAACGCGCTGACCAGGGCGCTGGCGGGCGACGAACATCTGGGACCGTTCCTTGTTATTCCCAGCAAGGACAACGGCTTCGATATCGAAGGGTTGGCCGTCGTCGGCGACCGCGTTTTCGTCGGACTGCGCGGTCCGGTGCTGCGTGGCTGGGCGGTCATTCTGGAGCTGGCCTTGAAGGAACAGGATGCTTCCACGCTGACTTTGCAAGACATCGGACCGGATGGTCGGCCCTACCGCAAACACTTTCTGGACTTGGGGGGCCTGGGCGTTCGGGACTTGTGCGCGCAAGGCGACGATTTGCTGGTCCTGGCGGGGCCGACCATGACGGTAGCCGGACCGCAAAAGGTCTTTCGCTGGTCGGGCGGGGCGCGTCCGCCTCGGGAATCGCTGATTTTCGGCAAGGATTTATCGACCGTGCTGGAACTTCCCGGTGGCGCGGACTCGCCAGCGGGCCAAGACCAGGCCGAGGGGATCGCGCTGTTCGCTCCGACCGGCGGCAAAGCGCCCCAGATTCTGGTGGTTCACGACTCCGCCGCCCGAAGCCGGCAACGGGGAATCAGCACCGTGGAAGCCGACCTTTTCGCGCTGCCTTGAACGTAACCGCTCGGATTTCCTGGTGGTTTCGCCCCGTATCGATGGGTTTCGCTGCGCTCTACCCATCCTACAACTTACGTAACCGTTGCCTCGTATCAATGGGTTTCGCTGCGCTCTACCCATCCTACAACTTACGTAACCGTTGCCTCGTAT
>CALGOO010000345.1 GCA_937960715.1 uncultured Candidatus Competibacteraceae bacterium
GAAGATGCTTAATGACTTATCACAATTTTAATAATTATATTTAAAACAATTAATTGTTTTGTGCTATTGAAAGTTTTTAAGGATCAGTTTTTATCTTTTGATAAACGAAAGCAGGGTGCTTATTGATTACCCCGCAGCTTGCTACGGAGTCGTTTATTAAATTTTCCAATTAAATTTTCCAATTAGATTGGAGAAGATGGCGGATATTTTGTCGCCGCATTGGACCGAACCCCATATTCATGGGATAGCTATTTTTCCCAAGAGAATCTAGCATTCTTGGCATTATCCTTTCGATTCAATACCAGGGATCACTCATGAAAATCGCGTTTACATCCTGCATGCATATCGAACAATTCCCCGAGCAACGGGTTTGGCAGCAAATTGCGACAGAAAAGCCCGATTATTTATTCCTGCTCGGCGATAATATCTATATGGATTTCTTCCCTAACCTGGGTGAACCAGAACACTGGGATGACAGCCGGTTTCAGGCCACCATGCTTGCCAAGTACCAGAAGCAATGGGCCGAGCTGAACTTCAAGGCGCTGTATTCAAGCTTGCGTCAGCGGCAGAATGCGGATGGCGGCGTGTATGGAACCTGGGATGATCATGATTTCGCATGGAACAACGCCTGCGGCGTCGAGGTACCCGCGACCAAGCAGGCCATCGCCCGCCAGCTTTTCAATCAATTCCTGCAATGCAATCCCAACCCGGATCCTGATCAGCTTTACTACGCGATCCCGCTCAAGCACGCTGGGGAAATCATCGGCAAAGCCATTTTTCTGGACACGCGCTCTTATCGGGACCTGCCGGGGAAAGACGGACGGCTTCTCGGCAATGCGCAGCTTCAGTTCCTGAAACAGGAACTCGACCATCCCTATCTACTCACCGTGCTGTGCGCCGGCACGCCGATACGCGCGACGGGCAATGGCTGGCTGCGGTACGCCCAGGAGTATTCCCGGTTTTTGGAGATCATCGGTGATCGCAAAATCCTGTTCCTGTCCGGGGATATCCACGAAAACGCTTTCCTGCCGCCCAGCGGCGGCACGCAATTGTTCGAGATCATTGCCTCGGGAGCGGCGATTTATAAATACAAGCTGATAGGCAAGCGCCGGAACTACGGAATACTCGACTGGTCGGCGGAGGCCATCAGGGTAAAATTGGTGGATCGGCGCCAGATTCAATCCTATACGATCAAGCACGCGGATTTCCTGGATTATGAAGAGCATGACCCGCAACCGCTCGATTCCGGAAAATCCTGAGCCGGGTCGCGGCGGGAACGAATGACCTTTAGCAACCGGGATGAAAATGGCCATCATGCCTAGAATCGGAAGGATTGCGCGGACCATGATTATCCAATGGCTTGTGTTCACGAACGCCCTGGCCGACGACAATTCTGCCCGAGTGCTTCCCCAGGGCGTTTCGCTGGTGGATGCCACGTTTTACTCCTACTTCCCGATCGATAAGCGTTACGGACCGGGGGGAGACACGGAAGACCTGGCCGCGGATTTGAATGCGCATCTGGACAGCCGGGTATTTCCGGCGCTATCGGCGCTGGATGCGCTGGTAGGCGGCCAAGCCACGCTCGGCCAGTCGGTGGTGGACGCCAATCTGCTTTATCGCCAGTCGGATGTGTATTTGGCGTATGGCCTGACCGATCAACTGGCGTTGGTCATGAAAATTCCCTATTTCCACATCAGGAATGAGATTCAGGCCGGATTGGATGCATCACACGCCAATGTGGGAAAAAATCCCCTTTTTGGAACGCCCGCCGATGCCTATCGCAGCCCATTGATTCCCATCGCCGCCGGGGGGACGCCGTTGAGCGACGAGGATATTCAAGACCTCCTGGGTCCGGGACTTGATGTCAATCAGGATGGCGTCCCGGATATTCCCGGCTATGGCTACGAGCGATTTAAAACCTTTTCGGGCAGCGGAATTGGCGACATCGAACTGTATGGCAAATACCAGTTTTACGATCAGGACCCCTGGCGGCTGGCGGTGGCGAGCGGGTTGCGGCTGCCCACCGGCGCAGTGAGGGACATCGACAACCTCGCGGCGGTCGATTTCGGGGAAGGTCAGACCGATGTGATGTTCCGCATGCACGCGGATTATCTCGGGATGGAAAACCTGCCATTGAACGTGACTGTCCGTTACGATCTCCAGTTGCCGGACCGCCTGACCTTGCGCATTCCCGATGCGGTTGATCAGCCGATCACGCGCAACATCGAAGCCGTCGAGCGCGATCTTGGGGATCTGTTCGGCTTCGATGTGACCGGTCTTTACCAATTCACGCCAGAGTGGTCGGTCGCCCTGCGATACAGCTTCACCCGCAAATTTCAGGATGCTATCGACGGCCATCTTGGGTTTACCTATTCCGCGCTGGAACAGGAATCCGAGAGTGAAAATCAGCGCGTGGCGCTGACCGTGGGCTATTCGACCTTACAACTTTATAAAGATAAAGAGAAAACTGCCAAGATACCGTTCTACGCCAATCTGTCCTACCGGCAACGCTTCGCCGGAGAGAACACCGTGGTTTCCCGGTACGTCGCATTGAGTCTTGGCGTTTTATTCTGAGGAGCACGGGTTGACGAAGGCGGCGAACGGGCATTGCGATGCGAATAGGAGCGGTCATGATAGCAACTTCGGTGGATCAAGCTGTTCAGGTGGGGTTGGTCGAGGATCAGCCTGACGCCATGCGGCGCATGGCGGCCGCTGTGCGGTCGCAGCCGGACATGCACGCCCAGTTTCGCGCGGCTTCGGTCGCGGAAGCCAAGGAGGCTCTGGCGCAGTTCCGTCCAGACGTGCTGCTGGTCGATCTGGGTTTGCCCGATGGTTCGGGCCTGGAAGTGATCGCCTTGGCCTCCCAGCAGTATCCGGCCTGTGAAATCATGGTGTTTTCCATGTTTGGCGACGAAGCCCTGGTGCTCGCCAGCATCGAAGCCGGGGCCAGTGGCTACATTCTCAAGGATACGCCGGGCGTGACGCTCGAAGAAGCGATTCGCCAGATTCGTTCGGGCGGTTCGCCGATGAGTCCGATTATCGCTCGCCGCTTGCTGCAACGCTTGCGCAAGAGTCCGCCGGTTGGGGAGCCGCCGCGGGACCAAGCGCCCGGCCAACTGGCGATCGCCGTCGAAGCGCCAACGCTTACCGAGCGGGAAACCGAGATTCTGGTACTGATCTCGCGCGGCTACACCTACGCGGAGGTGGCAGGGTTGCTCTCGGTGAGCATCCACACCATCCAGACCCATATCAAGCATCTGTATGGCAAACTCAGCGTGCATTCCCGCGCGGAAGCGGTTTTCGAGGCCAGCAAGATGGGGTTGTTGCGAGGCGTCCTGGACGAGTGACCCGATGCCGCTGCTGCTGATCGTGCTTGTGCTCAGCCTGGCCGCCGCGCTGGACGCCGGCGCCGCCACGGCGGGCTCGATTGTCACGCTGCGCGAGGCTTTGGTTACGGTGACGGTCGCCGGGCAACCGGCAGCCGCGCCAACCAGGGTCCGGTTGCCTTACCGCTGGGATTGGGTCTCCGGTCAACGCGATGGACAGGCGCTTTTTCAACTCCGGCTTGATCCCCTGATGGACGCCGGAGATGAACCCAGGGCCATTTATATCCCAAAAATTGGCAATCAATTCGCAGTGCGCATCAACGGCGCGCTCGTCACGTCTCCTTTGGATGCCCAAGGTTTGCACGTTGACTTCGCCAAGGCGCCTCGCTTTATCGCCATCCCGAAAGCGCTGTTGCGCGGCGACGATCTGCTGGAAATCACGATTCACGCGCAGGCGTTGCGCCGGGGTGGATTGTCCATCGTTTACTTTGGCGTTGAGAGCGACGTGGAACGTGAATTCAGCGCAGCCTACCGATGGCGAATCAACGGTTCGCTCATCGTGGTGTGCATCAGTTCGGTGGTGGGCTTGTTCGCGCTGTTGCTCTGGTCGCAGCAGCGCGATCCTTTGTTCATGATCTTCGGGGTGGCCGAACTGGTCTGGGCGTTCCGCGTCGGCGACGTGCTGATCGATAGACCGCCGCTCGGCTGGCCCGCCTGGGGCGTCGCCATGGCCTTCGCCTATGCGCTGTATGTCGGCCTGACGGCCCGGCTGACCATGCAGGTGCTGGCGATCGAGCGGCGCTGGTTCCTTTTGGTTTGGCGGGCGTATGTGCTTGGCGCGGTGGGGGTTAGCCTGGCTGCCTTCAACCAGGGCTATCTGATCCTTTGGACCCTCTGGCTGGGATTAATGATCGCACTGGCCGTGCTTTGCGCCGGGGTGGCGCTCCAAGCCGCCTGGTGCAGCCACCGGTGCGAGCAGGTCATGGTAGCGTTGGCGCTGTGGGTGGGGGTGCTGGTGGGGATTCGCGACTGGGTTTACGTTTGGCTGACGCCAGACTCTTTTGGGGATTCCTCGTGGGTGCGCTACGTGTCCATTCTGTTCTGCCTGACGATGGGGTTCATCATTGCCGATCGCTACACGCGCGCCGTTCGCGAATTGCGCGCCCTGAACCAGACCCTCGCCGAGCGGGTCGCTGAGCGCGAGCGTCAGCTTGCCGCTTCTTTCGAGCAAACCAGGGAGGTGTTACAACAAGCCGCTGCCCTTGCTGAGCGCCAACGCCTGATGCGCGACATGCACGACGGTTTGGGAAGCCGGTTGAGCGGGGCGCTCAACGTGCTGCGCAACGACCGGAGATCGCATACCGCCGCGATGGAATACATCAGCGAGGCGCTCGAAGAGTTGAAACTTACCGTGGATTCCCTGCAAGACTATGGCGGGGACCTAGGCACAATTCTGGGGAACTTGCGCTATCGGTTGCAGGATCGCTTGCGGGTGGCTGGCGTTTCCCTCCTCTGGCGAGTGTCCGCGCTACCGCCATTCGAGAGGTTGACCCCGACCTGCGTGCGCAGCATCCAAAATCTGATGTTGGAAGTCATTACCAATGCGATACAGCATGGGGCTGCCACTGAGATTACGGTGACGGCGCGCTTCGACGCCGAAGCCAATCGCGCATGGATCGAGATTGAGGACAACGGGCGCGGGTTCGATCTCAATGCGACTCGGAGCGGTCACGGCCTGGCGCTGATCAAACAGCGCGCCCAAGAATTAGGCGGCGCGGCGATCATCGACGCCGACCCTGGAGGCGGCTGTCGTGTGCGGGCGTGGTTGCCGCATGAAATCCCGGAAGCGCCCAAGCACCCATCGCCGTTGACTGTGACTGACAGCGGATAGCGTTCCCAAGGGAGCGATGGCTGAACGCATGAGGGAAGTGGCGACTTGGCGGCCAGACGCAAGGCGTTCCTTGCGTCTGCAGGGCAATCGCGCTATGAGGAGGCGGGAGTCACGATGCCCAAGAGGCGGTTTAA
>CALGOO010000346.1 GCA_937960715.1 uncultured Candidatus Competibacteraceae bacterium
GATCTTGCTCGCGGCGGGAATGAAAAACAGATAGGCGTGCTGGGACGTTGCCTCCAACCAGGCGATGCGCGGGGTCTTCTGATCTTCGTCCGCCAAGCGACGGGCCTGCGCCAACGCCTCGGCCGAGACCACCCGGCCCAACAGCTCCCGACCCGTCTCGTCGACGACATACACCCGCGCATCGCCCTGCTGGATTCTCCACTCTTCCAGCAGATCGCGCAGCGCCTCGATTCCACCATGCCGGAACACCATCGCCGTCGTATTGACCAAAAACGCGGTGCGCGGTCCTCCCGCCAGCAGGCGATCATGATCTTCCAGCGTCTGTCCGTGCAACCAGACAGTCGTGCCGACGCCACCGCTCGCGATCAGCAGCGCCAGCCAGAATGCGAAAAAGAACTTCCAGAACAGCCGGCCCAAGAGGCTTATTCCTTGATGAGCTGATAGCCAATGCCACGCACGGTTTGAATCGGCGAGCGCCCTTCTCCACCGCCGAGCTTGTGGCGAATGCTACTCAGATGCACGTCGATGCTGCGGTCGTAGCGCGCCAGCGGGCGGCCCAGGGCCTGCTCCGACAGCTCCTTCTTGCTCACCACTCGACCCGCGTTGCGAACCAACACTTCGAGCAGATTGAATTCGGTGCTGGTGAGATCCAGTAGCGCGCCATCCCATTCCACCTCCCGCTTCTCCGGCCATATCGTGAGCGGACCGGCCGTGAGCGGGCCGGATGAGGCACTGGACGCTTCCCCCAGCCGGGTGCGTCGCAGGATGGCCCGGATACGCGCGACCAGCTCACGGGGGGTACACGGCTTGGGCACGTAGTCGTCCGCGCCCAGTTCCAACCCGATGATGCGATCCACATCGTCGCCCCGGGCGGTGAGCATCAGCACCGGAATGCGACTGTCGCGCGCCCGAATGCGCCGCAAGGCTTCGATGCCGTTCATGCGTGGCATCATCACGTCCAGCACCACAATCCCGTATTCGCCCGATAACGCATGGCGCACGCCCGCTTCGCCGTCGGACACGGCCGTCGCGCCGAAACCCTCGCGTTCGAGGTATTCCGTCAGCATCTCGCCCAATTCGATATCGTCATCGACCAATAGAACCTGGGTCATCGCCGTCAACCATTTCGCTGATCTTTCATCTTGTCCATCATAGCGGTCCACGCCCGATAGCCAACCGCATTTACCTGTTTTTGCCCATCTTTACCTTTCTTTACACCACGCTAACCCGCATTTACGAATAGGGGGGGTACAGTGGCGGCATTCTCGTAACGCCCTTGAAACTGGCTTTCCGGGGCTCCCTGTCTGTAATACCGGGAAAAGACAAGATGAACGGAAGTATTCCATGCGAACCATAAAACACACCTTCTGGATTTACCTGCTGCTGCTCACGGGTCTCTGGTGGCTCACCGATCAGACCGTCTGGTCGAACCTGAGTGGCCTGTTCGCTTGGCGCGCGGTGTTGATGCAATACACCGGCGTGCTGGGCATCGGCGTCATGAGCCTGGCGATGCTGCTGGCCATCCGCCCCGTCGTGCTCGAACCTTACCTGGGTGGTCTCGACAAGATGTACCGCCTTCACAAGTGGCTGGGTATCTCCGGGCTGGCGCTGTCCGTGAGCCACTGGCTGATGGCCCAAGGACCCAAATGGCTGGTGGGCTGGGGTTTGCTGGCGCGCCCGGCGCGCCCGGCGCAGTCTGCCTTGCCGGCAGACTCGATCCAGCAGTTTTTTGTGAATCAACGCCATCTGGCCGAGAGCATCGGCGAATGGGCGTTCTACGCGGCGCTGGCCCTGATGGTGCTGGCCCTGATCAAACGGTTTCCGTACCGCCACTTCTTTAAAATCCATCACCTGCTGGCCGTGGCGTACCTGGCTCTGGTCTGGCACTCGGTGGTCCTGCTGAAATTCGATTACTGGAGCGGCGTGCTGGGGCCGGTCATGGCCGTGCTGATGGCCGCTGGCAGCGTGGCCGCGATCCTGGTGCTGTTTCGTCGCGTGGCGGCGAACCGCAAGGTCATGGGCGAGGTGGCGTCCATCGTCCATCACGACGCCTTGAACGTCGTGGCGGTCGGAATTCAACTCAAGGGGCGCTGGGCCGGTCACGAGTCGGGGCAATTCGCCTTTCTGACCCTGCACGAGGACGAAGGGCCGCACCCGTTCACCATTTCGTCGGCCTGGACCGGCGATGGCCGGATTCAATTCATCATCAAAGCCCTGGGCGACTACACGCGCACCCTGGCGGATCGCCTGCGCGTCGGGGACGCGGTCAAGGTGGAAGGTCCCTACGGACGTTTCAACTTTCAGGGCGAGTCACGGCGGCAGATCTGGGTGGGCGGCGGCATCGGGATTACGCCCTTCATCGCGCGGATGAAAGCCCTGACTCGACAATCCGACGGCAAGGCGATTGACCTGTTTCACACCACGGCAGTGTACGACGACGAAGCCATCGGCCTGCTCGAACGCGACGCGCAAGCCGCCAACGTTCGCCTGCATGTGTTGTGGGACGAGCGCGACGGTCGGCTGGACGCGGAACGCATTCGCAAAGCGGTCCCCGACTGGCGCAACGCCGAGTTGTGGTTTTGCGGACCCTCGGCTTTCGGGCAGACGCTGAAGAGAGACTTGATCGCGATGGGGTTGCCCGGCGCCTGCTTCCATCAGGAACTTTTTGAGCTGCGCTGATCGCCAGCCCACGGTTCTCGCTGGCAAACTTCCCTTGCAATCAGGAACACGACTTTGAAACCAACCCTTCGCGCAATTTCCGCCCAGAGATTCGGGCGCTGCCCCGGCTTGCTGACAGCGGTCCTGCTGCTGTCGGGCTGCGCGGCGGTTGGCCCGGACTATATCGCGCCGGACCCGGCGGCCCCGGTTAGCTGGCAAGGCGCGGCGGCGGCCCAAGTCACGATATCGCCAACCACGCCGACCGATTTGGCGACCTGGTGGAAGCAATTCAACGATCCGACACTGACCACTCTGATCGAACAGGCCCTCCGTGACAGTCTCGATCTTCGTACCGCCCAGGCGAAACTGCGCCAGGCGCGCGCCCAGCGGGCTTTGGCCGGGGCGGAGCGGTTTCCGACGATCTCAGGCTCGGCGGCGGGACAGCGGGTCAAGGCCAGCGGCGAATCCGGCGGCGGCGGAACGTTGAACTTGTTCAGCGCTGGGTTCGACGCCAGTTGGGAACCGGATGTGTTCGGCCGACTGCGGCGCGGCGAGGAAGCCGCCCAGGACGATCTCGAAGCCAGTGAAGCCAGCCTGCACGATGTCCAGGTCTCGTTGACCGCCGAAGTCGCGCTCAACTATGTGGAACTGCGCAATTTCCAGACCCGGTTGGAGATCGCCAAAGCCAACGCCGACTCCCAGATGGAAACCTTGCGGCTGACCCAATGGCGCGCCCAGGCTGGGCTGACCACCGAGTTGGACGTGGCCCAGGCCCGCTCGAATCTGGAAC
>CALGOO010000347.1 GCA_937960715.1 uncultured Candidatus Competibacteraceae bacterium
GTTTCTGGCACGATCCCCATGGGAAGAAGTACCGGGCTGCCTATTTCGAACGGTTCCCCGGCGTCTGGCATCACGGCGATTTCTGCGAAGTGACCGAACACGAGGGTTTGATCATCCACGGCCGCTCGGACGCCACGCTCAATCCGGGTGGGGTACGCATCGGCACCGCCGAGATTTATCGCCAGGTCGAAAAACTGCCCGAGGTGGTCGAATCCATCGTGATCGGCCAGGACTGGGAGGGGGATGTCCGGCTGGTGCTGTTCGTGAAGCTTCAGGAGGGCGTCGATCTCGGCGACGAATTGATCGCCCGGATCAAGCGAACGATCCGCGACAACACCACGCCGCGCCACGTTCCCGCCAAGGTCTTGCAGGTGACCGACATTCCCCGCACCAAGAGCGGCAAGATCGTCGAACTGGCGGTGCGCAACGTCGTGCATGGCCAACCGGTCAAGAACATCGAGGCGCTGGCCAACCCGGAAGCGCTCGCGTCGTTCGCCGACCGGAACGAGCTGCGGGATTGAGAAACGGTTTCGCGGGGCATTCCGAACCCCCACCACCCCGACCGCAACTCCAAACAGCCACCGATGAGCTGAAAATCCATGAACGTGAAAGCAACCCAGAGACTTCTTCCACGCTTCTTTGCCCCCCTCGCCTTCTTGTTCGCGCTCGCCTGC
Organism: uncultured Candidatus Competibacteraceae bacterium; assembly: GCA_937960715.1. Lineage (GTDB taxonomy): Bacteria > Pseudomonadota > Gammaproteobacteria > Competibacterales > Competibacteraceae > Contendibacter. The sequence goes on from CALGOO010000347.1 coordinate 675, forward strand.
GCCTTGCCCGCCGCGGGGCAGGTTCCTTCCTACGCCATCGGCAACCGCGTCTGGTTTGACACCGACAACAGTAGCACGATCAACGGCGCGGAAGTGGGCATCAATGGAATCACGGTCAACCTGTATGCTGCCAGCGATCTAACCACAATTTTGGCGACCGACACCACAGCCAACGGCGGCTACTACTTGTTCGATAATCTGGGCGCCGGCGATTACGTTGTTTCGGTGGCTGCCAGCAACTTTACCGGTGCCCTGAACGGCTATCGCTCTTCGGGCACAACCATCAGTCCCGCGGGCATTGTCAGCGAAACGACGGCTGCCCTCGCCAATAGCGACATCGACTCCGACGACAACGGCACGCTCCAAACCGCCGGTACGCTCAACGGCGCGGTGATTTCCTCAACCATCACGCTTGGACCTACCGGCGCTACTGAACCCACCGGCGAGACCGACCTCGAAAGCGGCGTCGGTCAGGGCAGCCAGCCCGATGGCCACGCCAACATGACCGTCGACTTTGGCTTCTACACCATGAGCCTCGGCAATCTGGTCTGGAGCGATACCGATAAGAATGGTGCCTTCAACGGCGGCGAAACGGGCATTGACGGCGTCAACGTCGAGCTTTGGTCTGCCGACGGCACGACGCAGCTTGCCACCACCACTACCGCGGGCGGCGGCCTGTATAGCTTCTCCGGCCTGGCCCAGGGCGATTACACGGTGCGCGTGACATCGCCGGTTGGAACTTTTAGCAGCGTCGATACGTTTGCGCCTGCCGACACGACCAACCCAACCACCAACACCGACGATAACGACAACGGCGTCGGCACCGGCAGCGGTACGATTGTCTCGAATACGGTCACGATCACCCCTGGCGCTGCCCAGACCTCCAATACAGTGGATAACAACACGGGTTCCACGACCAATCCAACCATGGACTTTGGCTTCATCCCGGTCTTTTCGCTGGGCAACCGCGTCTGGTTCGATACCGACAACAGCAGCACGATCAACGGCGCGGAAGTCGGTATCGATGGCGTCACCGTCAACCTGTACGCCGCCTCTGATCTGACCACCGTCCTTGCCACACAGACCACAGCCAACGGTGGCTACTACCTGTTCAACGGTCTTCAATCTGGCGATTACGTCGTCGCCATACCGTCTGTCGAATTCACCGCGGGGAACCCGCTCGCGGGCTATTGGTCTTCAGCCACCACCCGCGCGGCGAACGGCGCGATCAGCGAAACGACCGCCGCCCTGGCCAACAGCGACACCGACTCCGACGACAACGGCACACTGCAAACCAGCGGCGCGCTCAACGGCGCGGTGATTTCTTCCACCGTTACGCTCGGCCCGGCGCTGACCGAACCGTCCGGCGAAACCGATCTGGACGCCACCTTGCTCGGCAACCAGCAGGGCCAGCCCGACACCCAGGCCAACATGACCGTCGACTTTGGCTTCTACACCATGAGCCTCGGCAACCTGGTCTGGAACGATCTGGACAACAGCGGCCTACTCGACGGCGCTGAAGTCGGCCTTGACGGTGTCACCGTCGAACTTTGGTCAGGGGATGGCTCAACTGAAATCAACGTCGGTCCTGACGGCATTCTCGGCACAACTGACGATGCTCCCGGCGGCATGTCGACCAGCGGCGGCGGCCTTTACACCTTTAGCGGCCTGCCCGCCGGCGACTACATCGTTCGTCTGCCGGCGGTCAATTTCAATCCTGGCGGTGTCCTGCGCGGTTATCGTTCCAGCACCGGCCCGCTGCCCGCGCTGGCCTACGAACCCGCGCCGGACCCGAATATCAACCGAACCGATTCGGACGACAACGGCTCCGAGGCGAACGGGCTCCTCGGCCTGGGCGGATATATCCAGAGCCTCGCCATCACCTTGACGCCAGCCGGTCAGCAATCGGTCAATAACGCCCAAGGCGCGACCGTCGAGAACCGTCTTGATTTCGGGGTCAATAATTTGCCGCAACTCGACCTGCGCGCCAGCGTCACGAACGGCCAGAGCAGCTACACCCCGGGCGCCACGCTAAATTACATCGTCGTCGTCACCAACAATGGTCCCGCCGACGCGAATGGCATGTCGGTCACCGCCGCGCGGCCGGCGCAAATCGTTTCCTGGACCTGGACCTGCGCGGGCGGTACGCCGCCCGCCTACAACTGCACGGACAGTGTCGGTAACCCCGCCACCTTTACCGACTCACTGGATCTACCGCAATTGGCCAGCGTGACCTACCAGGTCACCGCCCAGGTGGCCGCGAGCGTTTCCGGCGACCTGACCGTCATGGTCGTCGCCAACCCGCCCATCGGCATGACCGACTTGACCCCCCTCGACAATATCGCCACCGACACTGACACCCTTGTCGTTATCGTACCTTCGGATATTCCGACCCTGAACGTCTGGGGAGTGTTGATACTCGGCCTGCTGCTGGCCGCGATCCTGGGGCTCCGCGCCGGTGAGGCGCGTGAAAAACGCTAGTCGTCGCCAGTGTAGGCCCAACGAAAGCGTTCAACGATGGAACGACGCGAAATCCGTTGGTCGACCGGCAGCCCACTCGCGCCCCCTTCACTCCAACCCCCTCCCCCATTGACGGGAGAAAGGGGACTGAATGATTACGAGGAGGGAATTGCTAGGCGATCTTCGGAGCGAGCGCCAGCCAGTCGGCGAACGACTCGGCTGGCATCGGTGGGGCGAACAGATAGCCCTGCGCCCAATCGCAGCCCTGGCCGAGCAGGATGCGCCGTTGCTCCTCGGTCTCCACGCCCTCCGCCACGACCTTCAATCCCAGTCCGTGACCCAGGGCGACGATGGTGGCGGCGAGGATGCGGTCGTCGGGGTCGGTGACGAGGTCGCGCACGAAGCTCTGGTCGATCTTCAGCGCGGTGAGCGGTAATCGCTTGAGATAACCCAGGTTGGAATAGCCGGCGCCGAAATCGTCGATAGCCAGGCCCAGGCCCAGGCGGCGCAGCGCCAGGAACGTTTCCGCCGTCCGCGCGCCGGCTTCGAGCAAGCTGGACTCGGTCAGCTCCAGTTCCAGCGCCTGAGCGGGGAGACCATGGGCCGCCAGCAACCGTTCGAGGCGCTCGCTGAAGTTCGGATCGCGGAAATGACGGGCCGCCAGATTGACCGCCACGGTCAGCGGCGGCAGACCCGCGCCCCGCCAGACCGCGAGTTGCCGGCACACCTCCGCCAGCATCCAGTCGCCCAGACCGACGATAAGATCGCTGGCTTCGGCCACTGGGATGAAGCGCCCCGGTGGAATCAGCCCATGATCGGGGTGCAACCAGCGCACCAGCGCCTCGGCGCCGGCCAGCCCCCCGTCGCTCAACCGCACCTTGGGCTGAAAATAGGCGCGCAGTTGCCCGCCGTCGATGGCCTTGCGCAACTGCGACTCCAGCACCAGCCGCTCGAAGGTGGCGACGTTCATCTCCCGGGCATAGAACACCCAGGTGTTGCGACCCTCGTGCTTGGCTCGGTACAGGGCGGTATCGGCGTTCTTCAACAATTCGCTGAAAGTCGCGCCGTCATGGGGATAAAGAGCGACCCCGGCCGAGACGGTCACGCGCAGGCTGTGGCCGGCCACGACAAACGGCTGGCCGAACGCGGCCACCAGCTTGCTCGCCAATCGCGCCGCGCCTGGCTGGTCGGTGTCCGGCAACAGCAACACGAATTCATCGCCGCCCAGCCGGCAGATCGTATCGGTCTCCCGCACCAATCCCCGCAGCCGCGCCGCGGCTTGCACCAGCAAGGTATCGCCCTCGGCGTGACCGAGCGAGTCGTTGACCTCCTTGAACCGGTCCAGGTCGAGGAACAGCGCCGCCACCTCCTCACGCCGACGACTCGCCAGCGCCAGCGCCAGTTCCGCCCGCTGGGTCAACAACGCCCGGTTGGGTAAATCGGTCAAGGCATCGTAGTAGGCCAGATGCTCGATGCGTTGCTCGGTTTCCTTCTGATGGGTGATGTCGGTGGCGATGATCACGTAGTGAGAGACTTGATTCGCCGTGTCCCGCACCTCACCGAACGTGGTCAGCGCCAGGAACAAATCACCATCCTTGCGTCGGCTCCAAAATTCACCCCGCCAGACGCCGTCCCGCGCCACGGTCTGCCAGATCGCGCGGTAGTAGGTCCCCGATTGGCGGTCGGATTGCAACATTCGCAACGACTGGCCCCGCACCTCGGCCTCGGTGTAGCCCGTCATGGCGACGAAGGCCGGATTGATGGCGATGATGTTTCCGTCGATGTCGGTCACCACGATGGCTTCGCGCACCGCCTCGAACACGGTCGCCGCCAACCGCTGGCGCTCTTCCGCGCGCCGCCGCTCGGCGATGTCGCGCACGCTGACGATGAAACGTGCCTGGCCGCCGATGACGGCGAAGCGAATGCTGACTTCGGCCCAAAACAGAGCGCCGGCGCGAGTCTTGGCGATCCATTCGAAGGTTTGCGGACCTTCCTCCCGGGTCTTGCGCAGCCACGCCAGCGCGTCCTCCCGGGCATAGGGCGACGTTCCCAGGCTGAGCTGGTCGACCTTGAGCGTGAGCGCCTCGGCGCGGGTATGGCCGTACAGCTCGCACATGCGGTGGTTGACGTCAACGATCTGTCCGGTGTCGGCATCTTCCACGAACACGGCGTCGGTGAGGGCGTCCAGCACGGCACGGGTATATTCCTGGCTGGCGCGCAACTCGGCGGTTCGCAGGGCCACCCGCGCCTCCGCCCGCCGTCGCTGAGAAACCACGGTGAACAGGTACAGGGTCGCCAACACGGTCAGCAACCCTCCAAGGGCCAAAACCCATCGATGGGTCCGCTCGGCGTGGTCGGCGACGAACGCCGCGTTCGGTTGGATCTCGATCCGCCACGTCCGGTCGGCCAGCGGAAAATCCTGGTGATACCGCAACGCTATTTGATCGACCGGCCGTGGCGAACTCAGGCGTGGGGTCCACTCGTAAAGCGCCTGGCGCTCGCCTTCCGCCGACAAATCGATCAGGCGCAGAATCAACCCTTGCGGCTCGGTGTTCCGCAACGCGGTTTCCACCACCGCGCCGACCCGGATCACCCCCAGCACGAAGCCTTTCAACCGTCGCCGGCGTTCTTCCACGTCGCGGGTCGTTATTCCCGTATAGACCGGCGCGAACACCAGCACCGAAAATCGCTGGGCCGGTTCCTGTACCAGGGTATACCGCTCGCTGAGCGTAAGTCGGCCACTGTCCCGGGCCTGCGTCAACACCGCGCCACGCGCCGGGTGGGGCGGGGCGGGGGTATATCCCAGCGCTCTCTCGTTACCGGCGTAGGGCTCCAGGTAATAAACGGGGAAATACTCGTCGCGCTGGGCAGCCGGGACAATCGCTCCACCGCCACCCAGCTCGGTGAACTGAAAGTCCGCCAGTCCATCCCCCCGCGCGGCGGCCTCAAACTCGCTCCGCTGCTCCCAGGTCACGCGCGGCAGCCATTCGATGGCCTGGAAACCGCCGTAATAGTCCAGAACCGGGGTCACGAACTGGTGGAATTCCTGGCGGGTGACCTGTTCGGAACCGTCGAAAAAGCGTTTGACGGCATCGAGATCGCGCAGGTTGTCCCTGAATTTTTCGACGACAAGGTCGGCGCGCTGCGCCGCGATCGCTTGAAACCGACGCTCCAACCCTTCCTGATTGCGCTGGCGCAGATCCAGAAAAAGGCCGCCGGTCAGGGCCAGGCCGATCAGAGCGGTCAAGGTCGCGGTTCCCCAAGCCGCCACGTTGTCGGGTCCGGTCTCGCCGGCGCCGGGTCGGTTGAGGAGATAAGCCCCGCCGAGCAGCAGGGTCAGGGCGATCAGCCCGAGAACCCCGATCAGGGCATGGCCCGTGCTTCGCGCCGTCGCGGAAATCGCCTGCCGGATGGGAGTGCGGATCAGCACGGCGGGTTGATCCGCCAGATCGACCAGCATTTCGTACATGAACAGCGCACCGTGCGGTCCTGGCCGCAAGGCCGCCACACCCGGTTGCAGGGTGCGCGGGTAATTCCGTTCCTCCAGGGCCAATCGGGGATCGTCTTCGGTAAACAGTTCGAACTTAACCTGGGTCTGCTCGATTAGAGCGCGCAGCAATGGCACGTCCAGGAATCGGCCGAACACCAACGCGCCGCGCGCCGGCCCGGCGCCCCGCGTGGTCAGGATGGGGCGCGCCGCCAGCAAGAGCAGGCCGCGCTCGGTGGGCAGGATTCCCGTAAGCGTCTGCTCCCGTTCCAGCACCGGCCGGAGCGTGGCCAGGATGGCCGGCCGCTCGCCCGAAAACGCCGCCAGGCTCACGTCTCCACCCAGATCGGAATCGTGGCCGCCGCGGTAAAGCACCTGACCGTCACGGGCGAGGATGACGCAAAGGTTCAGGTGCGAACTTTTCTCCAGCACGCGCCAGTCGCCGAGATTGGACTGGATGAAACGAGGATCGCGGTTCTCGGCGAACGCGTAGGCGTCATCCCATTCGGCCCAGTTGCCGAACGCGTTGTCCAACTGCCGCAATTCGCCCTGGATCGCCGCACCCGCCCGCATGCTGTCTTCCATCGCCTGCGAGCGTTCCAATTCATCGAAGGCGGGCTGGATCAGCCAATAATTCACCGCCCAGATGGCGAGGAGCGCCACCAGGAAACCAGCCATCGTGGATAAAACCGCTTTCGCGCGGGATCCTTTCACGAATTTCCGTCCCGGTTTGACTTTCTCTTAATATAGCTTCGATAATTCAATTGGTTATCTCGATAATTCCACTGAACCGCCCTTCCAGGGAAAACGCCATGAAGCAACCGCTCCTCATTGTCGCCACGCTGCTCGCCCCGCTGAGCGGCGGTCCGACCCTGGCGGCCGATCCCTACGCCGGTCACGGCGCCGCGCCGACGACCGCCGTCGCGCCCATCCCCGCCACCGGGACGGTGAAGGGCGTGGACGCGGCCAAGGGCAAGCTGGTGATCGCCCACGACCCGATCCCGGCGCTGCACTGGCCACGGATGACCATGGATTTCCATCTGGCGGACAAGGCGCTGGCCGGCGCGGTCAAGGCGGGTGACAAGGTCAAGTTCACGATGACGAAGGGCGACAAGGGCGCCTATGTCATTACCGCCATCGAACCCGCGCCGTGAGCGCCGCCATGTCGCGCCACCACAAGCGACACTCATCGCGGGGCGCGTCGGCTACACTATTGTTCGTTGTCACCCTCGCGCCCCGCGCATGATCCCGTGTCTGACGCGCTCAACCAGGAGTGTAATCCATGTCCGCTCAGCCGTTCGAATCCGCCGTCAACCGCCGCCGTTTCCTGACCGCCCTGTTGGCCGGCTCCGCCGCGCTGGCCTTCGGCGATCTCGCTGTGCCCCGCCAGGCGCGCGCCGCCGCCAACGGACCGTTCACCCTGCCGCCCCTACCCTATCCGGAAAACGCCCTCAGCCCGGCCATCTCCGCCAATACCATCGGTTTCCACTACGGCAAGCACCACCAGGGCTACGTCAACAAGCTCAACGAACTGGTCGCCGGCACGCCGCTGGCCGATCAGTCGCTGGAAGCCGTCGTCAAAGCTTCCGCCGGCAAGGTCGATCAGACGGCGATTTTCAATAACGCCGCGCAGGTGTGGAACCACACCTTCTACTGGAACAGCCTGCGGCCCAAGGGCGGCGGCAAACCCAGCGGGGTGCTGGCCGAGCTGATCGCAAAATCCTTCGGCGATTACGACAAGTTCAAGGCGGAGTTCGCCAAGGCCGCCACCGGCCAGTTCGGCAGCGGCTGGGCCTGGCTGGTGAAGGACGGCGACAAGCTGATCGTCACCAAGACCGGCAACGCCGACACGCCCATCGCCCACGGTCAACAGCCGCTGCTGACTATCGATGTGTGGGAGCACGCCTACTATCTGGATTACCAGAACCGGCGGGCCGACTACGTGGCCGCTGTGCTGGACACTCTGATCAACTGGGATTTCGCCGCGCGGAACCTGGCGGGCTGAGGCAGGCCGTCACTCAGCCAGCCTGACCCGCCGGCAGCACGATCTCGACTCGCAACCCGCCGTCCGGGCGATTCAGCGCGCGAATGCTCCCGCCATCCGCCTCGACCGCCCGGCGGGCGATGGCCAACTCCAGACCGAAGCCGGCGGTCTTGACGCCGGCTCCAGCCCGGAAAAACGGCTCGAAGACCGCCTGCAAATTACTGTCGGGAACGCCGGAACCCCGATCATCGACGGTCACGATCAGCCGCTTGGGAGCAACCCGCCGTTCGACTTGCACTTCAACCGCCGTGCCTTCGCGCGTGTATTTCACCGCGTTGCGGCCATGCGGGCGAAATCCCGCCCCAGGTCGGCGATCTCATCGCGCCGCCGCCTCATGCGTGGTCCGATTCGCGTTTCGAATCGGGAAAATCTCGCGGGTCCAGGATTAATACCATGATAGATCAACCACAACGCGCCTTCGTCACGGCCTTGGCGGCGGCCCTGCTGTTGACTGGTTGCGCGGCGGTCGGCCCGAACTATGCCGCGCCTGAACTGGCGGCGCCGGCTGCCTGGCGGGGGGCGACGGCGGCGCGGGTTGTCGTCGCGCCCACCGCGCCGCAAGATTTGGCGACCTGGTGGCGGCAACTCGACGATCCGACATTGACCGGACTGGTCGAGCAGGCCCTGCAAACCAGTCTCGACCTTCGCGCCGCCCAGGCGAAATTGCGTGAGGCGCGCGCCCGCCGCGCCCTGGCCGGGGCGGAGCTGTTCCCGACAGTCTCCGGTTCGGCGGCGGGACGGCGGGTGAAGGTCAGCGGCGAATCCGGCGGCGGGGGTACGGCGAACCTGTTCAGCGCCGGATTTGACGCCAGTTGGGAGCCGGACGTGTTCGGCGGTCTCCAGCGGAGCGTGGAAGCCGCCCAGGCCAATCTGGAAGCCAGCCAGGCCAGCCTGTACGCGGTCCAGGTGTCGCTGGTCGCGGAGGTGGGACTGAATTATGTGGAATTGCGCGCCTCCCAGGCGGCGCTGGCCATCGCCAGGGCCAACGCCGCCTCGCAGACCGAAACCCTGCAACTCACCCAGTGGCGGGCGCAAGCCGGCTTGACCACCGCGCTGGACGTGGAGCAGGCCCGCGCCAATCTGGAGCAGACCAGGGCGCAAATTCCCAGCCTCGAAACCAGTCGCGCCGAGGCCGAACATCGTCTGGAAATCCTGCTGGGCCAGCCGCCCGGTGCCCTGGCCGAGCGGTTGGCCCAACCGGGTGGGATTCCCCGGCTACCGGCGCGGGTGACGGTGGGCATTCCCGCCGATGCGCTGCGCCAGCGGCCCGACGTGCGGGTCGCGGAACGCACGCTGGCGGCGGAGACCGCGCGGATCGGCGTGGTCGAAGCCCAGGCGTATCCGAACTTCAGTTTGAGCGGATCGCTGAGTCTGGACGCCTTGACCCTCGGCGCCCTGGCCAGCGGCAACGCGGTTGCGGGAAGCGTGCTGGGCAGCGTCGCCGCGCCGATTTTCGATGCCGGGCGCATCCGCCAGCAGGTCAATATTCAAACCGCCATCCAGGAGCAGGCTCTAATCAACTACGAATCCACGGTGTTGAACGCGCTGGCGGAGGTTGAGAACGCGTTGGTCGCTCTGGCCAACACCCGCTGGCGGCAGAACAATCTGCGCGAAGCCCTGCAAGCCGCGCGCCTGGCCGCCGGGCTGGCCCGGCACCGCTACAGCGCCGGCCTCAGCGATTTCCAAACGGTGCTGGATACGGAACGCACCGTGTTGATCGTCGAAGACAAGCTCGTGCTTAGTGAAGCTGATGGCGTCAAGACGCTGATTCAGCTTTACAAAGCCGTGGGTGGCGGTTGGTCGCCAGCGCCGGCCAACTCCATCGCCGCCCACGCGCAAGGAACATCGCCATGAGCCATACCCCCTCCGTCGTGGGCGCCGAACTGGCGAAAATCATCCAGTCGGAACCGGCGCGCGGTCGCTTTCGGATTCTCCGCTGGCTGATCGTGACAGTTGTGTTCGCTTTGGCCGGCGGCGGGTTCCTGTGGTTCCGATCCGGTTCCGCCGTGGACGCCGCGCCCCAGTACCAGACCGAACCGCTCGGTCAGGGCAACCTGCGCGTCACGGTATCGGCGACCGGCAAGTTGGCGCCGATCAATCAGGTGGATGTCGGCAGCGAGTTGTCCGGCACCATCGAAACGGTCCTGGTCGACGACAACGACCGGGTGAAAAAAGGGCAGGTGCTCGCCCGTCTGGATCTGACCAAGCTCCAGAATCAAATCGCCAAATCCAAAGCCGCGCTCGCGTCGGCCGAGGCCAAGGTGTTGCAAACGGTGGCGACGGTCAAGGAATCCCGCGCCAATCTCGGACGACTGCGGCAGGTCGCCAAACTGAGCGGCGGCAAGGTGCCCGCACCGACGGAACTGGAAACCGCCGAGGCGACGGTGGACCGCGCCGTTGCGGATGAAGCCAGCGCCCGGGCGGCGGTCGAGGAGGCGCGCGCCACGCTGCGCACCAACGAAACCGATCTGGCCAAGGCGTCCATCCGCTCGCCGATCGACGGCGTGGTGCTCCAGCGCAAGGTGGAGCCGGGTCAGACCGTGGCCGCCTCGCTGCAAGCGCCGGTGCTGTTCACGCTCGCGGAAAATCTGGCGCAAATGGAATTGCAGGTGGACGTGGACGAAGCCGACGTCGGCCAGGTGCGCGAAGGGCAGGCGGCCACGTTCACCGTGGACGCCTATCCCAACCGGAGCTATCCCGCCCGCATCCGGCAGGTGCGGTTCGGGGCGGAGACAGTCAATAACGTGGTGACCTACAAGACCATTCTCAACGTGGACAACGACGATCTTAGCCTGCGGCCCGGCATGACCGCGACGGCGGAAATCGTCACCGCCGAACGGGAGAACGCGCTGCTGGTCCCGAACGCGGCGCTGCGCTTCACCCCGCCGCCACCGCCGGAAGCCCAATCGAGCGGCGGCGGGCTGGTGGCCAGCCTGCTGCCCCGTCCGCCCCGGGGTCTGGCGCCCAGGCGACAATCCACGAACGCCAAGGGCGCCAGGAGCGCGGCACGGCAAATCTGGGTGTTGCGCGACGGCCAGCCGGTCGCCGTGCCGGTGACCGTCGGCAGCAGCGATGGCCGCATGACCGAGGTGACGGGCGAGGGATTGGAGCCGGGTTTGCCGGTCATTACCGCCAGTTTGGGGGCGACGCGATGATAACG
>CALGOO010000348.1 GCA_937960715.1 uncultured Candidatus Competibacteraceae bacterium
CTTCAAGGCTGATCCGCCACGGCACGTCGGTATCGCCCATGCCGTGAATCAGCCGCACCGGCCCGTGGATCGGCAGCGCCGCCCGATCGAGCAACCGGTGTTGCTTCGCTTCCTCGATCAGATTCAGCGCGATGATGTAAGGTTCGCCATAAGGGGATGGCAGGGAGATCACCCGCTCCCGCCGCAGGCGTTCCCGCAGGCGCTCATCGAGTCGATCCCACAGCAGATAGCCGGTGAAATCCACCGCGCAGGCCAAACCCAGCAGCCCGGCGATTCGCGCCGGTCGCGCCAGCGCGGTCAACAGCATCAGCCAGGCGCCCATCGAGGACCCCACCAGGATTTGCGGCCCCTCGGTCAGGCGGTCCAGCACCGCGATGGCTTCCTCCGCCCAGCGGCCAATCGTCCCGTCGGCGAACCGGCCGCTGGACGCGCCATGGCCGGAGTAGTCGAAGCGCACGAACGCCTGACCACGTTCCCGGCACCAGTAATCCAGCGTGGTTGCCTTGATCCCGGTCATGTCGGAGGTGAAACCGCCCAGGAACAGCACACCCGGCCCGCGTCCTGGCCGACGATGATAGGCCAGGGTCGTCCCGTCGGCGAGGGTCAGTCGCTCGGGGCGGGAAGCGAAGGGACTCATACGTGGGTTGCGCCTCCGTCGACCGGGGCGCCCCAGACCTGTTCGACCAGGGCCGGCAGAATTTCGCCGGCCGGTCCGTTCAAGCTGAAGGTGACGTGGGGACTGAGTGGGGTCGGCTGGGGATTGACTTCCACCACCGTCGCCCCGGTCCGGAGCGCGGCGAGCGGCAGTTCCGCCGCGGGGTAGACCAGGGCCGATGTCCCGATGCTGAAGAAAACCTCGGCGGTCACGGCGGCCTGTTCCGCCGTTCGCAGGATACCTGTCGGCAACATTTCCCCGAACCAGACCACGTCCGGCCGCAACAGCGCGCCACAGCGCGGGCAGCGCGGTGGAATTTCCTCGCTGTCCGGCCAGCTTTCCACCGGCCGATCCTCGTCGAGGCACTTGGCGCGGAACAGGTTGCCGTGCAACTCCAACACCTGATGGCTACCCGCTCGCCGGTGCAAACCGTCCACGTTCTGGGTGATCAGCGTGAATTCGGCGACGCGCCGTTCCATCTCGACCAGGGCGACATGGCCGGCATTCGGCTCGGCTTGCCGCACCCGTTCCTGTCGCCAGGCGTACCATTCCCAAACCAGCTTCGGGTTGCGGCGAAAAGCGTCCGGCGTGGCGAGTTCCTCCGGGTTGTAGCGCGCCCACAGTCCGGTCTGGGCCTCGCGGAAAGTCGGTACGCCGCTCTCGGCGGAGATGCCGGCGCCGGTCAACACGGCGACCCGGTGAGCGGCGCGCAGGCGGGTCACAAGCGGGGTGGGAATCGGAGATGGACTCATGGCGCGAAACTTTCACGGGAATGGTCGAGAATTTCAGCATAGCACGCGGGGTGCTGGCTGGGCAGGCCGCCTGGAGTCGGGAAGCGTATAGTTGCTTTTTACAACTATAAGGCCCATAATATAGTAGCGTCAAGCCACTAAGGACTTTGCCAAGGAGAGCCGCCATGCGCCTCGAATTCCTGATCATCGACCCACAGAACGATTTCAGCGACGCGCCCGGAGCGGCGCTGCCGATACCGGGCGCGGGCGCGGACGCCGAACGCCTGGCGAGCTTGCTGGATCGCCTGGGTGATCGTATCGCCGCCATTCACGTCACTCTCGACACCCATCAATTGGTGGACATTTCCCACCCGATCTTCTGGCGAGACGAGCGAGGTCAACCGCCGCCACCCTTTACCCAGATCACGGTCGCCGACGTGGAGCAGGGCGTCTGGCGGCCGTTCAAACCGGAACACCGGCCAAGGGCGCTGGCTTACGTGCGCGCCCTGCGCGACAACGGCCGCTACACCCTGACCCTCTGGCCGCCCCATTGCCTGGTCGGCGCCTGGGGGCACGGCCTCATGCCAGCGGTGGCCGAAGCGTTGCGGCGCTGGGAGGAAACCCGGTTCGCTCGGGTGGACTACGTGACCAAGGGCCACAATCCCTGGACCGAACACTACTCGGCGGTGCGGGCCGACGTGCCCGATCCCACCGATCCGGGCACCCAGCTCAATACCCGACTGATCCAGACTCTGGAAAATGCCGACAGGGTGGCCTTGTCGGGCCAGGCCTTGTCGCACTGCGTCGCCAACACGGTGCGGGACATCGCCGATTATCTGGGCCAGGACAGCGTCCGCAAACTGGTGCTGATCGAGGACACCAGTTCGCCGGTGCCGGGCTTCGAGGACCTGGCCCAACGATTCCTCGCCGACCTGCGCCGGCGCGGCATGAGAACCGCCACGGCGGCGGAATTCCAATGCTGACCGCAACCGACGATCCCCGCGCGGGGGCAAGCGCCGCTCTCCTGCTCGACGCCTACTACGCCATCGGCCGTTTGCATCTGTTTTGCGAAGACTATGCTCTCCACGGCTGGGAACCGGTTCCGCACCTGATCCTGGCCGATGGCTGCTCGGCCGCGCCCGACAGCGATCTGGGCGCGCGCCTGCTGGCGTTGAACGCTCGCCGCCTGCTGCCGCATTTCGCGCGCGCCGCGAGCGAGCGCGACCGCCTGGCCCGGCACTGGCCGCTGGGTCGGCGCATCGTGCGCCGCGCCGCCCGGCAGGCGCGAGACTTGGGGCTGGATCCCACCGTGCTCGACGCCACGCTGCTGGTCGCCTGGTGCGATGGCGCGATGGTGCATGTTCATCTCTACGGCGATGGTTGTCTCGCCGTCCGCCACGCCGATGGCGGGGTGGGGACGATCCGGGTCGAATACGCCGAGAACGCGCCCTACTATCTGTCTTATCTGCTCGACCCGGAGCGCTGGGAACTGTACCAGGAAGCCATCGGCGAGCCGGCGACCGCCCAGAGCATTCATTATCAAATCGACGCCGGGGAGAGCATCCGCCAGGAAGCTTTCAACACCCCGACCGCGTTTGATTTCGATCTGACCACTTTTCCGGTGGTGGCGGTCGCCACGGATGGCCTGGATTCGTTCGTGGCGGCTGAAACCGGTGCGCGGCTGGATTTGCGGACCACGGCGCGGTCGGCGCTGGATTTTCAAAACCTCGACGGCGCCTTCGTCCAGCGCCATCTGCGCCAAGTACTCGTCGACTATGCCCAGCAGCGGGTGATCAACGTGGACGACATCGGGCTGGGAGCGTTCGTCCGCCTGGCGGGCGGGCTGGAGACGGGTACACTGTCGGGGGCGGATGGCCTGTCCGCCCCAGAGGCCCTTCCATGATCGGATGCGACGACCCGGCGGAACCAGGAAAAGTCGGCTTGACGACCGCCGCTTCGGACGAAGCGGAATTTCTCCGCCGCTACGACGCCGCACGGTACGAAAAACCGTCCTTTACGGTGGATCTGGTGATTTTCACGGTGCGCGACGAACACTTGCACGTACTGCTGGTCAAGCGCGCCGAGCACCCGTTCAAGGGCTGCTGGGCGCTGCCGGGCGGGTTCCTGGATCCGCGGCGCGACGCGTCGGTGGACGCCTGCGCGGCGCGCAAACTGATCCAGGAGACCGGCGTGCGCACCCCGTATCTGGAGCAGCTCAAGACTTACGGCTCCCGCGACCGCGACCCGCGCGGCTGGACCGCCACCACGGTCTATTTCGCGCTGATGGCCTCGGAATCGGTACGTCTGCTGGGCAATCAGGCGGAAGCGTCCTGGGTGGGGGTGCGAGGCGACCAGGTGGATTTTGAACTGGCTTTCGATCACGCCCAGATTCTGGCCGACGCGGTGGATCGCTTGCGCTCCAAGTTGGAATATACCCATATCGCCGTGCATCTGTTGCCGGAGGAGTTTACCTTGCCGGAATTGCAGCGGATCTACGAAATCATCTTGCAGCAACCGCTCGACAAAAGCTCCTTTCGCCGCCGGGTGATCCAGGCCGACATGCTGGAAGAGTTGACTGGCAAACAGCGCGATGGCTTTGGCCGGCCGGCGCAGCTCTACCGCTTCCGCGATTACGGCCGGCGCACCTTCTTCCCTCGCAGCATCAGCCGCCACGCCCGCTGAAGGCGGGCGAAACAACCGCGGACAGTTTCCAGCGTTCCAGAGGCTGAAAATCCTTTAAAAGCCCTATTATTGACCGGGGTTTATGCGTCAACGGCATTCTGTGGGATGTTCCCACCCTCTGGCAAATTTTTTTGCTTTAGATCTCCCTAAACCACTTGACTCTGATGCGTTTTAAAAGCAACATATGTATAAATTAATATACTTTTTCTGAGTAATTCACTGGATAAATTTCCTGGGGTGGGCCGTGATGACGACAAGACACCGCTTGGAAAATAGTTTTCCTTAATATTTCGAACTAATATTGTTCAGTGCTGCGATGGCTTGAAGAGGTGCTTTGTGAACCAGCCGATTCTTAGTAAAGAAGCGATTGCTCTCATGCTCAGGATGCGTTTCCTGATCAAGAACGAATTTGGCGAACTGCTCTCTTTCCAGGCTCAGGACGCGGCGACCAAGTTTTGCGAATACGGCGCCCGGTCGAGCCAGCCAGCATTGCGGGAATTGGCGCAGCAACTCTCCTCGTTAATATCCGTTCCTGTTCCCAAGACGGCGCAGCCTCGGGAAAGCAGTATCTTGGAATTGCTTGCCTCGGATCTGGTCGAGCAACCGGTCCGTCTGGTATTTACCAGAATTCCAGCGTTCGTGATCGATAAACCTCGGCGGCGCTGCTTGCTCAATTTTTCGTTCGAGGAATTGCTGGAAGAACTGCGACCGCTGGGTACGGTCGATCCCGGCCTGACGCAAGTGGAACCGATTTCCCCAGGGGATCTGGTGGAACTGGAAAAGAAAACGATCAGCGCCTCGCTACACGGATTGATGTGGTTTTGCGGCCTGCAATTTTCGCAAGGGCAACTGTTGCCAAAGCCGCAGTCGTTCCCCGCCTTCGGCCTCAACCGTTGGCCGGATTTCGGCACGCTGCCACACGCCGCCCAGCATCTCAAGATGGCGACTTTCCTCATGCGCAAGACCGCTTCCCTGGATGGCCTCACTGCTGGCACAGGGGCTACCAAGAATGAGGCTGTCGCTTTCCTCAACGCCTGCTTCCTCTGTGGCTGGCTAAAAAGGGTGGAGGGGGTCGCCCCGCCAGCGCCAGCGGCCCCCAAGTCCGGGCTAAGGGGCGTCATTGGCAGAATTCGGGTACGGCTGGGGATGAGCGGATGAGCAACATGACTGAAGTCAAAATCATTTTCACCGGTACCATGGGCGCCGGCAAAACCACGGCAATCAATGCCATCAGCGAAATCAAGACGATTTCCACCGAGGCCGTGGCGACCGATGAAACCGCCCAGCGCAAGGAAACCACGACGGTGGGCATGGACTATGGCGAGGTGACGGTGGATGAAGGTCTGGTGCTGCGCCTCTACGGTACGCCGGGTCAGCGCCGCTTTAGGCACATGTGGGAGATACTCGCCAAGGGCGCGCTGGGATTCGTGATCCTGGTGGACAACGCGCGTCCCTCGCCGCTGGAGGACCTCAGCATTTATCTTGACAATTTCAAGAATCACATCGCCGCCTCGGCGGCTGTCATCGGCGTCACCCGAACCGACGTATCGGCGCAGCCGGATATCGATGCCTATTATCAATATCTGGCGGAGCGCGAGGAAATGCACCCCGTCATGACGGTGGATGTGCGGCGCAGGGAAGACGTGCTGATGTTGTTGGATTCACTGCTTTTAAGTCGCGAATTCGAATGACCGGGAGATCGTAACTCATGAACATAAGCGATGGCGCCAGCCCGGTGGAGAAGCTGAAGGCGGCTCAAGAAAAACAGCAGGTCGAAAAGGCGCTCCAGCGATTGCTGG
This sequence comes from uncultured Candidatus Competibacteraceae bacterium, assembly GCA_937960715.1. Lineage (GTDB taxonomy): Bacteria > Pseudomonadota > Gammaproteobacteria > Competibacterales > Competibacteraceae > Contendibacter. Next base: position 5,868 of record CALGOO010000348.1, read on the forward strand.
ACATGTGCGCGGGGGCAACCGGGGCATTGGTGGCCACCGCCGACGGCTTCGTCGTCGCCCGCGTCTTCAAGCAGGAAATCGCGGAGAAATCCTTGGCCGCCATCACCAGTTCGGTGATGAGCCTGGCCGAGGCGCTGGTCAACGAGACGGGTCAGGGGCCGTGCCAAAACCTGATCGTCGAAGGCCAGGAAGGCCACGTGGTTTCCCTGCGCATCAATCACACCCGGGTGCTGACTGCCATGGCGACGCGCAACACCCGATTGGGAATGCTGTTAAGCGCGGCCAAGGTGTGCGCGGAACAGTTGGCCAGCACGCTGGGCGAAAAGTGACGAACCAGCACGCGGGCTTGTTGGAGACGGCGATACGCCGCTTATGGGAGGCAGGATAGTCCGCTGGACAGGTCGACTCCTCAAGTATTCATTGTTGTCAAGCCGATCATTGGAGGAAAGCAAAATGGCAGATTTGAATTCGCTGTGCAAAGGTCTCGTCAGCAGCGTCAACGACGCGCTGGGAGCCGCCGTCGTGGACCTGGAGTCCGGGTTGTTGTTGGCGGTGGCTCATAGCGTGCCGTACTTTACCCAATCCTACCTGGACGCCGTGGCGGCGGCGGCGGTGGACATGTTCCGCGGGCCGACCGTGAGCACGGTCGAGGACATGCTGGCCGACCAGCGGGGTACTCCGGGCAAGAAGCATCTGCTCAAGGAAGTTCAGATGGCCACCGACAATACTTATCATTTCATGTGCGTCGTACCCAACAAACCCAACGCGCTGTTGGTGTTGATCACCGGCAAGAAGGCCAACCTGGGCATGGGATGGGTGGCCGTCCGCAAGGCGGTAACGGAAGCCGCGCCGCTATGTCCTTAAGGGATTGAGCGGCATCGCCGACCCGGACGTCAGGGTTTGCGTCCGGTCCGCTTTATCGGGGAGTGGCGAGCGTAACGCCAATCCAGGCGGCGTTCGCCAGACCCCCGGCGATATGGATCGGCACTCCAAAATATCCTGGACATGACAAGGGAAATCGCATCCGAGGCGTTGGCCGCCGCCCCTATCGAGGTGGTCTTTTCTCCGGCGAGCCTGGGCGACGCGGCGGCGGAGCGTGTGCGCCGAATCCTAAGCATACCTCGCGAGCAACTAGTCCATGGCGCCTCGTATACCGGGCGTCCATACACCTGGATCTATCGGGACGGCGAGTATGTCATCAAGGTGCGCGCCGAGTATCGCTTCCCAACCCGCGACGCGCGCCGCTGGATCGAACGCGCCAGGGAGCAGGAACAGCGGCTGGGCGTCCATCATCCGGCCAAGGGCTGGTTTCTCATCCAGATGGATGAGGTGGCCCTGATCGCCAATATCACCCCCCAAATGATTCCGCTGCACACGCTGGGCGAGGCGTATTCCCAGACCGATCGGTGCGCCCTGCTGGAGCGTATGCTTGACCTTTATCTCCGGGTCGCGGCGAATCATGGGCAACGCCTGGACGAGGGGTTGTCGAACTTCGCCATCGGCGCCGACGGCGAACTTTATTACGTCGACGACGATATTTATCGCTGGGATGAATTGACATCCCTGACTCAGGCGATGGGGTTCTGGTGTCGCGCCCTGCCCTGGTTCACGGTGGAGGTGGCCGAGCGCATCGGCCAAGTGCTGCACCAGTTGTTGGACCGCTATTTTCGCGACCGCCATACGCTGATGGTGGCGGCCAACCTGATCCGCCAGTTACCCCTCGTCAATCCCGAACAGGGGCGTCGCCGGGCCAGGTTGCTCCAGGGTCTCGAATCCGCCGCGCCAAGAAAACCGGCCCGGCGGAAGGTGCTGGGACAAGGGGCATTTGCCTTGCTGGGCGATATCCACGCCAATTATCCAGCTCTGCAAGCCGTATTGACCGAGCTGGACCGGCTGGGAATTCGGGACGGTTTGGTGCTGGGGGATGTCGTCGGCTACGGTCCCCACCCGGTGGAATGCATCCGAGCCGTGCGGGAGCGCAACTTTGCGGTGATCAAAGGCAATCACGAATATGCCGTCGTCACCGGCCAGTTCATCAAGGGCTTTTCGAAACACGCCAAAGCCGTCGCGGAGTGGACCCGAAATCGCCTCAGCGCCGAGGAATTGGCTTGGCTGGACGAGCTTCCGCCCAGCCTGCATCAAGAGGGTTGGCTGGCGGTGCACGGCGCGCCTCAGGACAAGCACTGTTTCTTTGGTTATGTCTATCGCATGTCGTATGAGGCCAATCTGGACAACCTCGCCGAGCGCGATATCCCAATCTGTTTTCACGGCCATTCCCACATCACCGGCGTCTACTTCCGCAACCAGAGCGGCGACAGCGGATTTTGCAAGGACCACCAGCAGTCCCTTCAAAACTACAGCTACTGTCTGGCCAGTCCCGGCTCGGTGGGACAACCCCGCGACAACGACGGACCCGCCGCTGCCTTCGCGATCTTCAACCCACAAACGAAGCAATTGGTTTTCCATCGCGTCGATTACCCGGTGGAAACCACTATCGACGCCATGCTGGCCAACGATCTTCCGGCGGTCCTGGCGCAACGGCTGCGCAACGGCGAGTGAAACGCGCGGCCCTGCGAAGCCGCTGAAACAGCCGTCCGAATCGGACGAGAACTTTTCTCCCGCCGTGGCCGGCGAATCGGCGAAACAACCCGCGGGACGTTGAACAATCAGTGGGAACATCAAAATCCATGTCAGCGGACAACCTTGAAATCAAAACCGAAGCCGATTATCAAAAGGTATTGGCAACGCTCTCGCGCCAGGATCGCCCCCACGCCATCCTGCTGTTTTTGATGAGAGTGTTGGAATCCTACCGCGCGGCGCGCAAGATCGGCTGGTCGCGCCCCTGGAACAAGCAGGCTGTCGTCAACTTCCAAAGCTTCAAGCTCGACGCCGTCCGCGACCATGAATTACTGGAGCTGGGTCGGGATGTGCTCGACGCCGAGTGCGCGGCGATGCCCGCCCCGGCGCGCGCCTTCGTCGATGATCTGCTGGCGTGCCGCGACCGGCTGATGGGTTTTGTCTTCGTTCAGGAATTCACCGACGCGGGACGTCGGTTCGAGGGCGGTGTGTTGAGCTTGGGACGGCGGGCGGCCGATCAGCCCCGTTACCGGGACCGGCTCGACCTCATCCTTGAATCCCCGGTGGTGGAAGGCCATAGCCAGGGGCTCGCGCGCCTGCGGGTTTTCGTCGATCCCTATCTGGGAAAAAAGGAACCGTTGTGGTCGACGATCGTGGAGCCGGTCCATGGTGCCGCCAGCGGCGACCTTTTCGAACGACTTGCGGCGCTGTCCTGGGACTGGGCACGGCTGCCGGAACGGCTATGGGACCACTGGACCTCGGCGTACATCGATTATTTCGGTCCACGCCAGTGGCTGATGCGCGAAAGCTATTTTTACGTCGCCGACGCGCCTTGGGCACGAATCGACCCGGCCACGCTCGCCGCGCCCAGGGAAATGCTCTGCATGGAGTCCTCGGTGTCGTGAGCTTCGCTTTCGCGGTCATCCATGCGGTGGACGACGTCGAGCAGGCCGCCGCTTTTTTCCGCGACGTGCTCGATTTTCGGGAACACAGCCGGGGTAGCGGCTGGGCGCAGGTGGAAAACGGCGCGCTGACCGTCCGGCTGGTTGCCGCCGACCGCTTCGCCCGCGCGCCGAGCGACCTGGAGCTAGACCTGGCGACCCCGGACGTATCGGCGGCGAGCGCGGCGTTGCTGAAACGGGAAGGATTGGAACCGCTCATGGCTCCCACCTGGGTCAGCGCGGACCGCATGGAGGCGCGGTTACGAGCGCCCCACCGCGTCGTGCTCACCCTGTCCCGCATCTTCGACGAGGATGCGTTGGGCATTCTGCCGGAGCTGCCCACCAGCCTCGTGTGGACCGAGGACGCTGCGGCGTACACCCAGCGGTTGTTGCGTTTCGTCCCCGTCAGTTTCCGCGCGCAGGCCCGGAAGCGCGTTACCGAGTGCGCGGAAACGCTGGCGATCACGGCGGGAGACGTCACGGTCGAGCGGGATACCGCCTTGCGCGCCCTGGTCATGAGTACGCCGCCATTTCAGCATGAGGGACTGCGGGTGGCGTTTCGGGACGAAGGCGTCGATCCCGAACCTCTGTTCGCGGAGCTTGCGGGGCCATGAGCCACGCCGCTCTGGCCGTGGTCAAGCGCGCCGCGATGCTGGCCCGCATCGGCTGGGTGGCCAGGAAAGCGTGCAACAGTTCCAGCGAGACGGAACGACTGCTCGCCAAGCAGGCTCTTGCCGGATTGTTCGCGGACGCGCGTGGCATCACCATGAAGGTGGGGCAACTGTTCGCGGGCGCCGCTGGCGAGACCCCGTTGCGGGAATTGGCGACGGCAGGCATCGAACCGCGCCCGCTCCGGCAAATGCTGGCAGTGCTTGAAGCCGATCTGGGCCGGTCCGCCGGGACGCTTTTTGCCGTCATCGACGAAGCGCGAGCCGCCGCGTCCCTGGGTCAGGTGCATCGGGCCGTGCTGAAGAACGGTACTGTCGTGGCCGTCAAGATTCGTTATCCGGACATCGCGGCGGCGGTGGACGCCGAATTGCGCCTTGCCGGACTGTTGCCTGGCGTGGGACCGGTAAAACGCTGGGGCTTCGACCTGGAGGCGTACAAACAAACCCTGCGGGACAACATGCGGCGGGAACTCGATTACCGCTTCGAGGCGGAACGGCAACGGCGCTTCGCGGCGGTGGTGCGGATGCCAGGATTACGGGTTCCCGAGGTTCACATGGATCTGTGTGGGGAACGAGTGTTGGCGCAGAGCTGGGAATCCGGCGTGTTGTTGGATCAGGTCGTTGGTTGGCCGAAACAGGATCGCCTGTTGATCGGCCGCACGCTGCTGTTGACCCTGTTCAAAAGCCTGTTCGTCGCTGGCGAGGTGCATGGCGACCCCAATCCAGGCAATTATTTTTACCGGCGCGGCGACGATGGCCAGCCGGAGGTGGTGCTGCTCGATTTCGGTTGCACCGTGCCGGTGAGCGAACCGCGTCGGCTGGCCCTGCTCAAGCTGTTGCTGGCCTGCCGCGAGGGCGCGGACGTCGCGCCGCTCCAATGCTTCGCGGCCTTGGGGTTCGACGCCGGCAAGCTTTCCCATCTGAAAGATACGCTGCCCGCTCTGTGTCGAGTTCTGTTCCGTCCGTTTTTGGTGGATGGTTCGTTTCATCCCGCCGAATGGCATCTGAAACGGGATCTCACCGCGCTGCTTGGCGAGTACCGCTGGTGGTTTCGCTCAGCGGGACCCGCCGATTTGCTGCTGCTCATGCGGGCTTTTCAAGGGTTGGCGGCGCAGCTCGGGCGGTTGGAGGCGCGGTTGCCTTGGTGGCCCTTGCTGGAGCAGGCGGCCGGGGTCGAACTGATGCAGCGCGCGCGGGGGTGGGAGTTGCCGAACCTGCCGCCGGCGCTGGCTGCCGGCGCGGTCAGCATCCGCGCCATCGCCCGCCGGCTTTGCGTGAGCGTCACCGAGGGAAACGTAGCGCGGATTTCGTTCAGCATGCCGGCCGAGGCCGTGCTCGATCTGGAAAACATCATCCCCGAGGACGTGCTGGAGCGCATTCGCGCCGCCCGCGTCGATCTCGGCGCCATCATGAACCACGTCCGCGCCAGCGGCATCGCGCCCCAGGAGTTGTTCGTGCTTGACGAGGGCCCAAAGCGCCATCGGGTTTGGTTGGAATGAGCGCCTGCTCCCTCATTCAAAAAAACCGCAGATAGGCTTCCAGCACTCGCAAGGTATAGTCGCCGGTGGAGCCGGTTCGGTACTGCGCCGGATCGCCGGTCATCCACCAGGCGGCGGCGCGCTGCACCGCGACCATTTCGTTTTGCTGGCTCTGGGCAAACTGGTCGCGCAGCACCGGACCCATCACGCAGACCAGCATCGGCCGGGCCAGGGTCGGATCGGCGGCGAACTGCTCGGGCGTGACCTCCTGACCGAAACAGCGCCTGGACCAGCGCGCGATATTGTCCGGCTTGATCCGCCACTCGCCGTACAGGCCGGCATCGGCGCTGGCGGGCGGAGCCGCCAACCGCAGCGCTTCCACCAATGCTTCCACCTTGGCGTCGGAAATCTGCGCCCGGACCATGCACGGCGTCAGCGCCAGCAGAAACAGCGCGGTCAACCACCAGCGCCGATTCGGAAGAAAACCGATGGAACGGAGAGTCGCGCGGCTCTGGGGCAACATGGCGTCCTCCTAAGGCAAACTTCGGTGTGGTGAGGGGGCGGCGCGGTGCTCACCGCAGCACCACCGTTTTGCTGCCGTTGAGGAACACCCGCCGCTCCAAATGATAATGAATCGCCCGGGCCAGCACGATGTTTTCGATGTCGCGGCCGACCGCCGCCAACTGCTCCGGCGTGTGGGCGTGATCCACCCGCTCCACCTCCTGCTCGATGATCGGTCCCTCGTCCAGGTTGGCGGTCACGTAGTGCGCGGTGGCGCCGATCAGCTTCACCCCTCGCGCGTGCGCCTGGTGGTAGGGCCGGGCGCCCTTGAAGCCGGGCAGAAAGGAATGATGGATGTTGATCGCCCGTCCCGCCAGCGCCCGGCAGAGTTCCGGCGACAGGATTTGCATGTAGCGGGCCAGGATGACCAGTTCGGCGCCGGTTTGCTCCACCAGCGCCAGGATTTGCCGCTCCTGCGCCGGCTTGGTTTCCGGCGTCACCGGCAGATAGTGATAGGGAATCGCATGCCATTCGGCCAGGTGCGCCAGCTCGCGGTGATTGGACACGATCGCGGTGATCTCCATCGGCAGCGCGCCGGTACGATGCCGGTACAGCAGATCGTTCAGGCAATGCTCGGCCTTGGAGACCAGGATCAGGAGCCGCGGTCGCTGGCGTGGGTCGTACAGCCTCCAGTCCATCTCGAAACGCCGGGCCAGGGGGGCGAAATGCTCCAGCAGGGTCGGCGCGGTCGTTTCGTCCAGGTCGAACACCAGCCGCATGAAAAACCGGCCCGATTCGGTATCGCTGAACTGGTCGGATTCGACGATGTTGCCCGCATGATCGGCCAGGGCACTGGACACGGCGGCCACGATGCCGACCCGATCCGGGCAGGCGATGGTCAGGATATAGCGCAAGGTGGGCATGGATTCCTTCGAAGGGTCGCGCGGAAAAGCGCGCATTGTAAGCGAAGCGCCCTGCGCTCAGTCCTCGGCTTCCGGCAAATTCAGCACATTCCGCAACAGCGGCAGGTGCAGCCGGACGCACTCCATGCCGGCGGCGATGGTCTCGTCGGCCTGATCGAAGTCCATCAGTCCCAGGTGCGCCAGGCGCGGCGCCAGCACCACGTCGGGTGGATCGCCCGCCATCCGCGCCCGGGTAATCCGATCCTGCATGATGTTGATCGAACCGGCCATGACATCGAACAATCCCGGCGGTTCATCCGCCTCCGCTTCGTCCTTGGCGCGGTTGTCGTTGCCCAGCATGGCCTGCAAGCCGGCGCTCAGCCGCGCCAGCAACGGACTCGGCGCCGCCAGGCGCGGTGGCCGGCCGCTGAAATGCCTGCCGACGATGTCGCCGTTCAGATTGACCGCGATCACCCGGTCCGCGCCCAGCGCCCGACACAGCGAGACGGGCAACGGGTCCACCAGGCCGCCATCCACCAACCAGCGGCCCTGGTGGCGCACCGGGCTGAACAGGCCCGGCAAGGCGATGGACGCCCGCACCGCCTCCAGCAGCGAGCCTTCCTGAAACCATACCTCGCGACCGGTTTGCAGATCGGTGGCCACCGCGCCGAACGGTTTGGGCAAGGTCTCGATGGGCGCGTCTTCCACTCGCTCGCGGAAGGCGCGCATCAGGCGCTCACCCTCCACCCCCCCGAGCCGCACATCCATGTAGCGGATGATGTCCCACCAGTCGATCTGGGCCACCCACTCTTCCAGCCGGTCCAGCGCGTTGCTGGCGTAGGCCGCGCCGACCAGGGCGCCAATCGAGGTGCCGGACACCACGTCCGGAAAAATGCCGGCCTCTTCCAACGTCCGCAGGACGCCGATGTGCGCCCAACCGCGCGCCGAACCGCTGCCGAGGGCAATGCCGAGTCGGGGTTTTCGCGTGTGCATGGAATGGGCTTTCCTCGCAAGATCGTTCGATGGGCGGCCGACCTGGACCAGCAAGCAGATCCATCAGCCCACCGCGGGTCATCATGGCCTAAAAGTAGTGATCACGATCACTGCCGTCGAACCGGCCGCCGCGCATGCAGCAGTTCTTGAAACCGGCGACCCGAATGGCAGGGGCAGGGGTCGTTGCGACCGAGGCGCTCCAGCAGTTCCTTGTCGCCGTTCACGACTTGTTCGCCGCGCTTGACGCGCGTCTCGGAGGGGAAACCGCGCTTACGCTTGCTCGTCGCCTCGAAACCGGCTGGAGTCGAGGTGCTGGGTCTTTTTGTCCATGGCGCACCTCCAAAGTTTGGACCCTTGATAAAGGGCGCGCGATTATAGCGACGAGGGTATGCGCTGGCTAGTACGGCTGGGCGTAACCGTTCAGACATCTCTCGTCCCGCACCATGATGGGTTTCGCTACGCTCAACCCATCCTACAACCCATTGTTTTTTCGTAGGATGGGTTGAGCGTAGCGAAACCCATCGATACGGGGCGAAACCACCAGGGGTTCCGAACGGTTACGGCGGGGCCAGCGCGCCAAGCGGAACGTTCTCCCGCCCCGGCAAGGAGGAAGAAGCCAGTGGTCTACTCCACCGTTACCGACTTGGCCAGATTGCGCGGCTGATCCACGTCGGTGCCCTTGAGGATCGCGACGTGGTAGGCCAGCAGTTGCAACGGCACGGTGAACACGATCGGCGCAATGGACTCGGGCACCGCGCCCAGCGACAGGACGTGGGTATCGACGCCGCTGAGATGGGTGTCCACCGCGCGGTCGGCGAACAGGAACAGCACGCCGCCGCGCGCCCGCACTTCCTGAAGATTGGACAGCACTTTCTCCAGCAAGCCATCCCTGGGCAGGACGCAGACCACTGGCATGTCTCCGTCCACCAGCGCCAGTGGCCCGTGCTTGAGTTCGCCGGCCGGGTACGCCTCGGCGTGGATGTAGCTGATTTCCTTGAGCTTGAGCGCCCCTTCCATCGCAATCGGATATTGCGGTCCGCGCCCCAGGAACAGGGCATGATTTTTCTCGGCGAAATGCTCGGCCAGCCGCTCGATGGCGCCATCCAGCATCAAAGCTTCCTCCAGCGCCTTGGGCAGCCGTTCCAGATCCCGCGCCAGGACGACCTCGTCGCGCTCGCTCAGGCCATGCCGCCGACCCAGCGCCAGCGCCAGCAGCCGCAACGCCACCAGTTGAGTGGTGAACGCCTTGGTGGAGGCCACGCCGATTTCCCGGCCCGCGCGGGTCAACAGGGTCAAGGCCGACTCGCGCACCAGCGAGCTTTCGGCCACGTTGCAAATGGTCAGGGTGGACAGATAGCCGCGCTCCTTGGCCGCGCGCAACGCCGCCAGGGTATCGGCGGTCTCGCCGGACTGGGAAATGCTGACGAACAGCGTTCCCGGCGGCGTGACGCCTCGGCGGTAACGGTACTCGCTGGCCACCTCCACCGTGCAAGGCACGCCCAGGTTTTCCAGCCAGTAGCGCGCCACCAAGCCGGCGTGATAACTGGTGCCGCAGGCGACGATGTGAACGCCCCGCGCCTGGTCGAACACTGCGTTGGCTTCCGGCCCAAAGCTGTCTTCCAGCAAGTGGCCCTGATGAATCCGGCCTTCCAGGGTCTCGGCGACCACCGCCGGCTGCTCGAAGATCTCCTTAAGCATGAAATGCCGGTAGCCGCTCTTGCCCGCCGCCGCGCCCATCTGGCCCGAATACGCCACCGGCCGCTCCACGACCTGGCCGCTCCGGTCGTAAATCGCGAAGCGCTCACGCTGAATCTCGACCAGATCGCCTTCTTCCAGGAACACGAAGGTCTGGGTTACCGGCGCCAGCGCGAACACGTCCGAGGCGATGAAGTGCTCGCCGATGCCGATGCCCAACACCAGCGGACTACCAGCTCGCGCCCCGATCAGCCGGTCCGGGTCCTCGCGGCAAATCACGCCGAGACTGTAGGCGCCGGTCAAACGCGCCACGGCCTGTTGCACCGCCGCCAGCAAATCGCCGGTGATCCGCATCTTCTGATCGATCAGGTGGGCGATCACCTCGGTGTCGGTGTCGGATTCGAAGCGATAGCCGGCGGCGATCAACTCGGCCTTAAGCTCCTGGTAGTTTTCGATGATGCCGTTATGCACCACCGCCACCGAGTTGTTGCTGACATGCGGGTGAGCGTTGCGCTCGCACGGTTCACCGTGGGTGGCCCAGCGAGTGTGCGCGAGACCGAGCGGGCCGCGCACCGGTTCCTGTTGCAAGCGTTCGGCCAGCGCCTGGACCTTGCCGACCGCGCGGACCCGGTGCAGGCGTTCGTCGCGGCTGTCCAGCGTGACGATGCCCGCCGAGTCGTAGCCGCGATATTCCAACCGCCGCAGACCTTCAAGCAGAATGGGAGTGACGTTGCGTTCGGCGATGACGCCCACGATTCCACACATGACGATATCCAAAGGCAAGAAAATTGATTCAGGGTAGCGGCTTGCCCGCGGGGGGACAAGCCATTCCCGCAGCCACCGTCGTCGTCGCATCCCCTGCCAGCCATTCCCGAAACAGCGCGTTCAACGGTTCCAGGTTGGGTTTGACCACCGGCGCCAGCGCGGTGGGACCCTCCGCCAGCCGCGCCAGTTCGGCCTTGACCCACTCGCTCAGGGCCGGAATGCGCGGCCCCCAGGCCATTTCCTCGCCGCTCTGCTTGAGCCTCAGCAAGTGCTTGATGGCGTCGCGCAGTTCGCCGGGCGGGATCTGGGTTTCCACCAGTTCGCGGAACGGCATGGGCACGACGCCCCGGCCGCTTTCCAGCCAGCGCACCGCCAGCAGCGGGCGCAGCACGTACAGATATTTCTTCAGCCGCACCTGCTCGCCATGCAGGTAGACCCGATCATTGCCCCGCGCCATGTGCAGGTAGTGCCAGGCGCAGCCGAGCGAGGAGTAATAGGTCGGCGTCAGGGCCAGCATCGCTTCGCGGAATCCCGGTTGCGCTCGATAGACGAGGGGCGAATGGAGCCACTCGAACAGCGGCGGGTTGGATTTGCGCATCAGTTGCAGCGCCTTGCGCAAATCCCAGCCGTTGATGTCCAGCACCCCCTCGATGGGCCGTTCGATCACGTCGCGGCGGTGCTCCAGGTCGATGCTCAGATACCAGTCGCGCGGGCGAACATAGATGAAGCGCACGTCGTAGTCGCTGTCGGGCGAGGCGAAGCCCCAGGCCCGGCTGCCCGATTCGCAGGCGTACAGGATGCGGACTGCTTCGGTGTGTTCGATGACCGCCAGCCGTTCGAGAATACTGGCGGTAGGGCTCATCGGCGAAGTATTGCTGGTGGCGTCAGACATGATGGTTGACTCGCTATCAGACTCGTCCAAACTGCTCGACGAAGATCGTCTCAATTGCCTCAAAGCGGTCGCGGCCCGCGAAGGCCAGCGCCGCCGGGTCGTTGGTCAGGAACCGGTCGGCGGGGCGCCGGGCCAGCTTGTCTTGTAGCCATGCGCTGGAGTCGGGGTGGTTGCCGTCGCGGAACAGCACCACCACCGTCTGGCCGCGCCGGTCGTCGCCGAGCATGACCACGCCGGGCGGTTTGCGACAGAGCCAGGTCACGTCGAGACCGCGCGGGTAAACGAGGCTCTCGATCAAATCAACGGGTTGCGATTACGCTTCGCCACTGGCCACCCGTTTCAACCGATAGATGCTTTCCTCTTTCTCGAATCCTACCTCAGAACCAGATTATGACAATCGGGCGAATCGCAGGCCGCGTATTTTTGCTGTTGGTTCTGACCGTTGCCGAAATCTCCGTTGCGGCGGACACCCTCACGGGCCGGGTGATGAGCGTCGCCGATGGCGATACCTTGACGGTGCTGATGGAGGACAACCGGCCGGTCAGGGTGCGACTGGCGGGAATCGACGCGCCGGAACACGATCAACCGTTCGGCCAGCGCAGCCGGCAAAGCTTGGCGGAATTGACACTCGACCGACCAGCGGCGGTGACGGTGTGGAAAACCGACGACTACGGGCGCACTGTCGGGACAGTGACGGTCGGCGGGGTCGATGTGGAAGCCGAGCAAGTGCGGCGCGGGTTGGCGTGGGTGTACCGCCAGTGTGTGACACGATGTTACATAAGTGACTGTTATGCAA
>CALGOO010000349.1 GCA_937960715.1 uncultured Candidatus Competibacteraceae bacterium
CTCATCACCACCAGCGGCTTGCGGAAGCCGCGCTTCATCTGGCGGCGCAGCATGTGAAAGCATTGGGCCGGGGTCGAGGGCACCACCACCTGGATGTTTTGCTCGGCGCACAGTTGCAGGTAACGCTCCAGCCGGGCCGAGGAGTGCTCGGGTCCCTGGCCCTCGAAACCGTGCGGCAGCAGCATGACCAGCCCGCAGCGCCGATCCCACTTGGTTTGGCCGGAGGTGATGAATTGGTCGATCACCACCTGGGCGCCGTTGGCGAAGTCGCCGAATTGGCCTTCCCAGATGACCAGGCCGTTGGGCTCGGCGGTGGCATAGCCGTACTCGAACCCCAGCACCGCTTCTTCCGACAGGATCGAGTCGATGACGATGAAGTTCGGCTGGCCGGGGCGAAGGTGCATCAACGGAACGTGGCTGGTCCCGTCCTTCTGATTGTGCAGCACCGCGTGGCGATGGAAGAAGGTGCCGCGTCCGCAGTCCTGGCCGGAAATGCGTACCTGGTAGCCCTCCTCCAGCAGGGTGGCGTAAGCCATGTTCTCGGCGAAACCCCAGTCCAGCGGCAGCGCGCCCGCCGCCATCTTGCGCCGGTCGTCCATGATCTTGGCGACGCGCGGATGCATCTCGAAGCCTTCCGGTATCCGCAGCAGGCGCTCGGACAGATCGCGGACGGTCGCCAGCGGCACGGCGGTAGGCGCCGGGGCGTTCCAGTCTTCGTTCAAGTACAAGGTCCAGTCGATCGAGTGTAGTCCCTTGGCGTGCGGCAAGGTCGGCCGCGACACCTGCCGCCCGGCGTCCAGGTCGGCGCGGTATCGCGCCTGCAGGTCCTGAAAATCCTGATCGGCGATCACGCCTTCGGCAGCCAGCTTCTCGGCGTACAAAGTGGCGGTCGTTTTCCGCGCCCGGATCTTCTTGTACATCATCGGCTGGGTGGCGGCGGGTTCGTCGGCCTCGTTGTGGCCCAGCCGGCGGTAGCAGATCATGTCGATCACCACGTCCTTGTTGAAGGCCATCCGATACTCGACCGCCAGCCGGGTGACGAACAGCACCGCTTCGGGATCGTCGCCGTTGACGTGAAAGATCGGCGCCTGGACCATTTTGGCGACGTCGGTGCAGTACAGCGCCGAGCGGGTGTCCAGCGGGTTGCTGGTGGTGAAGCCGATCTGGTTGTTGATGACGATGTGGACGGTGCCGCCGGTGCGGTAGCCGCGCACCTGCGAGAACTGGAACGTCTCCATGTTCACGCCCTGGCCGGCGAAGGCGGCGTCGCCGTGGATCAGCACCGGCATCACCGTGTTGAAGGGCGGGGTTTCCGCGCCAAGCTCCCGCCGCCGCTCCATGCGGGCGCGCACCGAGCCCTCGACCACCGGATTGACGATTTCCAGGTGCGAGGGGTTGAACGCCAGCGCCAGATGCACCCGCCCGCCCGGCGTTTCCACGTCGGACGAAAAGCCCATGTGGTACTTCACGTCGCCGGCGCTGCCGATCCGACGCTTGCCCTCGAACTCCTGAAACAGATCGCTGGGTGACTTGCCGATGATGTTGACCAGCACGTTCAGGCGGCCTCTGTGGGCCATGCCGACGACGATTTCCTGCACACCCTGGGCGCCGGCCTGCTGCACCAGCTCGTCCATCATCGGGATCAGGCTCTCGCCGCCTTCCAGCGAAAAGCGCTTCTGGCCGACGTAGCGGGTGTGCAGGTAGCGCTCCAGACCCTCGGCGGCGACCAGCCAGTGCAGCAATTCCTTACGCTGCCCCGCATTCAACTCCAGCCGGGCGCGCTGGCCCTCCAGCCGTTTCTGGATCCAGCGTTTCTCGGCGGTTTCATTGATGTGCATGTACTCGGAGCCGATGGTGCCGACATACACGTCGCGGATCAGGCTCATGATCTCGCGCAGGGTCCATTGCGAGGGCGCTACCAGCGAGCCGGTGTTGAACGCAGTGTCCATGTCGGCCTCGCTCAGGCCGTGATAGGCGGGGTTCAGCTCCGGCACCGGCGGCCGCTCGCGCAGGCGTAGCGGGTCGAGATCGGCGGCCTTGTGACCCCGGTTGCGGTAGGCGTTGATGATCCGCAGGACCGAAGCCTGTTTTTCGGCGGCCTGGGGACTGAGCCCCGGCGCGCGACTCACGCCGGCTTGCGGCTGTAGGGCCAGTTGGGCGAAGGAATCGCGGATCGGGCCGTGCGCCACATCCCGGGCGCCCAGGGTCTGGGCCTGCATGTCCCGAAAATACCCCCGCCAGTTTTCGCTGACCGACTCGGGATCGCGCAGAAAGCTCTCGTACAAGTCTTCCATGAAAGCCGCGTTGCCGCCGAACAAAGGCGAACTTTGGCGAAATTGCTCGATGAGTGTGCTCATTGACGATGATCGACTCCCCGGTGGTGGAGGATGCCCGCGCGCGATGGCGATGGGCGCGATGTTTTCCTGGGGCGTGGCGTCGAGGGGCGCGGCCACGCCGACTGTTTTCGTCATGGATTTCCGGCTGAAGCCACTCGCCGCGTCGCCTCGAACATCTCCATCGCCAGGGACGGGGCTGAGTTGGGCCGGCGGGTGAAAACCATGACTCTGGGTCAAGGCTTAGGAATGGCTGGTCTGAGTCACGGGAGGATTATAACGACGGCATGGGCGCCGATAAACCGGCGTTCGATTTGAGTCCGGATTAGGCATCCGGTCCATCCGCTTGAATGGCAACGGCGAGGCGCTCGAAACCACTTTGCCCGGACCATTGCCAAACGGTCAGGGATTACCGCTTTCGTGCTCCGCCAGCCAAGCCGCCAGATCGGCTGGACTTTGAAAATCCAGCAATGCCTCCGCCAGCGCCTCCGTTTGTGCCAGCGACAACCGTTGAATGCGCGCCTGAACGGCATCCACCGCGCCAAAGCGTCGCCGCAGTTGCCGTAATATCAGTGACACGCTTTCTTCCTGGCGGCCTTCCTGGCGGCCTTCCTGGCGGCCTTCCTGGCGGCCTTCCTGGCGGCCTTC
>CALGOO010000350.1 GCA_937960715.1 uncultured Candidatus Competibacteraceae bacterium
GCCAAACCTTGCGGCTGCGCGGGCGGGGCTTGCCGGGCCAGCCCCCCGGCGATCAACTGGTGGTGCCCCGCATCGTCAACCCGCCGGCCGACAGCGAGGCGGCGCGCGAACTGTTCCAGCGCATGGCGCGAGAATTGCCGTTCGACCCGCGCGCTCACTGGCAAACGTGAGGGTCGGGACGGGGATCGCCGGAATTTGATGGGCGGTTTTCCCGTCTAAAATTGTCCTAACCGATTTCAGCATTCGAGGATCGCTTCCGTGATCGCTACCCGTCGTCCCCTCCTGTCAGCCGCCGTGTTGGCGCTGGGTCTCGCCATCGCCGCTCCTCTGCTCGCCGGCGCCGTCCTGCCGGCCACCGTGGACGGCCAACCCTTGCCGACGCTGGCGCCGATGCTGGAGCGCGCGACCCCGGCGGTGGTCAACATCGGCACCGAGAGCCGGGCGGCGAGCAACCCGCTGTTGGACGATCCCTTTTTTCGTCGGTTTTTCAACATTCCCGACCAGCCGCGCGAACGCCGGTCGCAAAGCGTGGGCTCCGGGGTGGTGGTGGATGCCCGCCGGGGCTACGTCATCACCAACCACCACGTCGTCAAGGGAGCCGACAAGATCACCGTCACCTTGCGCGACGGCCGAACGCTCGGCGCCAAGGTGGTCGGCTCCGACGCCGAGAGCGACGTGGCGGTCATCCAGATTCCCAGCGGCAACCTGACCGCTCTGCCGCTGGCCGACTCGGACGCGCTGCGGGTCGGCGATTTCGTGGTGGCCATCGGCAATCCGTTCGGGCTGGGCCAGACCGTCACCTCCGGCATCGTCAGCGCGCTGGGCCGCACCGGGTTGGGCATCCAGGGCTACGAAGACTTCATCCAGACCGACGCCTCGATCAATCCCGGCAACTCCGGCGGCGCCCTGGTCAACCTGCGCGGCGAACTGGTCGGGGTCAACACCGCCATCCTCGCCCCCAGCGGCGGCAACGTCGGCATCGGCTTCGCCATCCCGGCCAACATGGTGTCGCGGCTGATGAATCAGATCGTGACCCACGGTTCGGTGCGGCGCGGCCAACTGGGTGTGTCGGTGCAGGATCTCACGCCGGAGCTGGCGCGGGCGTTCAATATTCCCACCGACCGGGGCGCGGTGATCGCCCAGGTCAGCCCCCGTTCCGCCGCCGCCCGCGCCGGCCTGAAGGAAGGCGACGTGGTGCTGAGCATCAACGACAAACCGATCCGCGATGGCGGCGGGTTGCGCAACGCCATCGGTCTGCTGGAAGTGGGCGAGGCGGCGCGGCTCGAAATCCTGCGCGACGGCAAGCCGATGACCCTGGACGCCAGGGTCGGCGAGTACGTGCCGGCCAGGGCCGACGGCGACGCCATCAATCCGCGGCTGGCCGGCGTGATCTTCGAGGATCTTGGGCCCAATTCGTCGTTGAGCGGGCGAGGGGTGCGCGGGGTGATGGTGGCCAGGCTCGAATCCGGCAGTCCCGCCGCCCGGGCCGGGCTGCGGCGGAACGACGTGATCGTCGCCGTCAACCGCCAACCCATCGCCAATACCGACGCGTTGCGCCAGATCGCCAGCCGAAGCGAGGGATTGATCCTCAGTCTGCTGCGCGGGCAGGACGAGTTGCTGCTGATGCTGCGTTAGTGGGCTGACGCAACAGCGCCAGCGGGTTGAGTGAGGGGCTTGGGAGGGATGGGCGCGGCGCATCCGTCATGCCAGGCGACCAGTCGATGCGGTGGGAAGCGCCTTCCGGGTCGCCGCCGAACCGGATGCGCCGCCTGGAAAGCGGGCGCTTCAATCCTCGCCCAGTCGCAGCGCCTCGGCCAGGGCGTCCAAATCCGCCGCGCTGGTTTGCACTCGCGCCAGCGCCTCCATGGCCTGTTCGCGGGTAAGACCGAGCGTGAACATGGCTAGCGCCGGCAGCCGCTGGCTTTGCTCCTCGTCCAGGCCGATTTGTTGCAACAACCGGTTGGCGATCAGCACCAGGTTGGAATATTCGGCGTGGGGTTGGGTGCAATCCTCGCTGTGATGCCAGCGCACCGCCGCGATCACTTCCTCGGGCATGGACCAGGCCTGCATCAGCCAGGCGCCGATATGCCAGTGCTCGACGCCCAGCACATAACGCTCCACCGCGCTGGGCGACAGATGCCGATTGACCGTCAGAAAGCGGTTGAACAGGAAAAAACGGGCCGGAAACAGGTGGCCCAGGGCGAGATAGCCAAAATCGTGCAACAGGCCGCTCAAGTACGCCAGCCCTGGTTTGACGGTGACCGTTTCGGGCAATAGCTTGACCAATTCGCTGACCAGAGCGGCGCAATACACGCTGTGCCGCCACAAGTGTTGCAGACCCACCGGGCCATCGACCGGAACCTGAAGTGTCCGGCCCACGCTGGAGCCCAACAGGATGTTGAGCGTGGCCTCAGGCCCCAAAACCTGGGTAATCGCGGTTTCCAGCGAATCGACCGCCCCTGGATGACCATGCAATGGGCAACGCGCCCAGTACACCACCGGAGCGGCCAGGGTGGGGTTCTGCTCGATCACCCGGAGGATGTCGCGAACCGTGACGTCCGGGTTGGCGCGCAGCGCCAGCAGATACTGCGCGATTTGCGGCATGGCCGGTAGTTCGGTGATGGTTTCGATATGCTCGTGCAGGCGGGAGGAGGTATAGCGCTTGGTGAAACGGGTCAGATGAGCGGGAGTGAGCGTTTCCTGACCGGCCAGGGAATCCAGGTCCTGCGCCGGGGTCGCGAATTGTTCCCAGCGCGCCTGGGCGAGCAGCGCGCGAAAATCGGCGTTCCGCATATGGACCAGCAAATTGCCGCTGCCGCTGTCAAAGTAGGTTTCATCCTCGTCGCCCATGGCCAGGCTGTTATCGATGAAGGCGGGGATGTGGAAAACTTCCGGTAAAGGTGGATAAGACCGGATCGAGCAGCCGCGATTTTGGAAGAAGCGGGCGGTTTCGGCGCCGTGAACCGGCTCGAGGTTGCGCTGCGACAAATGATAAAGCCGCGAAAAATCCAGAACATGACTGCAAGGCAGAATGGCCATCACCAGGCTGGACTGTTCCTTCAAAAGGACGATGCGCGCCACTTGCCAAAGCGGGATTGCGAGACTTTCCGCGATCTGGTTCAGGGACTCGCCGGATGGACAGGCAATTAGCCGGTAAGGTAAACCTTGCTGGTCCAGGTAGCTCTGGACGGCATCGGGCAATTTCATGACACGATGACCCAGGATATGGTTGCCTTGGAAATCACTGAAAAATCATGGTGCCTGCTCGGTCTTGACAACGACCTTCGAACCATTGTTGGCAAGCGGCCTGGGCGGTTGCGCCGTTCGCGCCAGCGTCACTCCCGGCGGGGGCTGGACCTTGGCGGGCTTGGCGTCTGGCTTGGCGGTCGGGAGCCTGGCGTCCGTGGACTTGGCGGTCGGGGGCTTGGCGGCGGTGGACTTGGCGTCTGGCTTGGTGGTCGGGAGCCTGGCGTCCGT
>CALGOO010000351.1 GCA_937960715.1 uncultured Candidatus Competibacteraceae bacterium
CTTATACCAATTCTGAATAGGTTTTCGTCATTCCCGCGAATGCGGGAATCCAGGCAGCCGCTGAAAAACTGGATACCCGCTTTCGCGGGTATGACGAACAGTATGGTTTTTGATCTGAAAAAGATAAAACCTATCGGGAAACGGTATTGTTCTACAGTGACCCTACCCCCACTGGAAATCGCTGCTTGAACTACCTTGACGTTCATCCACCCTACCATTCGTCAATCTAGCCCGGCTGAAGCACTCTTCATTCTTCCTCCAATCCCCATAAAAAAGGCCGGCGATGAGCCGGCCCAAGGGATGAAAGGAAGATCGCCTATTTCTGCCAGCAATACGCCACGTCGTCCGACCCCGCCGACCGCTGGCCCACGTTGTTGACGCCCAGCGTGTTGCAAGTCTGCCCATCCATGGGACCGCCGGCGACGGCGGTCGCGGTCAGGGTGTAGGTGGTTTGGGCCACCACCAGCCCGATGTTGTAGATCGCGGCGCCGTCAACGGGGGATTGTGGGTAGGGCAAGGAGGCGGCCGTGATGGCGACGCCGGCGGAGTTTTGGTCGTAACGGTTGCTTTCAGTGAAGTTTCGCTCCAGGAAATTGGCGTTGCCCAGCAGGGCCGTTTTGGCGGCGGCCCGGTGGGCGCGGCGGGTGTATTGGAGATAGTTCGGTATCGCGATGGCGGCCAGGATGCCGATGATGGCGACGGTGATCATCAATTCGACCAGCGTGAAGCCGGCTTTCCGACGATTCCGGCGCGACGGTGTCCATGATCCGCCTCCACCACCCTCCCCCCCTTGGGGGGCGGGAGATGACAGCGAGGGGCGACAACTCGATGGGTGGTTCACTTTAGCGCTCACTGGATTTGCTCCCAGGAAAGGCGCTTGGGAGTTTTGGCGCCGGCCGGAGGTTCCTTGTCGTCGGCTTGAGCGACCGACTCCACCTTGCCCGTCGTGCCCGGCAACAGCTTGAAGGCGATCCCCTTGTCGGCGGGGCCGCCGATCCAGGTGATTTCGTTGACGATACCGGTTTGTCCGGTTTGCGTATCGAGCTTGATGCCGCTGATGCTGGTAGTCTCGCTGAGCGACTGGAAGTTCCCTTGCTCGTCGACCGTGCCGAAGGGCGTCTTCTCCAGACGACCACAATTGGTGTTCACTTCCATCAACCAACTGTCGCCGCTCTTTTCACAGGGGTCCTTGGTGGGGGTCGAGGTCACGAAGATCACCCGGGTTTCCAGTGTCGTAAAGGTCTTGATCAGCACGCCCGACGTGATCCGCTCGGAGGGTTCGCCCGGCGACGTGGTGTTGAAGTCCATATAACAGCCCTTGTCGCGGTCGCTGTAGCCGGGGTCGGTGACCTTGTTGTCGCTGACGGTTCGGCTGGCGCTGTACGGGCCGATCGGGGCGTTCGTCTGGGTAATGGTCTGGGGCAACAGCTTGTCGCGGGGGACCGTGCCTTGCTTGGCGGGATCGTCGCTCTCGTCGATGATGCTGTAGAAGCTTTGCACGACGGTGTTGATCAGGTCGTTTTTCAGCGGGTTCGCCGGATCGGTGGAATCGGCTTGCAGATAGCGGCCGGTGCCTACATAGACCGTGATCTTGCCACCGATGCGCGCCGCCTTGGGCTGGGCGACGATGGACTGCGCCTGACCGCTGGCGCTGCAGGCCGTGAACAAGGGATCGCCGCCGTTGCCGACGTCCCAGGAACCCGACGACTTGTCGAATCGCCACAAGTGGCCTTGCAGGTCGCCGGCGTAGATCGCGTCCACGACTCCGTTGTTGTCTTCATCGAACGCAAACGGCGTGGACAGACCATTCGTGGACAGGGCGCTGCCACAAGACGTGCTGTTGGTGGGGACGGGGATCTTGGCGATCGGCGCGCCCGAGGAAATATCGATGATGTACAGCACCGCCGTGCCGGAGGCGCTGTTGTAGCCGTTGCCGAAAATGGCCGCCCACTGGGTGAGACTGACCGCCGCGATCTGGGGTTGACCGAAGGTGAGCCCCATGTCGGCGCCGGGGGTCAGGGGATCGGTGCTGTCGTTGAATTCCCATTTGACATCGGTGGCGCTGAAGTTGACGGGGTCGGTGATGTCGAGGGCGTAGATGCTCTTGCCGCCCGCCCGTAGACCGCCGACCAGATAGGTTTTCCAACTGCCGAGGTAGACATCCCCCACGCTCGGCGTGCCGTCCACGAAAAACTTGTGGGACTTGCTGTAGTCCGGATCGGTCAGCCGGCTCAGGTTGTTGTAGACCCCCGCTGGAACGTAGGCGAACAATTCCTTGCCGCCGCCGTCCGCGATGGCGGTTTTCGCGTTGAAGGCGTGCAGCATGCCGTCGTTGGCGCCGACGTAGACCACGGGCGGGTTCCCGGTTTCTTTCCCGTCGACGTAGGACTTATAGCTGTCCTTGCCCCCCACCGCGATGCCGTCGCCGCCGTAGCCGAAGTTGTCCTTGTGGACGTAGGTGGTGCCGGAATTGACGATGTCGCCCAGCACCGAAAGGGTCCGATCCCGGAAATTGGCGTAGCGGACTCGATCGTCGTTGCCCGGGTCGTTGTCGCTCTCATCGGGAACGTAAGCGCCGGGGTCCGTGCTCACGGTCAATGCGACCGTAAAGGTGCTGGTGGTGGGCGCGGGGGTGCTCAGGATCGTCAGGCCGCTTCCCTGGTAGGCGGTCGGAGTCACCCCCGACACGGCGACGGTGTTGCCGGCGCTAAAGCCGTGGTTGGGCGCGGTGTAGGTGGCTTCCCACTTGCCGGTGCCGCTATTGAAGGCTCTGGTGATGCCGGTGATGGCGATATAACCACGGAGCCAGGCCAACCGTTGCGGGCAGAGGTTGTCCACCACGGTCGTCCCGTCCAGCTTGGTGACCTTGTCCAGCGCCGTTTTCAGGGGGGTGCTGCAACTGGCGAAGGCCTGGGAGACGACGCCGTTGCGGGTGAAGATTTTGCGCGAGTCGGCGGGCGGTTGCAGATTGCCCGGCGGAATCAGGACGCCCGCTTCCCACCAGGTCTCGTCCTCCTTAAGAGTACCGTTCGTCGGGTCGAGCGGGATCGCCTGCAACGTGCCGCTCCAGTCGGCGTTGAAGCGGGCCACGAAGGCCGTGGCGCCCGTTTCCGTGGTCCGCGCGACGTTGGTGCTGATCCTGGAGCCACCGCCCGCGTCCGCCGCCGAGCTGATGGTGTTGATGATGTCGTTGAAGGCGTCGTTCAGTTGTTTCGGACCCTCCACGTTATAGAACCGGCCCCGACTGTTGATGGCGGCATGCCACAAGTCGGCGGCGTTGCCAGCGCTGTTTGCGCCGGTCGCGGGCCAGAGTTTGACGCCATTCAAAATATCGGGGTAACTGCCGTCGTAGGTATTGGAGCCCCAGGTCAGGCTGCCGCCGGCGGTGCTGGTGAGGAAAGGAGTCGTTCCCAGGCCCACGGTGTAGTTGACCATGTGCTGCCACGTCGCTGGATCATTCTTTGGATTGAAGTAGCGGGCGTCTTCGTTGCCTGTCAAATCAAGGAACGAAGGCGAAACCTCATTATCCAGGCTCACCAAATCGTTTGCCCAGTAGGAAAAGGCAATGTCGGCCAAACTGTTGGAGTTTGTATCTCGGTAGGGTCTGGCGTAGTTCTGACTGGCTTGGTACTGTTTACCATCAGGCAAGGTCCTGTCCTGACTATCGTAGTTGCCATAGGCGGTCACGTTATCGCTGTTCCACATACCGTCGGTCATCAGGAGGTGATAGCACTTTCGGCATGTGGCTTTATTGTTGTTCGTGCTGCTATTCAAGTCATCGTCGTAAGGACCATTATCAGTGTTCTGAGCTTGACTGTAATAGTTACCGGCGCGGATCGTCGAAGACAGCAATGGGGTGCTGCCGTCGGCGGGCAGGCGCAGAAGCCAACTGTAAAAAGCGGTTTTATTGTTGGCGTAGGGCTTGATCGCATTGCTGACGACGGGGATGGTGCTGTCCCAGCCCCTGCAATTGTTGACGGACCAGGTAGTGGCGGTGCCTCGACAGCTATTGAGCGCCTGCCAGGCAATCCGAACGCTGCCGGGCAATGTTTTCATGGCCAAGGAGGCGGCCGAGACGGTCATCAAATTGCGCGTCCGATAAAAAGAGTACCAGTTTGCGAAATTCTGGCGCTCGTCCGCCTCGGCGGCGCTGATCGTTCCGTCGCCGTTGCGGTCCTGCCCCGAGGTGGCGCTGACGATCTTAATATCGTAGCAGTCGTTATCTACTAACTTACCGTTCAGCGTAGGATCGCCATTGCCGTCGCAGTTGGCGTTGGAGCCGTCGTAAACGTAATAGTAGGCTGGCATGGGTGTTCTGTAACACTGGTCGTGGTTATCGCAAGTTCCTTGTGGGGATTGCATATTTTGCCAGTCTGCGAGTCCTATCCCGCCGACGTTGCGGTTGTATTGACAGCGGAAGGGAAGTCCAGAAGAAGGCCGACGGCAGCGTGCATCACTTGAATAATGCAGCATGAACCAATGTTGTGGATCATTGTTGAATTTTAGACCGGCGGTGGGCCGGTACTCCGTTTGGAGATTAAAGGAGCTTCTAGAAACCGTCCCGTGATTCGAGTAGTTCGTGGTGGGGCTAAACCCATTGATGTAAGCGGTGTTAAAAGAGGTGGTCAGCGAGTTTCCATTGGCGTTCACCGGCGGGGTATATTCGGTCTTGGGATCGTAATAGATCGGGTTGTAATCGGTCGATCTCCAGTAACGATTGGGAAGCGTTGGCTGATCCCCGTCGTAATAATCTATATTCAATAGGTCCGGGGTATAGGCCCAGGACATACTGCCCGAATCATCCAGTGTCAGTACCATATTCGGCGGGACGCCGGCGGAAGTCAGGAACAGCGGAAAATCCGGAATGGACAGGTTAGCGGCTTGGCCGCCGATGGACCACAGCAGGGCGGCGATGAAAACCACCCGAGCGCGATGCGAAAATGTTGTCGATGACATGACTTTCTCCTTCACGGCGACGGCGCCTGAAATACGTACATGGTCTGCAAGATGACGACGGCGTTGCTGTCCTGACCGACGCCCCGCGCGGTGATTCGGTAGTAATGACCGATCCTGTCGGGCGGCGTCCCTCCCGTCGGGCAGGTCTCTGGGGGGTTCCCCGTGGGCAGCGCGCCCGATGGAGTACACGCATTCGGCATTCTTTCCACCACGTAACGGGGCTGGGTGGCGACCAGGCTCGCGCCAAGGGCGGTACCCGTTGGCGTAACGGCGTTCGCGGCCCAATCGAACGTGTTTTGCCAATAGGCGGCGTCGTTGGGGTGGCATTCGCCATTGGGAAGGATGCCGTCTCCAGGGGTGGGGTCCGCATCGTCGGGGACAGCGGTGCATGGCAGGTTGGCCGGGGCCAGGGCGTTCAGCGTGGCGTCGGTTTGGGCAAAAAGCCAGGTTTCCGCCGCCTTGATCGCGTGCTCGGTGGCCTGAAAGGCCAGGTCCCGGTTGCGAGTGTTTCCGGTCATGCGCTCGTTCTGCATGCTGTTCATGGCGGCGGGAATGCCGTACATGGCGATCATGACGAGAAGCAGCAGGGCGATGATCAGCGTCGCCCCGCGCTGGGTTTTCTTGAAGGGGACACGCAACGTGTTCATATCCGGTTTCGAATGGCGATGGTGTTGGTGAAGGTCTTGCGCAGCTTGTCGCCGGTGGCGCTGACTTTCTCTTGTTCCCCCGACACCAGGGTCAGGGTGATGCGAACGCTGAGGACGCGCCTCCAGTAACTGCTGGGAGTACCCGCCGGCATGGTCAACGTGCCATCGGTTCCGGCGGTGACCTGGGCGGCGGTCCAGTAGCCCTCGACGTTGTTGAGCGGATCGGTGGCGTCGATCCCATAGGTGATTTCCATGTCGTCGATGCCCTGCACCAGTTCCTCGGCGGTGGTGCTCAAGGTTGCGCCGGTATGATCCAAACTGTCCCGATACAGCGCGGGTTCGCCGGCGGGGTTCCTGCCGACGTAATACGAGACGCCGCTCAGCCGATACAGACCCAGCGCGTTGATGCTGGGGCCGAACGTGCCCAGCGCGGCGCCGGTATTGCCCGGCGTGCCGCCCGCGCCGTAGGTCACGTTTGGGCTGGTCGCGGTCCCGACCTGGAAGACGGCGGCGTTGACGTAATCCGCCGCCACGAAGATTTCGCCAGGCTGCGGCGCGTCGCTGGTCGGCCAGTTCGCCAAGGTGAACGTGGTGGTCCCCGAGTCGTGCGCCGTGACGGCGTATTTGTTGGCGGTGTCCACCCGCACCACGGTGAGGGAATCCGTGCCGACCCGATAACAGGGCGTCGTGTTCGCGGTCGTGCAGACACCGGGCGGGTTGGTGTTTTCGTAGCCCACCAGGGGACCCGCCACCGGATTGCCGCCGGCGGTGCAGTTCTTGTTGCCAAAGGCGTCGACCATCGGACACAGGTTGCCCGTCAGCGGAACGTCGACGACATTGCCGGGATTGATGGCCTGCGAGCCGGTGAACCCCGTCATCCGCAGGTCCAGACCCATGAGTTCAATGGCAAAGCGGGCGTTGCTTTGCATCGCGGCCAGCGCGCCTTGAAACCGCGAGCTTTGCGAGGCGCCGAGGTAAACGTAAAACAGCCCGGCCACCAGCAGCAGACCGATGGTCATGGCGACCATCAACTCGATGATCGAAAAACCTTTCCGCCGGGCGGGGGGCGTCAGCGTCGGCGCGGGGATAGGAGGGTGGAGGTTCATAACGTCGTCTCGGTTTGCCAGGTATGCGTGGCGTTGTCGCCCGCGTTCGCGCTCTCTTGCCACTGAATTTCGACCCTGACCACATTGTTGCCCGGAAGGCTGATTTGCCCCTTCCCATCCGGCAGCAGCGTCGATAGCTGGGTTTTCCACGCGGTCACGTCGTTGCCGGCCACGGTGCCCGAGCTCAAGCTACCACCGAAGGTGACCGTGTAATTGCCGCCCAGCGCGGCGGCCCGATTGACGCGCATGCAGTCGATGATGTCGTAGGCGTAAGCGGTCGCCATGCTGCGCTGCATGGCGAGACGGTTGTTCTTCATCGAATTGAGCATCATCGCCGCGAAGCCCATCAGCCCGATGGCGATGATCAGCACCGTGATCAGAACCTCGATCAGGGAGAAGCCGGACTGGCGGCGACGGCGGGGCTGTCCGTTCATTTAGGGATTCTCGCAACTGGTGATGTTCGTCCCATCCTCTTTCTTGGGGATGGTGCGGGTGTCGGCAACGACGCGTGGACGGGTTCGGATGACCGCGATGGTCCTGGCCCTGGTCTCGTCGCTGTTGGCGCAAAACACAAAGGTTCCAACATTGTTGGCCATGCCGAAGCGGTCGTAGGTAATGAAGTTGGTGAAATTATTGTTGGCGTACAGTGTGTCGGTGGCGGGCAGGGCCGGGAAGACCCGCAGGATGGTCTCGCCACCGTCCACGGCCGCCGGAACGTCGTTGTCGTTGTTGACAAAGACGATCCAGCCATCCGTCCACTCGCTGCCGGCGGTGCAGCCGGTTCCGGTGTTGCTTTTGCAAATGGAGACCGGGGTGCCGCGCTTGATCGCCTCGCTGCGCGCCAGGGCCAGCGTCCCGTAAAACTCCTGAATATGTCCCGACAGCCGACTTCGGATCAGGGTGTCCCGCAGCGTCGGCACGCCCACGATCACCAGGATGGCCACGACCGCGACCACGGCCATCAGTTCGATCAACGTAAACCCTCTGGTCCTGAACGACATGTCGAATCTCCTGACTTTAGCGCCGCGCCGGGCGCTCGTGGACGAGTCTCAATAAAACACTTTGAAGTGGCGATGGTCACTTCCACCAGACGAACGGCGGTTCCCGGCTGATGAGCGGTAAGAAACTGTAAAAAACTCCCTCCCCCTTGCGGGAACTGTCGGTTCTCGATTCCACATCAGTCTCCCTCCCCCCTGGTGCTGTCGATTACACACAAGTCTCCCTCCCCCCTTGC
>CALGOO010000352.1 GCA_937960715.1 uncultured Candidatus Competibacteraceae bacterium
GCGCCAGATATTCCAGAAACAGCGGGAGATAGTCCGGCAGCTCGCGGGCGTTCAGCTCGAAGCCGTGACGGCGATACACCTCCAGCAGGTTAACCATCGCCTGACCGCGATCCCGCGATTCGCCGTGGATGTGCTCGAACAAGTGCAGCGACAGCGCCCGTCCCCGGTCGAAGGTGGCGACATACTGTTCCTGCAAGTCCATCAGCTCGGTACGCGACAGCCGCTGGATAAAGCGGTGCAGCGCCCGGCGCTCCGCATCCGGCAACACCGCTTCCTGTTCCAGGGCTTCAGCCAGTTCCGGGAGCGCCGCCTGCGTTTCCGCCTGCGGATAGGCCATCAGCGCCGATAACACCTTGAGCGTTTTCATTTCCCGGTCGGCTCCACCTTGATTGGAATAGCGCGGCGGGTGGTGACTTTTTTGCCGCCGAACAAGTTGGTCTTGTCCGCGCCCGGCGAACAACCGTTACCGAAGCTGAAGCCGCATCCGCCGCGTTCGCCCAGCGCGTCATACGTGGCGCTGGCATATTCGCGGTGGCTGGTCGGAATCACGAAGCGGTCTTCGTAATTGGCGATGGCGAGATAGCGGTACATGGACTCCACCTGATCCACGCGCAGGTTGACCGCCTTCAGCACGTCTTCCTTGATCTCGCCGTCCACCGTTTTCGCGCGCATGTAGGCCCGCATCGCCAGCATCCGTTCCAACGCCACCTTGACCGGCTTCTCATCGCCCGCCGTCAGCAGATTGGCCAGATATTGCAGCGGAATCCGCAACGAACCGACATCAGGAATAATGCCGTTCATGCCGATTTGACCGGCTTCGGCGCGGGCCTGAATCGGCGACAGCGCCGGTACGTACCAGACCATCGGCAGGGTGCGGTATTCGGGATGCAGCGGGAAGGCGATCTTCCAGTCAATCGCCATTTTGTAGATGGGCGATTCCTGCGCCGCCTCCAGCCACGGTTCGGGAATGCCGGCCTTGCGCGCTTCGGCCTGCACCACCGGATTAAACGGGTCGAGGAAGATATCCAGTTGCGCCTGATACAGGCTCTTTTCGTCCAGCACGCTGGCGGCTTGCTCGATCTTGTCAGCGTCGTAGAGCAGCACGCCGAGATAGCGGATGCGGCCGACGCAGGTTTCCGAACAGACCGTCGGCTGACCGGATTCAATGCGCGGGTAGCAGAAAATGCACTTTTCCGACTTGCCGGTATTCCAGTTGTAGTAAATCTTCTTGTACGGACAGCCGGAAACGCACATCCGCCAGCCCCGGCATTTATCCTGATCGATCAAGACGATGCCGTCTTCCTCGCGCTTGTAAATCGCGCCGCTGGGGCAGGAGGCGACGCAAGCCGGATTGAGGCAATGCTCGCACAGGCGCGGCAGGTACATCATGAAGGTGTTTTCAAATTCGCCGTAAATCTCCTTTTGCACGTTCTCAAAGTTGGTGTCTTTGGAACGTTTGGCGAATTCGGTGCCGAGGATTTCCTCCCAGTTCGGCCCCCAATGGATTTTCTCCATCCGCTCGCCGCTGATCGCCGAGCGCGGCCGGGCGGTGGGCATCGCTTTCGACTCCGGCGCGTTTTGCAAATGCGCGTAGTCGTAATCCCACGGCTCGTAGTAGTCGTCGATGGCGGGCAAGTCGGGGTTGGCGAAGATGTTGGACAGAATCTTCAGCTTGCCGCCCTGCTTGGGTACGATTTTTCCGTCCTTGACCCGTTTCCAGCCGCCGTTCCACTGGTCCTGATCTTCCCAGTTTTTGGGATAGCCGATGCCGGGCTTGGTCTCAACATTGTTGAACCAGGCGTATTCCATGCCGTCGCGGCTGGTCCAGACGTTCTTGCAGGTGATTGAGCAAGTGTGGCAACCGATGCACTTGTCCAGGTTCAACACCATGGCGATTTGCGCGCGTACTTTCATGATCAATGCGCCTCCGCGGGGGTAGCATCAGCCGGGGTTTCGTCGTCTAGCCAGTCCACCTTGGCCATCTTGCGGACGATAATGAATTCGTCGCGGTTGGCCCCGACGGTGCCGTAATAATTGAAGCCGTAACTTTGCTGGGCGTAGCTGCCGATCATGTGGGTCGGCTTGAGCACGGTGCGGGTCACGGAGTTGTGAATGCCGCCCCGCGTGCCGGTGGTTTCCGCGCCGGGCGTGTTCACGATTTTTTCCTGGGCGTGGTACATCATCGACATGCCTTCCGGCACCCGCTGGCTGACCACCGCCCGCGCCGCAATCGCGCCGTTGACGTTGTAAGCCTCAATCCAGTCGTTGTCCTCGATCCCCGCCTTTTTGGCGTCCACTTCCGACAGCCAGATAATCGGCCCGCCGCGTGACAAGGTGAGCATCAATAAGTTATCGGTGTAGGTGCTGTGGATGCCCCATTTCTGGTGCGGGGTGATGAAGTTCAGCACGATTTCCGGGTTGCCGTTGGGCTTCTGGCCGATGATCGGCTCGACCGTCTTCATGTCCACCGGCGGCCGGTAGGCGCACATCGCCTCGCCAAAACCGAGCATCCAGGCGTGATCCTGATAGAACTGCTGGCGGCCGGTGACGGTGCGCCACGGGATCAGCTCGTGGACGTTGGTGTAACCGGCGTTGTACGAAACCTTCTCATCCTCCAGCCCCGACCAAGTGGGCGAGGAAATGATCTTGCGCGGCTGGGCCACGATGTCGCGGAAGCGGATTTTCTCGTGCTCCTTCGGCAAGGCCAGATGGCTGTGATCCCGGCCGGTAATCTTGCTCAACGCCGCCCAGGCTTTCACCGCGACATGGCCGTTGGTTTCCGGGGCCAGCATCATGATCATCTCGGCGGCGTCGATGTCGCTGTCAATTCGCGGCCGACCCTTGGCGATGCCGTCTTCCGTGACCGTGTAATTGAGCGTCGCCAGCG
Organism: uncultured Candidatus Competibacteraceae bacterium; assembly: GCA_937960715.1. Lineage (GTDB taxonomy): Bacteria > Pseudomonadota > Gammaproteobacteria > Competibacterales > Competibacteraceae > Contendibacter. Next base: position 2,888 of record CALGOO010000352.1, read on the forward strand.
CGTGGACTTCGTGCTCGGTGTTCCAACTGATGCCCTTGCCGCCGTTGCCGAGTTTGTCCAGCAGCGGCCCGACCGAGGTGAATTTCTGGTAGGTGGCCGGATAATCGCGCTCGACCACCACCAGGCTGGGCGCGGTCTTGCCGGGGATCAACTCGCACTCGCCTTTCTTCCAGTCCTTCACGTCCGGCATGGCCAGTTCGTTCGGGGTGTCGTGCAAAGTCGGCAGCGCCACGATGTCCTTTTCCACGCCGAGATGGCCAGGGCAGGTCTCCGAAAAGGCTTTGGCGATGCCCTTGAAGATGTCCCAGTCGGTGCGCGATTCCCAGGCCGGGTCC